>JBEPWQ010000007.1:0-38951 GCA_041642315.1 Desulfobacteraceae bacterium | reverse complement strand
CGTCCCAGATCCCAGGCGTCTTGAGGATTGTCCACACCGACGATCTTGCTCATGATCACCAGACAGGCGAAGAGAATGGCACAGTTGGTGGTGATCAAGGGCAGAAAAACCCCCAATGCCTTGTACAGAGGCGGAAAGAACTTGCGCACATACATCTCCACAAACTGGACCGAGGAGGAGATGGCGAAGATGTAGACGATATAGCTTAGGATCGTCAGATCGATATTGGCCGCCGCCTCTTTGGACACGAACAGCCCCGCCGCCCAGGTGGTCAGGGGCGCGCCGGGCATCAGAATGAAGGTGGTGATCGCCCAGCTGATGGTGGCCGCGATGGTGATGACGAAGATCACCGCGCACCCCATGCCGAAGGCGGTGTCGATGCGGCGGGAGACGCCGATAAATGGGCAGATGCCCACGAAGTAATACAGAACAAAGTTGTTGATCAGCGCCGCGCCGATCCCGATCAGCAGAATATCCACCAAGTAGACCATCGTTTCTTACCCCCTCTCCGCTTTTTCAGCGCGGTATGTGCCGTACCAGTTAATCAACCCCAGCAGGAGTCCGAACGTGAGAAAAGCCCCGGGCGGCAGCACCATCACGACCCAGTCGGGCCACACCTCGGGCAGCACCCGGATGCCGAAGAAATGGCCGGTGCCGAGAATCTCCCGGACCGCCGCGATGGAGGAGAGGGCCAGTGCGAAGCCGATGGACTGACCGATCGCATCGGCGCCGGCGGCGACCACGTTCTGCTTGGAGGCGCAGACCTCGCATCGGCAGATGATGATGCAGTTGACGATGATCAGGGGAATGTAGGGACCCAGCACCTTGCTCATCTGGTATAGGTAGGCGGCCAGAAAACGGTCCGCGATGGTGACGAAGGTGGCGATGGTGAGGGTGAAGATGACGATTCGAAGATGCGGCTTGAGCAGGTTTCGTATCAGGCTGACGATTACGTTGGCGCAGAACAGCACGAACAGCACCGCCCCGGACATGGTGATGGCGGCCTGCATACCGTTGGTCACCGCGAGCGTCGGACAGAGCCCCAGGAGCTGTCGATAAACCGGATTTTCCGGCAGAATACCCTGTATGAATCGTTCAGCGGAAGTCGGTTGGTCGGGCATGGTTTTATCCTCCGGCTATTGAGCGGCGAGCTTTCCCTTGAGGTCGGCGACCGCGGTATTGACGATGGTGGTGACGGCCCTGGACGAAATGGTGGCTCCGGTGATGGCGCTGATCTCGGTTTCTTTATCCGCTGTATCCTTGACCACCTCTAATGGCCGGTCGGTTTCTTTTCCGATGAACTGGCTGCGCCAATCTTCATCCGTGATCTTGTTGCCCAGACCGGGGGTCTCTTTCTGTTCCAGAACGAATATGCCGGAGACCTTCTCCGCCGCCGGGTCGAGCCCCAGCAGCAATTCGATTTTGTCTGCATATCCCTGGCCTCCGGTCTTCACCACCCAGCCGAGCCGGCCCTTGGCGGGATCCCGGGCCTCGAGCACCGAGTAAGCGGTCTGGCGGCCGTTTTTGGTTACCGCCACCGACTGAGGCTGAATCTCCAGCGCTTTTTGTTCTTCAGCCAGCTGCCGGGCATGGGCCGCGCCCAGAACCAGTTCCGGCACCTTTTCCCGGGTTTCGTTGATCTTGTTCTGTTCGATTCGCGGGCCCAAGGTCAGCTGAATGCCGGCCAGAGAGGAGCCGAAGCAGATGGCCAGAATCAGGACCAGCCAGGCCTGTATAATCTTGTTGTTTTTAAGCCGCGCCAACATGCTGGGCGGCATGGGTTCCATTGGCTGTATCGGTTTCATAATCTGTATCCTGTTTATCCAGCGACGGCGCCTAAAGGCCGCGGAATGGTCCAGCGGTTAATAAGAGGCGTAACGGAATTCATCAGCAGCACCGCGAACATGACCCCTTCGGGGTATCCGCTGTAGACCCGAAGCAGCATGATCAGGGCCCCGATGCCCGCACCGAAGATCAGTTTTCCTTTGGGGGTCAAAGGGCTGGAGACCGGATCGGTGGCGATGAAAAAGGCGCCGAACAGAAGCGATCCGCCGGCCAGGTGATGGAGCACCGTCCATTGGGAGCCCGGGTTCAGAAGGTTGCCGATTCCGGCCAGCACTACCACCGCGCCGACCACCCCCACCGGAATCTCCCAGGAGGCGGTTCGCCGAAAGCAGAGATAGATGCCGCCGATGATGCAGGCCAGGGCGCTGGTCTCGCCGAGGGAGCCGTTGGTAAACCCGAAGAAGAGATCCCACAGCGGCGCGACCACCCCGCTTTGTTTGAATACATCCATCGGAGTGGCCTGGGTGACCGCATCCACCGTACCTGCGGGGTCATGATATCCCGAGGCCCCCAGAGCGGTGGCGAATGCGATCATCACGAAAGCCCGGCCCACCATGGCCGGATTAAAGATGTTCATCCCAAGGCCGCCGAAAAGGGTCTTGCCGATGCCCACCGCCGCGAAAGAGGCGATGACGCCGACATACCAGGGTGCGGTGCCGGGAAGGGACAAGGCCAAAATCACCCCGGTCACCGAGACCGAATAGTCGGTTAGGGTGAGATCGCCCCCACGCATGCGGGTGAAGAGGGCTTCCGCCGCCAGACAGCTGACCACACAGACCAGAAGCTGCTTGACCGCATACATCTGAAAGACATACAGCGCCATGGCGACCACCGGAGCCAGTGCGATCAAAACATCGATCATCATGCGACGGGTGGTCAGATCGGTACTGGACAGATGGGGCGAAGGCGCCACATGAAGCACGGGTGCCGCTTTCTCCGGAGCCGATTCAGATTGTTTCGTCTTTTCCGCCATAGAAATTGTCCTATCGAGGGCTCACCGTTTCACCCCTCGCCTTTACAGGGATTGAAATTATTTTTTGCCGTCCGCGATCACCACCGCCTTGCCGGTTCGAACCAGCTGAACCAGCGGAATGGAGGCAGGACAGATATACGCACAGGAGCCGCACTCGAAACAGGCCATGATGTTGTACCGTTTGGCCAGCTCGATATCCTTATGCCGGGATGCCAGCGCCAGCTTGGTGGGTACCAGGTTCATGGGGCAGACGTCCACGCACCGGCCGCATCGAACACAGGTGGTCTCCTCGGCCTTTTTGACCTCCGCCGACGTGAGAATGGTGACCCCGCTGGTTCCCTTGGTGACCGGAGAATTGAGATCGGTAAAGGAAAAGCCCATCATGGGGCCGCCGGAGATCATTCGGGCCGCATCACCGGTGAGGCCGCCGCAGAAATCGATCAGTTCCCCCAGGCTGATGCCGATCGGGACCAGCAGGTTCTTGGGGTTTTTGATGCCGCCGCCGGTCACCGTCACCACCCGATGGGTCAGGGGTTTCCCCCGAAGCACGGCCCGGGCCATAGCCGTTGCGGTGCCCACGTTGCTTACCGCAATGCCCACATCCAGGGGCAGACCACCCACCGGCACCTCTTTGCCGGTCAGGGCCAGAATCAGCTGTTTTTCACTCCCCTGCGGGTATTTGGTCTTGAGCACGGCCACCTGAATGGAGGTCCCGGCCGCCGCCTTCCGCAGGGTTTCGACCGCCTTGGGTTTGTTGTCTTCAATACCGATTACGATTTCCTTGGCCCCGGTGGCCCGGCCGGCAACCAATGCGCCGCTGACGATGGCTTCAGGTGCCTCCAGCATGAGGCGGTAATCGGAGGTGAGATAGGGCTCGCATTCGCATCCGTTGATCAGAACCGTATGGATCGGTTTTTTCTCATTTGGAACATATTTCACATGTGTGGGAAAAGCGGCTCCGCCGAGCCCGACGATGCCGGCCCCCTGAATGGCGTCGACGATCTCCTGAATGTCGTATTTTTCAAAACCGTCCTTGGGCCACTCTCCCCCGAGGATTTCATCATACAGGGCCCGGCCGGAAAGCTGTTCTCCATCCCCCTTGATGGGAATGGCGCTGACATGCCGGCCGTTGGCCAGGGTGATGACCCCGGTCTTCAACACCTTGCCGGCGATGGGGGCATGAAGCGGCGCGGAAACGAATGCGCCCCCGTCGGCGACCTTTTCCCCGAAGGCGACCATGGCTTTGGGCTTGACAATCGGCTTGCTGGGGGCGCCGACATTCTGGAGCAGAGGAAGCATCACCTTCTGAGGCGGCGGAACGACTTCGATGGCCGCATCCTCGGAATAGGTCTTCCATTCGGGCGGATGGACTCCGCGGGGGAAGGTGCCGCCGTCGGCGGAACCTTTGAAAAAGAGTGCCATAAGTTCTCCTTGAATATCTCTTCGGAAAGCCGGTGCCGGTGCGCACGGCTTGTTCAATCATTTTATAAAAATCAGCAGAGGGAGTTATAGAATTTTTCTTCGCCTGTCAAGATAGAAAAATTAAATTCCGGTCTTTCTCACCGTAAAAAGCCTATATAGCAGGTAATTTTATTTTTTTCCTCAATTTAAATATACCCGGTGTAAAAGATTGGGAAATACAAAATTGTATTTTCTTTTCCTTTTTATATACATCCCCCCTCGACAGTCGATTTGACGCCTCCGCTTGGCGTGTTCTATTTTAACAGAAAGTGGTGAGGAGAATTTTTTGAATGAAAAATCGATGCGTGCTTCTCTTTTTGAAAGCCCCTGAAATAGGTCGGGTGAAAACCCGACTTTCCAAAGACTTGAATCCCCGTACCGTGGTCGACCTATACAGATGCTTTGGGTCGGACATTCTCTCGACCCTGGAAGAAACCGGCCATTTCATTTTACTCTGCCATGATCCGCCGGATGATCCGGAAGCGATACGGCGCTGGCTTGGAAATCGGCACCCCCTGATGCCTCAGCATACCGGCGATCTGGGGGAACGAATGGCCGATGCCTTTCGGAATTGTTTTTCTCGCGGATTCGACCGGGCGGTGCTGATTGGAACCGATATTCCGGACCTTCCGCCGGCGTTCCTTCGGGAGGCTTTTTCCGGACTGACGGATCATCCGGTCGTACTCGGGCCGGCAGAAGACGGGGGGTACTATCTGATCGGCTTTCGATCCGATTCATTCATTCCGGAGGTGTTTAAAGAAATCTCCTGGAGCACCCCATCGGTTCTGGAGCAAACCCGAGATATTCTGAAAGCACTCGGGCGCAGCTGCTATCTGCTGCCGAGCTGGAAGGATATCGATACCGTGGTAAATTTGAAGGCGCTGAGAAAAAACCCGTATTCCCAACGGAATGCCCCGAATACCCTTGCATATCTGTCGAAAATGGGTTTACACTACACCCATTCGAGCCTTCAATCGGAAATGCCAAAGAAGAGAGGAAAGGACTGACGGGTATGTCTGACGAAAAAGAAAACGCCAAAACGGAGAAGGATGCCAAGGTCCAGCTGTACGGGTTGAGCACGTGTAGCCATTGCAAGGCGACCAAGCAGTTTCTGGACGAATGCACGGTCAAATACCATGTCATCGATGTGGACCTGCTGGACGGAGACGAACGCAAGGCCATCATTGAGGATGTCAAAAAATTCAACCCGAGATGCTCCTTCCCCACCATCATCATCGGGGACAAGGTGATTGTCGGATACAAGGAAGACGAAATCAAGGAGGCGTTGGGACTCTGATATGGATGCTGAAAAACTGTATGAACAATTGAAGAAGATCCAGGAAGCCAAGGGATATTACTTCAACCAGGACAAAACGCGCACCCTCGAGCTTATCGAAGGTCTGATCACCAACAAGGAGCGCTACGGCTACATGGCATGCCCCTGCCGGTTGGCCGCCGGGAACCGGGACCACGACAAAGATATCATCTGCCCCTGCGTCTACCGGGCCCCGGATGTCGAGGAATACGGAAGCTGCTATTGCAATCTTTACGTATCCAACGAATGGAATGAGGGAAAAATCCCGCATGAATTCGTCCCCGAACGGCGGCCGCCGGAAAAGCTGCTATTCTGAATCCGGATAATAATTGCTCATCTGCTCCAGTGTCCGCATCAGCGCCTGGGTGCCCAGGCGCTTTCCGCCGTTTGCCGCCACGGATAAATACATCTGGTGAACCAAAGCCAGGCCGGGGAGGACGATCCCCATCTGCCGGGCCTCCCGAAGGGCGATCTCCATATCCTTTAAAAAGTGCTCCACGAAAAAGCCGGTGTCGAACTCCCGCCTCAGCACCCGGGGAGCCAGGTTTTCCAGGCTCCAACAAGCCGCGGCCCCGCCGGAGATGGAAGAGAGCATCACCTCCAGGTCCAGCCCCGCGCGGTATCCGTACAGCAGCGATTCACATACCCCGATCATGGTACCCGCGATGACGATCTGATTGCACATCTTGGTATGCTGTCCGCTGCCCGCCTCTCCCTGATAAACGATTTTTTTGCCCATAATCTCAAACAGCGGCATGACCGCATCCACCGCCGAGCGTTCGCCGCCCGCCATAATGGAAAGTTTGGCGTCCCGCGCCCCCACATCTCCACCGGAGACCGGCGCATCCACTGCATGGAGGCCCTGTTGAGCGGTGGCCTGATCAATTTCCCGGGCCAGGCTGGGCCGGGTGGTCGTCATATCCACCAGAATACTACCGGCCGCGGCGCCCGCCAGAACCCCATCCTGCCTGAAATAAACCTCATGCACGTCATCTGGAAATCCGACCATGGTGAAGATCACATCCGAAGCCGAGGCAACCGCCCGGGGTGAATCCGCCCATTCGCCCCCCCCATCCAGAAGCGGCCGGGCCTTGTCCCGGGTTCGGTTGTAAACGGTGGCGGAAAATCCGCGATCCATCACATGCTGGCACATCCAGCGACCCATCACCCCCGTGCCGATCCATCCGATCCGGGTCTTTCCGGGTTCAATTTTCATCATCTGTTTTCCTCCTAATCTCATAATTTTCAATGGAAATAATGAATTCACCAATCTCCCGCACTATATCCCAAAGCCTGTCAAAATCAAAGGAATCATAGGCATGAAGTGAAAGTCCATCAGCCGGGGAAATAAAACCGCCCGATTCTTGACAACGGCGGTTCCGTAAATATGTTTAGAAAAATTTTTTACCGGTGAACGGAGTTGCCTGAAAAGGCGGACTAATTCTGTGTGTTTGATTTGAGGAGACGGTACTAATGAAGGTTCTTGTGAGTGACAATCTGGGCGAAGTCGGAATTCGATTGTTTCAGGAAGCGGAAGGAATTGAAGTGGATGTCAAGACCGGGCTCTCCCCGGATGAACTCAAATCGATCATCGGCCCTTATGATGCGCTGGTGATCCGCAGCGCCACCAAGGTCACCGAGGACCTGCTGGAGGCGGCTCCCAACCTGAAGGTGGTCGGCCGCGCCGGCATCGGCCTCGACAATGTGGACATCCCCGCCGCCACCAAACGAGGCGTGGTGGTGATGAACACCCCCACCGGCAATGTGATCACCACCGCCGAGCATGCGGTGGCCATGATGCTGGCGTTGACCCGGAACATTCCCCAGGGAACCGCCACCCTCAAATCCGGACGGTGGGAAAAGAAAAAGCTCCAGGGCCAGGAAATTTACAATAAGACCTTGGGGATCATCGGCTTCGGCAAAATCGGCTCCATTGTCGCGGACCGCGCCAAAGGGCTCAGGATGCAGGTCATTATTCATGATCCCCATGTCACCTCCGAACAGATCGAAAAGGCCGGTTTTGAAAGCGCTTCGCTAGAGGACCTGCTCCAAAGAGCCGATTACATCACTGTGCACGTGCCAAAACTCAAAGAAACCCAGGGGTTTATCAATAAATCTGTGTTCGACCGTATGAAGGACGGGGTTTGGTTCATCAACTGCGCCCGGGGCGGCATCGTCAACGAAGCGGATCTGTACGAGGCCATGAAGTCGGGCAAGGTGGCCGGCGCGGCACTGGATGTCTTTGAAACCGAACCGCCGGAAGCATCCCCTCTGTTTGAACTGGAAAACTTCATCTGCACCCCGCATCTGGGAGCCTCCACTCAGGAAGCCCAGGCCAATGTGGCCATCGCGGTGGCCGAACAGATCATCGCCTATATGACCACCGGCACCGTCATCAACTCGGTAAACACCCCCTCGGTGACCGGAGAATTGCTCGAAAAACTGCGGCCCTACCTCTCCCTGGGAGACCGCCTGGGATGCCTCATGGCCCAATTGTCCGAGGGGCCGGTGGAGGAGGTGGGAATCGAATACATGGGCGATTTTCAGGGGCTGGATCTCTCTCCGATATCCACGGCGATTTTAAAGGGCCTGCTGACCCCCATGATCAGCGACATGGTCAACTCGGTGAATGCCCCGATAATCGCCAAAGAAAGGGGAATCAAGGTATCGGAAACCCGGCAGGCGGACGCCGAAGACTACAACAATTTAATTCGGGTCCGCGCCAAAACCCCCGAAAAAAGCACATCTCTGGACGGCACGGTGTTCGGCAAAAATGATCCTCGAATCGTCAAAATCAACAATTTCAGATTGGAAATGATCCCCCACGGCCACTCGGCCATCATCCACAATCAGGATGTTCCCGGCGCCATCGGCAGTATCGGTACCACCCTGGGCAACAACAAAATAAATATCGGCCGAATGCAGGTCGGCCAGGAGGAGGAAGGGGATCGCAATATTATTTTTCTGCGCACCGACACCCCCATACCCCCGGAGGTGGTGGAGCAGCTTCGCGCCCTTCCCCTGGTCAATTCGGTTATTCCTCTTGAACTGTAACGAATTCGGGTTCCTGTGCGGGAGGGAATTTACGGAAACTCATTTTTTCATTGAACCGCCACATAAGGGAGGATATGGACATGGCAGAAGAAAAAGAGATCAAGGGAGATCTTAACCCGGATAAGACCGCCGAAGAAGTGGCCCAAGATTATGCATCTGCGAAGCAGCAGGAGACGGGCCCTCAACTTCCCAAGATGGACTTTTCCATGTTCATTTTTTCATTGAACTCCTCGGCTCTCGTCCACTTGGGACTTCTGGAAGATCCGTCAACCGGCCAAAAATCCAAAAACACAGCCGCCGCCAAGCAGACCATCGATATTCTGGGTATGCTGGAACAGAAAACACGGGGCAATCTGACCAAAGAAGAAGAGGATATGCTCAAACATATTCTGTATGATTTGCGGCTGATGTATGTCAGGGAAGCGCAGTAGACTTCCGCTGCGAAAACCGACGGTATTGCACGGTAGGCCTCAACAGGTAAGGAGAAAATCGACGATGGCAAAGAAAATGCTATCCGCCCCGCTCGTTGCGCGGGTCATCGCCCTGGCGGGAGTTGTGTCCCTTGGAAGTATGTATCCGGCCCAAATTCTTCCCGCCCGGACGATGACCGCCCCGGAGAGCTTCAGCGAGATCGCGGAAAATGTAACCCCGTCCGTGGTCAACATCCGCACCGAAAAAAGTGTCAAGGGGGGCGGACGCGTCTTTCGCCATTTCGGTGAACCCTTCCGCAATGAAGATCCCTTCGACATGTTCGAACGTTTCTTCGGCGGCGATCCGGATCGGGAATTTAAACAAAGGAGCCTGGGATCGGGCTTTATCATCGACAGGTCCGGTTATATCGTCACCAACAATCATGTGATTGAAAGCGCCGATGAGATCCGGGTCCGGCTGAGCAATGATAAAGAATACGATGCCGAAATCGTGGGCCGTGACCCCAATACCGATATTGCGCTTATCAAAATTACCCAATCTGCGGATCTGCCGGTCGTGACCCTGGGCGACTCGGACGATCTAAAAATCGGTCAGTGGGTGCTTGCCATGGGCAACCCCTTCGGTCTTGAGCACACGGTGACTGCGGGGATCGTCAGCGCCAAGGGCCGAGTGATCGGCTCCGGCCCTTATGATGATTTCATCCAGACCGACGCCTCCATCAATCCCGGCAACAGCGGCGGTCCACTTCTCAACACCAAGGGTGAGGTGGTGGGCATCAACACCGCCATCATTGCCAGCGGCCAGGGAATCGGGTTTGCCGTTCCCATCAATATGGCCAAAGGAATTGTTGAGCAACTGCGGGAAAGCGGGGAAGTGACCCGGGGATGGCTCGGGGTGGCGATCCAGAACCTTACACCGGAAATCGCGGATTACTACGGATTCCAGGAAGAAGCAGGGGTTCTGGTGACCGAGGTGTTCGAGGATGATCCGGCGAATCAGGCCGGAATCAGGGCCCGGGATATTATCATTTCGGTCAACGGCCGACCCGTTAAAGACATCCGGGAATTGACCCGAAGGATCGCGGGCCTGAGCGTGGGGCGGAAAGCCACAGTCGAGGTGCTGCGAAACGGAGACCGGAAATCCTTCGACATCACCATTGCCCGGCGGGAGGAAGAGAAAATTCTTTCCCGAAGAGATCAGGATCCGCAAAAAGAAAAAAGCCTGGGCATTCAGGTTTCCGAAATCTCACCGGAAATCGCGCGGCGCTTCAGCATTTCGGAAAAAGACGGGGTCATGGTGATGGATGTCGAATCCGGCAGCAAAGCGGAAGCGGCCGGCCTGATGGCCGGCGACATCGCCAAGGAAATAAACCATGAACCCATCGGCGGTGTCGAGGAATTTCGGAAGGCCATTGAGGCGGCGGAAGAAGGCGAACCGCTCAACCTGTTTGTTCGACGGATCAACCGGGGATTCATGGTGATTAAAATTATCAAGTGAAGGACCTTGATCCGCCTGAATGGGCATCTGCCGATTACAATCCGGTAAGGCGCTTGCTATGGACATGGACGTACTCTCGCCGGCAAAGATCAACCTGCTTCTTCATGTAACCGGCAAAAGGGCCGACGGGTACCATTATTTGACGACCTTGATGTGCCCGGTTACCCTGTATGACACCCTCGCACTCTCCTTTTCAGGAAAGGGGCTGAGGGTGTTTTGTTCTCATCCCGGAGTCCCCGAAAATGAAACCAACCTGGTTTTCCGGGCTGCGGATCTTTTCTTCAAAGAAGCATCCATTCGACACCCGCTGTCCATCTACATCGATAAACGAATCCCCGTTGGTGCGGGCCTCGGGGGCGGGAGCAGCAATGCGGCCTGTACTTTGGCGGCATTGAACCGGCACTTTGGCAAACCGTTGTCCAACGGCCGCCTGATGGAGCTGGGGCTCACCTTGGGAGCGGATGTGCCTTTCTTTCTGTTGCAACGGCCGGCACTGGCCACCGGTATCGGTGAAAAACTCGACTTTTATGGGGGAATAATTCCGTATAAGGTCCTGCTGATCGGATTCGATTTCAGCGTCTCGACGGCCCGGATATACAAAAATCTGAATTTGGGATTGACAAATTGCCGAAAAATAAATAAAAGTCTTCTTCTTAAAGCACAGGAACTTGATGCGGTCGATTACCTGTGCAACGATTTGGAAACAGTGACTGCTGGTCTGCATCCGGAGGTCGTAAAAGCCAAGCAAGCCCTCCTGGATAAAGACGCCGCAGGGGCGCTGATGTCTGGAAGCGGGCCAACGGTTTTCGGTCTGTTTTCGGATGAAATATGCGCCCGAAAAGCCGAATCGGCCTTATCTGCAGTAAAGGGATGGACCCCTTATCTGGTCGATATGATTCTGTAAATGGGAGATTAAACCCGGCAGGTGTAATCGTCGAAATCTTTTCTTGCTGGGGCGTCGTCAAGTGGTAAGACACAGGATTTTGGTTCCTGCATTCGGAGGTTCGAATCCTCCCGCCCCAGCCAATTTTTTAAGCAAGTGGACCACCAGTGCAGCCTTATAATTACAAAAACGGAACGCGAATGCGGGAGATCACTATTTTTTCGGGAAATGCCAATCCCGAACTTGCTCATCAAATCTGCACCTATCTCGACACCCCTTTGGGGGGATCCAAAGTCAAGACATTCAGTGACGGCGAGATTCAGATTGAAATCGATGAAAATATTCGATCCCGGGATGTTTTCGTCGTCCAGCCCACCTGTTCACCGGTTAACGACAACCTGGTCGAACTGCTTCTCATGCTGGACGCCTGCAACCGGGCATCGGCCAGTCGAATCACGGCGGTACTCCCCTATTACGGATATGCCCGGCAAGATAAGAAGGTCGCGCCCCGTGTGCCCATCAGCGCCCGCGTTGTAGCCGACATGATCACCAAGGCGGGTGCCGACCGGGTGATTACCATGGACCTTCACGCCGCGCAGATCCAGGGATTTTTCAACATTCCCGTAGACAACCTCTTTGCCGCCCCGGTGATCCTCGATTACATTCGAAAAAATTTTACAAACGACCTGATTGTCGTTTCGCCGGATGCCGGCGGGGTGGAAAGAGCCCGGGCCTTTGCCAAGCGATTGGATGCCGGACTCGCCATTATCGACAAACGTCGGGATATTCCCAATGAGGCCAAAGCGATGGCCGTTATCGGAAACGTCACCGATAAGACCGCCGTGATATTGGATGACATGGTGGATACCGCCGGTACCCTGACGGAAGCCGCCGGGGCTCTGATCAAAAACGGGGCCCGTGAGGTTCACGCCTGTTGCACCCATCCGGTACTCTCAGGACCCGCCGTGGGTCGAATCGCCGATTCGGAACTCAAAAGCCTGCTGGTCACCGATACCATTCCGCTGGGGGCCGAAGCCCGACAATGCGACAAAATCAAAGTACTCAGCATATCCGCCCTGATCGGCGAAGCCATTATAAGAAGTCACCGGGGTGATTCCGTCACCTCCCTGTTTGTGTAAAAGATTGAAAACCGAGTTCTTAGCGAATATTCGGTTTTTATGGTTAAAGGAGGATCAATCTTGGAATTAGTTGAATTGAAAGCATCTTTAAGAGATAAAACGGGCAATGGTCCGGCCCGAACCTTGCGCCGGGAGGGCAAACTCCCGGTTGTTTTATATGGGCCGGATACGGAGAACACCAAACTTTCCGTCATTACGCATGAACTGGAAAACATCATTAAAAAAAGCAAGGGAAGCCAGCTCCTGGTGAACCTGGTCGTCGAAAACGGCGTCAAACCCAACCATTCGGTCATGCTGAAGGAATTGCAGGTGCATCCGGTTTCCCGGGCTCCGATTCATGCCGATTTTTACGCCATTTCCATGGATCGGAAGATTTACGTGACTGTTCCGGTCACCACCACCGGCGTCTCCAAAGGGGTTGAGGAAGGCGGAATTCTTCAGGTGGTGCGGCGGGAACTGGAAGCCTACTGCTATCCCAATAAGATCCCCGATTCAGTGACAGTGGATGTTACCGATATGGAGATCGGAGATTCGGTTCACATCGAGGATATCGAGGTGGAAGGGGTAGAATTCCCGGCTGAGGTCAACTTCACCGTGGTCACCGTGTCCGTGCCCCATCGGGAGGAACTGCCCGAAGAAGAAGTGGAAGAGGGCGAAGAGGGTCTCGAAGCGGCTGAAGAAGGTGAAGAGGCCGCCGGTGAAGAAGAATCGGAAGAATAGGCCACCATGTCGGACGGCCTTCGACTGGTCGCCGGATTGGGCAATCCGGGGCCGGGTTATCGAAACACGCGCCACAACGCAGGCTTCATGGTCATTGACAAGCTGGCTGAAGCACATTCATTCCCGATTTCCGAAAACCGGTTTGAGTGCGCATTCGGAAGGGGCCGGATCGAAGGAAAAGAGGTGGTGCTGGCGAAACCGTTGGCGTTTATGAACCGAAGCGGGCCGCCCATTTTCGAACTTAGCAGACATTTTGGTATATTCGTGGAGGAAATTCTGATTATCCACGACGACATTGATCTGGACTTCGGAAGAATTCAAATTAAAGAGAAAGGAGGGCATGGGGGACACAAAGGAATTCGATCTTTGATGGAGGTTTTTGAAGACGATCGGTTTATTCGTCTTCGGGTAGGCATCGGACGTCCCGGACCCGATGAAAGTGTAGTGGATCATGTGCTGAATCCGTTCAGTCCCGCTGAAAACGAAGCACTCGAAACACTCATGGTGCGAGCACGGGATGCGGTGGCTATGGTGCTGAGCAAAGGCACAACGGAAGGTATGAGTGTGTACAACCGGAAAGACGTTAACCTAGGACGCTAAGTTTCAGACGGAGGTAAAATGGAAACTGTATTGAACAATCTGCCGTTGATTTGTACTATGGTAGGTGTAGTGGGAGTTCTTTTCGCTATCATTCTTGCGGGGATAGTCAAGGGCGCCCCGGCGGGCGACAAGAAGATGACCGAAATTGCGGATGCGATCAAGGAAGGCGCCATCGCTTATCTGAACCGTCAGCTGAAATCGATGTCTGTTGCCGGCGGCATTATTTTTATCATTATTTTCGCCACCCTCGGGGCCAAAACCGCCGTCGGTTTTCTCCTCGGCGCCACGGCGTCGTTTATCGCCGGCTACGTGGGGATGCGGGTTTCCGTTATCGCCAACGTGCGGACGGCCGAGGCGGCCAAAGGCGGTCTGGCCAAAGGCCTGAGCCTGGCTTTCAAGGGCGGCGCCGTGACCGGTATGATGGTGGCCGGGCTGGCCCTGACCTCCGTGGCCGGCTACTATACCGCTCTGCTGGCTTCCGGCGTTGAAGTGCGAGAAGCGGTCATCGCACTGGTGGCCCTCGGATTCGGTGGAAGCCTCATCTCGATTTTTGCCCGGCTGGGCGGCGGCATATTCACAAAAGGCGCGGATGTGGGCGCCGACCTGGTGGGCAAGGTCGAGGCCGGTATTCCCGAAGATGATCCCAGAAACCCGGCTGTTATCGCCGACAACGTGGGCGACAACGTGGGCGACTGCGCAGGTATGGCTGCCGATCTGTTCGAGACCTATGCGGTGACCGCCGTTGCGGCGATGCTCATCGGAAATCTGCTCTTCCCCAACATCCCCATCGCCACCGAGTACCCCCTGATTCTGGGTGCCGTATCAATCGTCTGCTCCATGATCGCGATCTTCTTCGTTCGATTGGGAAAAAGCGAATACATTATGGGCGCTCTTTATAAAGGCATGTTCGGCTCCGCCATTCTGGCCGCTGTCGCCTTTTATTACGTCACCAACCTGGTACTGGGCCAAGACGGTCTAGGCGGCGAGATCAGCGTAATGGCGCTTTACTATTCAGCGCTGGTCGGCCTGGTTCTCACCGTGGTCATCGTAATCATCACCGAATACTACACCGGCATCTACGGTCCGGTGAAGGCGGTCGCCGAAGCCTCTACGACCGGTCACGGCACCAACATCATCGCCGGTCTCGGCGTCAGCATGCAGGCCACCGCGGCACCGGTGCTGGCCATCTGCCTGGGTATCTTCGTGGCCCATAACATGGCCGGTCTTTACGGAATCGCCATCGCGGCCATCTCCATGCTGTCCATGACCGGTATGGTCATCGCCATCGATGCTTACGGCCCCATCACCGACAACGCGGGCGGCATCGCCGAAATGGCTGAAATGGATGAAAGCGTCCGCGCCGTAACCGATCCCCTGGATGCGGTCGGAAATACCACCAAGGCCGTCACGAAGGGTTACGCCATCGGCTCCGCCGCCCTGGCCGCTCTGGTTCTGTTTGCCTGCTATGTGCAAGAATTCGCTTTCCATGGCGGGAGTGAAGGCATCCGCTTCGACCTGGGTGATGTGAATGTGATTATCGGTCTGTTCATCGGCGGTCTTTTGCCCTACCTCTTCGCCTCCATCGCCATGAATGCCGTCGGAGCTGCAGGCGGCGCGGTTGTGGACGAAGTTCGCCGACAATTCCGCGAAATTCCGGGCATTATGGAAGGTACCGGAAAGCCTGATTACGGCGCATGTGTCGATATCGTCACCAAGTTCGCACTGAAAGAAATGCTGGTTCCCGCCCTGCTGCCGGTCGTCGCACCGGTTCTGGTCGGCTTCTTGCTGGGTAAGGTCGCCCTGGGCGGTCTGCTCATCGGCAGTATCGTCACCGGCGTTTTCGTGGCCCTGTCTATGACGACGGGCGGCGCTGCATGGGACAATGCCAAAAAATACATCGAAGACGGTCATCTTGGCGGCAAGGGCAGCGATGCCCATAAAGCCGCCGTTACCGGCGACACCGTCGGCGATCCGTACAAGGACACCGCCGGACCGGCTGTTAACCCGATGATCAAGATCCTCAACGTGGTGGCCCTTCTGATGGTGCCCTTCCTGGTCTAATCTTCCGGGCGGGATCTGGAATCCACACACACAGGATCACTGCAAAACGGCCGGACAGAGCATGCCCGGCCCGACAGAAGCATACAAGCAAGGATTGGCGCGGGAAACCGCGCCAATCCTTTTTTATTTGATTGTTATCATATTGTATGGTATGATTTACGCATATTTGAAAAGATTTCCCTGACGATCAGGAAGCCACTTTTCCGGAAGAACCAACTTACCTATTGGCACCCCACGGGTTAGCGTGAGGAGTGATTATTACCAGCTCAGCATTTTAACCGGTGAAGACAACATTATGGATACAAAAAATACCCAGGAACAGGCGATCAAAAAAAATATGCAGCGATTTCAAGTTGGGGATCTGGCGGTATACCCCGCACACGGGGTGGGGCGCATCGAATCCATTGAAAGCAAAGTTGTAGCGGGGGAGACCCATGATTTTTACATCATGAAGGTTTTGGAAAACGACATGGTCATTATGATTCCCACCTCGAATGTGGATTCGGTGGGTCTTCGGGAGATCATCAGCAAAAAAGAGGTGCCTGAAATCTACAGAGTGATGCAGGAAAAAAATGACGGACCCGGCGACAATCAGACCTGGAATCGGCGATATCGGGAATATATGGACAAAATTAAAACCGGTTCTCTGTATGAAGTCGCCGAAGTATTCCGAGACCTTTTTCTCCTTAAAATGACCAAAGATCTCTCTTTCGGTGAACGAAAACTGTATGATACCGCCCAGGTCCTCTTGGTTCGAGAGCTTTCCACTGCAAAAGATACCGACGAAAGAACCATTCTCTCCGAAATCGAATCCCTGTTCGCATCCTGACTTTTTCCTTTCCCGGCCATGACCGATGATGACCACTGTTTTATTCTTTCCGACCTGGGGTATGCCGACCAGCGGTTGGATGCGCTGGTCAGCGCCCACATAAAGGAATGTTCCAGGTCTCTGGCGGCCGACCTGATCCGTAAAGGCCACATTCGGGTGGGGACCGAAACCAAAAAGCCCGGCTACCGCCCCAAACCGGGAGAGGTCATCCGCGGATGCATTCCGAGGCCGAAACCGATCTCCTGTGAGCCCGAACCCGTTCCTCTCGACATTCTTTTTGAAGACCGGGATCTCATCATCCTCGACAAGGCCCCCGGTCAGGTGGTTCACCCCGCTCCCGGACATGACAGCGGCACCATCGTCCACGGACTGCTTTACCATTGTCCGGACCTGGAGGGGATCGGCGGGCAATTGAGGCCGGGCATCGCTCATCGCCTGGACAAGAACACCTCCGGCATTCTTGTGGTGGCCAAAAACGGTCCGGCGCTGGCCGAATTGGCCGCACAGTTTAAAGCCCGGAAGGTCCGGAAACGATATTTGGCCCTGGTGCATGGCGAAATGAAAAAAAAATCCGGAAGAATCACCCTCCCCATCGGCCGCCATCCCACAGATCGTAAACGGATGTCCACCATCAGCAGATCCGGGAAACCGGCGGATACCATTTGGAAGGTTCGGGAACAATATACCGGTGCCGCACTTCTCGATATCGATTTAAGGACCGGCAGGACTCATCAGATTCGGGTTCACTGCGCCGCCATTCATCACCCGGTAGTCGGTGATCCGGTCTACGGCGGTCGGCCCGATCGGCATCTTCCCGGCAGGGTATCTCATCTTCTGATATCGCCCGCACGACAGATGCTCCACGCCGAGCGAATCGGATTTAAACATCCCCGGACCGATCTTCCTTTGTCCTTTCAATCCCCGCTCCCGTCGGATATGCGCCGACTCATTCATCACCTTCAGATTTGCACCAAGAAAGAACCCTCATGGCCCGAATAAAACTGGAACTGCCCGACACCTTCATCTTTTCCACCGACATCCTCGTCCGAATCGGCGATATCAATTACGGAGGCCATTTGGCCAATGACGCAGTGCTGTCCATTATCCACGAAGCGCGACTTCAATGTCTGCGCAGGCACGGACTGGCCGAGTTGAATCCGGACGGCATCGGAATCGTCATCTCGGATGCGGCTGTCGTGTACAAAGCGGAAGCATTTTACGGAGATATGATCACAGTCGAGGTAACCCCGGCGGAGTGGGGCAAAAAGGGATGTGATTTTTATTACCGGCTGACCCTTCGAGAGACCGGAAAAGAGTTGGCCCGAGCAAAAACCGGCATTGTATTCCTGGACTACAACACCCGAAAGACG
The DNA here is from genome assembly GCA_041642315.1 of Desulfobacteraceae bacterium. GTDB lineage: Bacteria > Desulfobacterota > Desulfobacteria > Desulfobacterales > Desulfococcaceae > JAABSQ01. The sequence continues at coordinate 20,772 of JBEPWQ010000007.1, read as the reverse complement.
ACATCGGTACCGGAGCAGTTTCAATCGGCTTTGGCTCCGTCCTGAAGTTCTTCACGTTCAAACCACTTCGACTCGCCCCACGAAAAAGCGAGCACCGATAAAAAAAGCCGCATCCGGCCCCTTTTAGACGAGGGCGGATGCGGCTTTTATTTTAAAGCAGGACGGGTGGCGGTCTAGGCGGCCTTCTGTGTGGCCTTGGAAATATCCGGATTATAGCAGAGCCGGCAGCAGTTGAGACACCGACTGGCTTCCGCAAGAGCCGCAGACTCCGGGAGCACCAGATCAGCCTCCTCGAATGTTTTGATTCTTTCTTCTACCGGCAACTCCGGCATTTCCGCCCGAGGCGACTGAATGATGCCGTCCACCTGTTTCCAAATGGAGGTTGGAATATGCTCCTTAAACAGCACCTTTTCGGGAACCTGAATTTCTTCACCGCTCAGGTACTGGTGAATGGATCGGGCCGCCCGCCTGCCGCCTCCGATGGCTTCCACCACCAGAGAAGCCCCGGTGGCCGAATCGCCGCCGGTAAAGACTCTGGGCATGCTGGTCTGAAGCGTAATCGGTTCATTGTCGATGGTGTTCCAGCGGGTGATCTCGAGCCCCTCCAGCGATTTGTCCTTCAGTTTGAAAGAGACGTCCGGTCGCTGGCCGATGGCGCTGATGATCATATCGGCTTCCAGCAGGGTCTCGGACCCTTCCACCGGAACCGGTCGGCGCCGGCCGGAGGCATCCGGTTCGCCCAACTCCATCTTCAGGTATTCAATGTGGGTGGCTCGACCGTCCTCGCCCACCACCCGGGTGGGAGCGGCCAGGAACTGGAAGTTGACCCCTTCGTGCTCCGCGGCCACGATCTCTACCTCGTTGGCCGGCATTTCCGCTCGGGTCCGCCGGTAGAGGATTGTGACCTCTTCGGCTCCCAACCGGACCAGGGTTCGCACGCAGTCGATGGCGGTGTTTCCGCCGCCGACTACCACAACCTTCTTCCCGATGGGGATCTTTTCTCCGCCGGCGATTCGGGAAAGAAAGTTGATGCCGGTAAAGCACCCTTTCATATCCTCCCCTTCCACACCGAGGGTGTAATCGCTCCAGGCCCCGATGCCCATAAATACCGCATCGAACCCTTCGTCATTGAGGGTCTGCATATCGAAGTCCTGCCCGAAGCGGACCCCGGTTCGGGCTTCGATGCCGAGATCCAGTATGCCCTGGATTTCCCAGTCGAGCACCTTTTTGGGAAGGCGATACTCGGGGATGCCGTAGCGGATCATCCCGCCCATCTTGGGCATGGCCTCAAAAATGGTGACGTTATGGCCCACCCGCCGCAGAAAATAGGCGGCGCTCAGACCAGCCGGCCCTCCGCCGATCACCGCCACCTTTTTGCCGGTGGCCGGGGCGCAGGGAATAGGCAGCCGCTTGCCGGAGTTCATTTCGTAATCGGCGGCAAACCGCTTGAGCTGATTGATGGAAACCGGTTCGTCCTCGATGCCGCGTCGGCAGTAATCCTCACAGGGATGCGGGCAGACCCGGCCACAGGTCAGCAGCAGCGGGTTCCGTTCCCGAATGGCATTCACCGCACCTTCATAATCGCCGGTGGCCACACAGTTGATATAGGTCGGAATGTCGATTTCCGCCGGGCAGGTCTGCTGGCAGGGCGCCAGGGCATCGTCGAACTCGTTGAGATGAAGCAGCCGCTCGGACATGGTCTTCACCGTCAGAATCGATTTCGGGCAGGCCTTTTCACAGGCACCGCAACCCACGCATTTGGCCTCGTCCACAATGGGAAAGTTGTCCGGCCCCATATGGATGGCATCAAAATTACAGGAACGGATGCAGTCGCCCATGCCCAGGCATCCGACCATGCAGTCTCTCTTTCCGCCGTAAAAAGCGGTCAGGGCCGCACAGGTCTGGACCCCCATATAATGGTATTTATCGGTGGCGCGAATACCGCCGTCGCAGGTATTTAGAGACCTCAAGGGTTCGGCGGTACCCGGGTCCATCCCCATCACTTCGGCCACACCGGCCGAGGATTCCGGCCCGGCGATGACGCAGACCGTCGGAGGGGCTTTCCCCTCCACCACCGCGACCGCCGCGGAGGAACACCCGGCAAAGCCGCAACCGCCGCAGTTGGCACCGGCCAAGTTCTGCTCGACCTTCGCGATGCGGGGGTCCTCCCATACATAAAATATCTTAGAAGCGATACTCAGCACCGATCCGCAGACCGCGCCGATACCCAACATAATCAGGATGGCTTCTGTCACGTTGTTACCTCCTAAAAACGGTAAGAGTGAAAAAAAAAGGGACAACCCGATTCGGGTTGTTCCACTTTTCTAAGATAATAAGTCCTTGGAATTTTTCAATGTTTTTTAGACCATTCCCCTGAAGGCAAAGAAAGTCAGCGACAGAACGCCGGCCGTCACCAGGGCGATGGAAGTATCCTGAAGGGGTTTCGGAACCCGCCCAAGAATAATCCGCTCCCGCACGCCTGCAAACAGAATCAGGGCCAGTCCGAATCCCACCGCGTAGCTGAAGGAGGCCACCAGGGCCTGCATGAAGGTGTATTCTTCATTAATATTGATCAGGCAGGCCCCCATCACCGCACAGTTGGTGGTGATCAGGGGAAGAAAAATGCCCAGCCCGGCATACAGCGCCGGAATCGATTTTTTCAGGAACATTTCAACAAACTGGACCAGAGAGGCGATCACCAGGATAAAGGCGATGGTCCGCAGGTACTCGAGCCCGAATGTTACCAATACATAGGTATTGACCAGCCATGTGATCAATCCGGCCATGACCAGAACAAAGATGACCGCCATGGCCATCCCCACGGCCGTCTCCATTTTTTTGGAGGTTCCCATAAACGGGCACTGCCCCAGGTACTGGGCCAGAAGAATATTGTTGATCAGGATGCAGCTGATGGCAAGAACGATATAGTCGCCCATGTTTCCTCCTATTTACTTCCGATGAGATTCATGATGCAGAGCATGAGACCGAGGCAGATAAAGGCGCCGGGAGCCTCGATGGCAAAGGAGAACGGCTCAAAGGAAGCGGGCATGATGTCTTTGCCCAGCAGTGTGCCGTACCCAAGCAGCTCCCGCACACCGCCCAGAGCGCCCAGGGAGAGGGTGAACCCGGTGCCGATTCCGAGACCGTCCGCAGTGGAGCGGATCAGGTTGTTCTTGGATGCGAATGCCTCGGAGCGCCCCAGAACAATACAGTTCACCACGATCAGCGGAATGAAAATACCCAGGGTCAGAAACAGCGGATAGGCGTACGCCTGCATGACCAGTTCTACCACCGTCACAAAAGTGGCGATGACGATAATGAAACAGGCGATTCGAACCTTGGGCGGAATGACGTTTCTCAGCAGTGAAACCAAAAAATTGGAGCAGACCAGAACGAAGGTGGTGGCCAGCCCCATGCCGATGCCGCTCTCCACCGATTTGGTCACCGCCAACGTGGGGCACAACCCGAGCACCAGGCGGAAGGGCGGAATTTCGTTCCAGAGACCTTTTGTAAATTCCTGAACAAGCGTTTTAGCCATGTGTATCCCCCTTATTTGGCGATGCTTTTCGCATTTTCGATGATTTCGGGCTTGAGCCGCTTGTAGATATCCGATGCCTTCTGGGCGGCGTTGGCCACCGCCCGAGAGGTGATGGTGGCGCCGCTGATGGAATTGACCTGCCCCCCGTCTTTGGTCACCGCGATGGTGTCCCCCAGCGAAAGACCTTCAAACTGACCGGAGAACTCGGGATCTTCCTTGGCCCGGGCGCCGAGGCCGGGGGTTTCGGCATGGGTGGTCACGCTCACTCCGATGATCTTGTCGGTCTCCGTGTCGATGCCGACCATCAGGCCCACATCTCCGCCGTATCCTTTGCCGTAAGTCTCCAGGGCCACCCCCTTGGGGTTGCCGTCGTAAACACCCACGAAAAAGCCGCGTTCCTCGTCACCGTCCTGAAGCTTGAACCGGTCGGAAATGGGATCATTGCCGGCGTCTTTAAAAATTTCCCGAATGGCCGGCCCCTTGACGAATGTCAACTGCTGCACCTCGATCTGCTCTTTGGTGTTGTCTCGTATAGCGGCCAGCAGTCCGCCCGAAAATGCGCTCAACACCGTCAACACCACAACCATTTTTATCATATCGCCCATTTTACGTAACCTTTCCTAATGCTTTGGGTCTGATTTTATCCAACAGCGGGTTGATGAGATTGACCACCAGAATAGCGAAGATGACCCCTTCGGGATAGGCCCCGATATTACGGATCAGGACCGTCAATATGCCTGCGGCCGCGCCGTAGATCAGCATGGGAAGGAAGTTGACCGGCGAAGAGGAGTCCTCGGTGGCGAGAAAGAAAGCGCCCAGCAGGGTATACCCGGTCAACAGATGGAACAGGGGACCCGCATACCGGCCGGGATCGGCGGCCTGGAACAGCAGAGCGGTAAAGCCCACCCCCGCCAGAAAGGAGATCGATATCTCCCACCGGATAATGCCTCGAATGATCAGGTAGATCCCGCCGAGCAAAAGCCCCAAACCGAAGGTGGCGCCGATACCGCCCACCTGCCGCCCCATCAACAGGTCGGTCAGGTTATAAGAAGAGATGATCTGCTGGACGTTGAACAGGTCGGTGTGCATGCCGGCATGTTTGGCCAGGGCCAGCGGAAACATGGTAATGAAGCCGAGGTCGTAATTGACAATGGCGGCGTCGAAATTGAGGTAATCCCACCAGGACACCCCGATGATGGCGTAGGCAAGAACCGCGGGATTAAAAGGATTGCCGCCGATGCCGCCGTAGATCATTTTGCCGATGACCACCGCCAGGAAAGTCCCCGCCACGATCAGCCACCAGGGAACCACCGGCGGCAGGAGCATGGCGAATATCATTCCGATCACGGCGGCGCTGCCGTCTCCGATGGTGTCGGGCGTTTTCGATATCCGGGTAAATCCCAACTCCCAGAGCATGGCCGTTGAGACCGACAGGGCCACCACGCCCAAAGCGGGAAGACCGTAGTAATAAATACTGAGGATCACCGCCGGCAAGGCGGCCAGCAGAATATTGTAGCTTCGCTGGGCGATCCAACTTCCGTCATGCCAGAACGGCGCATGTGAAACGACGAACTTTTTCCGGTTGTACATTCTACGCCTCCTCTTCCTTTGCCGCTGCCGCAGTTTCTGCCTCTTCCTCAATCGTTTCCTCGGTCTCGGGGGCCGGTTCTTCTACCATTTCCGGGGCCTCGGCTTCCTCTTCCACACGAATCCGGTCCAGTTCATATTTGCCCAGTCGAATGTACTGAAAAATGGGAATTTTCGACGGGCAGACAAAGCTGCAGAGCCCGCATTCGATGCAGGAATATAGATCATATTCATCCGCTGCGGCTTCATACTGCCTCGCCTCCAGAAACCGTACCAGCATGTTGACCGGAATATCGGCGGGGCAGATGCGAACGCATTCGCCGCAGTTGATGCAGGGGTAATCCGATACCAGCGGCACATCCGAACTGTCTTGAATCATGATGGACAACGTGCGGGGGCCCACCGGATGGTCTTCGGTGTAGACCGTGGTCCCGCTCATGGGGCCGCCCACGATGATTCGGTCTCGATCGAAGAGGGTACTGTCGAGAGCCTGGAAAATGTCGGAAAACGGAGTGCCGATTCGGGCCTCCACCACCGTCTTGGTCATATCCTTTTTGACCACTGTCAAGGTCTTGGTCACCGGAAGTATCTTTTTCTCCACCGCCTCGCCCACGGCGGCAATCGCCTCGGCATTGACGAAAAAGATGCCGAGGTCCTCAAGCCGTTTGTCGGTCGTCGGCACGACCTGACCCATCACATCCCGCATGATGAGCCTGGGGTTGGCCGAAGGATACACGTCGTCAATCACCCGAAGCTCGACTCCGGAAGCCCCGCCGATGGCGCCGGCCTCCTGCATGAGGCTCTGGGGCAGGGCCATGACCACCTTATGCACCCCTGTTATTTTCTTGATTGCACTTACGCCCCGGTTCATGGCGCCGACATTCGATTTGGTCACGTACTGATTCGTGATCGACAGAAGGTCCTGTTCAATCCCGCAAATCACCAAGGTGTCCACATGCCCGCCCTTAAGCATCTCCGGCGGCATCCCGCCGGGAATGGAGGCGAGGTACTCCCGCGCGGCGGCAACACCTTCTTCATTCAGCGCCTTCTGCAGGGCATCGTCGTATTCATCGGTGGGTTCCGTTTCGATGGTGATAGCGGTCAGTCTCTGGCCGAAATCTCCGATAAAGGAATCGAAGGCGCGAATAGTGCCGGTCACCGACGAAATCACATAGGCGTCGCTGTCTTCATAGAGGGTTATCTTCTGGCCGGTCTTGACCCGGTCGCCCACATTGAGGATTCGTGGCGTTTTCCCCTCGAACGGTCGATTCAGGAAGAGGGTCACTTTCTCCGGAACCGCAATCCGCACGGGCTCGATATTGACATTGCTGACCGCGTCGTATTTAAACCGAGGCTGTTGCAGTCCAAAAAACGATCTTTTCATCATAGTCCAACCTTCTTATTCTGGGCGTTAAATGTGAAAGGACATCCATATGCCGGCAAAGTGAAAGACCGCTTGCCTTACAGAATGTGGCATGTGGCGCACTCCACGGGACCGGCCCCGCTGTCATTATGGCAACCGATACACTGGGAATGAAAGGCATCGGTCTTGTTGGGCACTCCGGTCAGGTCGACTTCATCGGCGCCGTGGCATTCCAGGCAGGCTTCCGGTAGTTCTCCTCCCTCGGGAAAGATGTGGCAGGCGTTGCAGGAAAGCATCTCTCCGGCATCCTCGGGATGGTGGTGACAATCGGTGCAGGAAAACCCGTAATCATACGCATGGATCTGATGATTAAAAAGAACGCCCCCAGCCGCGCCCCGGTACATGATCCGCAAGGGTTCCTCGGGAGCTTCGCCCGAAAGGGCGGTATAGCTCAACACACCCACGACCAGCAAAGCAACCGCTATGCCATAAGCCAGTTTCAATTCTTTGTTTGAACTCATCTCCCCCAAATCCTTTCAAGTTGGTTAAACCAAAGTGGGCGTAAATCAAATAAAATCGGGTATCGCCTAACACAGCGAGACAAAACTTTCAAGCTGTTTTTTTGTTTCACCCCGCCCTCAGCCCTGTGATGCCTCGGCATTGGCGGGTATAATAAAAACCCGCATTCCTATTGACGATGAGCGGCATCTCGTGTATTATTTGCAAACACCAATATGAAGGTTTCCATTCACATTGAAAACAATAGAATACGCTTCTATAAGGAGCGGGACCAGATATGCTTTATATAATGAGTCTGTCAATAAGAGGATGAATCGTATGCTCAATGCCAAAATCAATCCGGATGGACCGGACGCAAACGACACCCCCGGGGACGCCGGTGAAAAATTGGATGAAATCCTTGATAAATACGGCAAAAACAAGGGGGCCGCAACAACAGTAGCCGCTACCCGGCCGGCAGAATATCGACCTCCCACCCCTTCTTACTACGAGACCCGTGAGATCCAGTCCAGCTCTTTCAATGCCCAGAACCTGCAGAACGTAGTCGATGAAATCAAGGTTATCGAAGACGGCATCAAAAACATTATCGCCTCCAGAACCAACAAGGTTGTCGAGGAGAAGATACCGGTCGAAAAACAGCGCCCCGTCCGATACAACATTGTGGACAAGGCCCTGGTCTCCCTGGGTTTCAAAGAACAGGAAATGGAGACCTTCACCGATTACGATATCGTCAAAAAAGAAGTTCCCCGCAAACCGGACGAAGTGATGATCACCGAATTCCGGGGAATGATCGACAAGTATATCAACAGCCTGAAAGGGCTGAACGAGGGTCTTCGGGAAACCGTCCTGGAGGTGGACAGCATCGTTAAAAATCTCACGGATGTCAACGATGCCTTCACAGACCAGATTCACAGCGACCGGCGGGCCTATAACGACCAGGTCAGCCACAGCCGGGAACTCGAAAGCCAGCTGGACGAATTGATTCCGATTCATGATTCGATGTCTCTGGTGGACGACCGGTACGCCGAAGTCGAAAAGGTTCGGGATCATCTGGAAATGGCTCTTCGGGAGAGCCAGGGGATGGAACTCAAGTTCAAGACCAACATCGATATGGGAGTCAAATACCAGAACGCCCTCAAGAGCTATCGAAAACTCATTTACGATTTCAAAGAACGCGGAGACATCCACGTCAACATGGTGGATAAATTCGCCGCCGGCGCCGGTCATATGAAGGTGGCGGTGGAGAACGTCTCCCAGATCTGCGCCGGCGTCGCCCGGGTGACCCAGTCGATGATCATGATCGTCGAGTCCATCGAAGACGGCAATAAGGTTCTGGGCCGGTACGCCTCTCTGGTTGGAGACCAGATGGCCAGCAGCCCCCAGTGGGAGATGGAGTACAAGGCGCTTCAGGATGCCGAAGAGGTCTACCGAAAAAACGACCGATTGCGTCTGGAGCAGATTCAGGGGAACCGGGAGGAGATCGAAAAGCTCATCAACAAGACGGAATAGACGACCGAATCATCCCTTCGGCCGCATGTTTTTGATTTTCTTTTTCCCGGCTGCCCATGAAAACGATTACCGTAGAAGATCTGGCCAACGCCATCCGCACCATCAATCCCAAGCGCTACACGGCGCAGCTGGATCGGTATGTCAAAAGTGCGGCGGTTTTAGACCAGACCCTGGGCTCTGAAAACGGCGGGTGGCCCGAAAAACGGCGGCGGTCCCATGAAGACTGCTATGAAGAGATCCAGCGGGAAGCATCACGTATTCAAGAACAGTCCACTCTGACGGTCAATCGGCTGATTCACTTCCGCTTCCCTGCCGATGATCCCCAAGAAGATATCCCCGAACGAAAGCGCCAAACAATACTCTATTTTTCCAAAATTAAAAAGCAGCAGCTGGAAGTGCTTTCCGCCATTATCGATGAGATCGACATCATCCAGAGCATGATCGATCATTCCAGAAAGATGCAGTCGGTTCTCATGAAACATTCTGAAACCTTGTTGAAAACCGCCGGTCTCATGTCGATCATTCGGGAGCGAATCGTCCGGCGCCCGACCACCTTGTTGCGACTGGCAGGAAGAGGCCGCAAGATTCAGCAGCTCAACGACACCTTTCAGCGGATCCAGAATTTTGAAAACACGCACGCCGAGGGGATACGGCGGGATGCCGAGGAGAACCCGGTCTCCAGCGCCATGTCTTCCTATTACCGCCTCACTCAGGGGACCTACTCGGAAATCGAACGCCGAAAGACGGTCATCGAACAATGCGTCAAGGATCTGAAGCGGGGTGGAAAGCTGCTGCTCAAACTCGCATCCAAAGGATATTCCCCCATGATGAAACGAAGCCTGGATATGCTGGTCTATCAGCACGAAGATCGGACCCGCGATTTTCATCATCATATTCGAGAGAACCGAATTCTCCTCTATTCGGATTCCGAACACTGAGGAAAGCCCATCATTACTTCAAATCCGCCGGACCGCTTTTGTGATCTCCCGAAAGGAAAACCAGTAAACTTCCATCAGCCCCGTGACTTCATCGGGACTGATTTTTGGGTGCCATGACCATAGAGAACCGATACCCGATACTGGAGCAGGAACTGGACCGGATCATTCAAGCCGAGTTGAACATCCGAATGTCCGGCGGCCCGAAAAAAGCCGATCTGCCCAGGATCAACGACATCATTGAACAAAAAAACCGGCAAATCGTGGAAGCCCACCAGAGCGACCGAATCGACGGCATCCTGACGAGCCTTTTTTCAGCATACCTTCAGATGAAGGAGGGCGGTCGCCTCCACGTCATCCCGGAGGGGCTCAGCCAACGCCAGTATGAGCAGTACCTGAACAAAAAAGAGCGTTTCGACACCCTGTTCACCGCCGCGGCCATGGCCGCCCACGACCCGCACCTGAGAGAGCTGGTCACCGAAAAACGGAAGCTTTTCGATTCCGAATTCATCAAAGCCAGAGAACTGGTCCGGCTGATCGACACCGTCGGCCACCTGAAAAAAGAAGCGGACATGTCCATCCCGGTCAACCCCGGACTCGAAGAAACGGCCATCGCCTATCTCAAGGAACTGGCCCCGCTTCGCTCGGAACTGGGCGCCATCGAAGCCCGGGCATTGGAATTCAGAGACGAGACCTATCTGGCAGAAGGCTACCGCCGGCTTCGCCAGGCCGTCCATTCCGCCGGAAAATCGATCGCCCGAAAAGAAAAAAGAGCAGCGGAATTCTTGTTCGACCAGGCCGCAATCATATTCCAGACCTACAAATCCACCCCTTCAGATCTCTCCCATATCCAGTCCTTTATGGAACAGAAAGAGGAGCTGTTGCGCTACCTCAAGATCTTCGACAGCCTGGGGGATGAAGACCGGAAATACCGGATTCAGCGGTTCATCGCCACCCTGGACCGAACCCTTCAACATCTTCAGGCGGAAGTGGAACGACAAAAGGCCCAGGAGGCCCGCATCTCCGAAAAACAGCAGCGGAAGGTCAATGAGGCCTATGCCCGTTTTCAGGAGATGAAAGAGATGTTCGCACAGGGGGAACTGATCGCCGAAAGCCAGCAAAAAAACGCGGCCCAGAAATTGAAAAATTACCGGGACATTTTCACAGCCCACGGCCAGCGGATTATGGCCCGGGATGTGGAACGGTTCATGAATTCCACCGGCATCGGCAAACCGCCTTCACCTGGAGCTGTTGCCGCATCCAAAGGGTCGGAGCAGTTCAATTACCGGAAAGGTTTTCTGTTCCTCCTCCCCATAACCATCGCCTTGCTGTTCCTGCTGTTTGTACTGATTCTTCTTTAAACCGAACCGCGGTCGACATCAGCGGTCCTCTCCGCACAGGCTCCGCACTGGGTGCAGGTGTCGGTGAGCGGGCACGGCGGTGAAGGTTTCCCCTTCAGGGCCCGTTCATATTCTTTTCGGAGAAACCCTTTGTCGACCCGGTGGTCGATAAAATCCCACGGAAAGATCTCATCGGCCGACCGCTCCCGAGAGACATAGAACTCGGGGTTGATGGGCGATGCCTTGCAGGTGCGGGCCCAATTGCCCCCGTGAGCGTGAGCCGCAGTCAAAAGAGCGGCCACTCGACGATCGCCCCGCGAGAGCAGCGCCTGAAGATAGGCGTGTTTGGGAACATCATGATGAAGTCGAAGATTGGCCACCCGTCGAAGCCCTTCCTTGATTTTCTTTTCCTTCCGCTTCAAAGTGAATACCTCGTCCATGGCGGCCCACTGAAACGGGGTCATGGGTTTGGGCACAAAGGCATTGAGGCTGACGGTGATCTCGCCGATCCGTCCGCGGGTCCGACTGGATTTAAGAAACCGATGTTTGATCCGTTTGCACAGTTCGATGATCCCGGTCACGTCCGCATCGGTTTCGGTGGGCAGCCCCACCATGAAATAGAGTTTGAGATTGGGAATGCCCTCCCCCACCAGTGTTTCTGCGGCAGACAGGATATCGGCCTCGGTGATCCCCTTATTAATTACCCGCCGCATCCGTTCGGACCCGGCATCCGGAGCGATGGTGGCGGTTTTGACGCCGCTGTGCTTCAGGGTCTCCAACAGCTCCGGAGAAATGGCGTCCGCCCGCAGGGAACTGAAGGAGATGCGAACCGCTTCCCCAAAATAGCGGGCGCATAGATCGCCGATTCCGGGAAAATCGGAAACCGCGGCCCCCACCAAACCGATTCGCGGGGCGGATTGGGCCCCATCGGCCATGCACGCCGCCACCATGTCGGGGGTCTGAAACCGGGGCGGGCGATAGATGTACCCGGCGCTGCAGAACCGGCATCCGTGGCTGCATCCCCGGGCCACTTCAATCAGATAGGTCCGGTCAAAGGTGGTGTCCGAGGTCATCAGGGCCGAGCAGGTAGGAGACTCGGAAAGGTCCTTCAGATAAACCCGCCGTACCCGCTCTGGAACCTCCCGATTCGGCGCAAAAGAGTGGATGGTGCCGTCCCCGCCGTATTCGACATCATAAAATCGGGGCACGTATACCCCCTCCACAGCCCGGGCCAGGTTCGCCAGCATGCGGGTTCGATCCGTCTCGGGGTCGAATCGATTGAAAAACGGGGAGAGAATCTCCTCGGCCTCGCCGATCAGAAATCCGTCGATGAAGGGGGCGATCGGTTCCGGGTTGAGAAAGCAGGCGACCCCGCCGGCCAGCACCAGGGGATGAGAAGAATCCCGGTCCTCAGCCGTTAGAGGAATTCCCGATGCATCCAGAATCGTCAGGATATGGGGGTAGTCGCTTTCAAAAGAGACCGAGAAGGCGACCACATCGAAGTCGGTCAGTGGGCGCCCGGATTCAACCGAAACCGTCTTCGCTTCCACGGATGAAGGGCTTCGATCGGGCAGAAACACCCGTTCGCAGACCAATTGATCCATTTTGTTGATGAGATGATAGACGGTCTGAAAACCGAGATTGGACATGCCTACATGGTAGGTATTGGGGTAGACCAGGGCCACCCGGATACGTCCGGCCCAATGCTTGCGAACCGCCCCGGTTTCTATGCGCTCTGCCTGTTTACCTTTTCGCCTTCTGTCCGCCATACCGTCATTTGCTTCCTCGCCTCCAAATAAAAGACCGGGCCGCAGAGGATCGGCCCGGTCTTCGCCTATTCGGCAGTCAGGAAGGCTAATCCGCTTTTTTCCTCAGAAAGGTGGGGATCTCCAGATCGTCATGATCGATGTTCTTGCCTTCATAATCCGGGTATTCCTCGGACTCGGATTCTTCGCCCATATTTTTTTTCTTGCGTAAAAAGGCGGGCTCCTCATAATCGACGGCTGCATTCCGATCTTTATGTCTCATATCCCGCATGGGTTTGCGGCCGTCGCCCTGTTTCTCCCCTTCCGATCTTCGGTCCCGTCCGCTCTTCAGCGTCCGCGGATCCCGGCGACGGTCCCGAAGGGCTCGGGAATCTCCGATGCCGGTGGCGATCACCGTCACCCGCATTTCATCCCCCAGGCTTTCGTCCACCACCGTTCCCCAGATGATATCGGCCTCTTCACCCACTTCACTGTAGATCCGCTCAGAGGCTTCGGTCATCTCCTCCATGGTCAGATCGCTGGTGGCGGTGATGTTCATCAACACCCCTCTAGCCCCGGCGATGGACAGATCTTCCAGAAGCGGATGGGAAATGGCTTTCTCGGCCGCCTCGATGGCGCGGTTTTCTCCGCTGCCGATGCCGATGCCCATAATGGCCAGGCCCGCTTTTTCCATGGTGGTTTTGACATCCGCGAAATCGAGATTCACCAGACCGGGCATGAGAATCAGATCGGTGATCCCCTTGACCGAATGGAGCAGTACCTCATCGGCCCGCCGAAACATATCGATCATGGTGGCATTCTTGGAAGCCAGCCCGCGCAGCCGGTCATTGGGAATGGTAATCACCGTGTCCGCCATATCCTTGATCACCTCCAGACCTTCTTCGGCCTGCCGGGCCCGTTTCCGCCCTTCAAAGGAGAAGGGCTTGGTCACCACCGCCACCGTCAATGCCCCCAGTTCCTTGCAGATTTCGGCGATCACCGGCGCGGCACCCGTGCCGGTGCCTCCGCCGAATCCGGCGGTGATGAAGACCATATGACTGTCTTTCAGGGCATTCCGAATGGCTTCGGCGTTTTCAAGAGCGGCCTCTCTTCCGATCTGGGGGTTGGCCCCCGCGCCCAGCCCCTCAGTGAGTTTGTCCCCGATCTGGAGCTTCACCTGGGCCCTGGAAATTTCAAGCGCCTGAATGTCGGTATTGGCGACGATAAAATTGACCCCGCGAAGATCGGATGCGATCATATTGTTGATCGCGTTTCCGCCCGCTCCTCCGATCCCGATGACTTTTATCTTGGCGGAGTTTTCTGTAGCATTGTTTTCCACATAGGTAAACATGGAACCCTCCTCATTAATGTTGACGGCTGTTTATGCCAGACACGTGTGTTGCGCCCGGGGTCAAATGATATCCCGGAACCAGCGTTTCATTCGCGTCACCAGGCGGTTGAATATATTGTTGTCTCGAACCTTGAATTTGGCCGAATTGCGATTCCGCGCACCAAAGAGAACCAGACCCACGCCGGTGGCATACATCGGATTATTCACCACATCCACCAGTCCGCCGATGTTGCCGGGCCTGCCCAGACGGGTAGGCAGATCGAAAATCGATTCCGCCACATCGGTGACTCCGTCCAGAAGCGACGAACCGCCGGTCAGCACCAGACCGGAATTGATGGTGTTCTCCATACCGGCCCGATAAATTTCCCGATTCACGAGAGAAAAAATTTCTTCCATACGGGGCTCCAGGATTTCAGCCAATATCTGGCGGGAAAGCTTTCGAGGTCTTCGCCCCCCCATGCCGGGCACTTCAATGATGTCCTCTCCGCTGATGCTTCCGGGAAGGCAGGTGCCGTATTTCTTTTTGATCTTTTCGGCTTCGGCCAGAGGGGCCCGCAGCCCGATGGCGATGTCGTTTGTCAGGTTGTTTCCCCCCAGGGCAAGCACAAAGGTATGTTTGATGTTCTTGCCCGCAAATATGGCCAGATCGGTCGTGCCCCCGCCCAGATCCAAAAGCGCTGTTCCCAGCTCCTTTTCATCGTCGGTCAGAACCGCTTCACTGGATGCCAGGGATTCGAGCACGATGTCGTTGACATCGAGGCCGGCCTTGTTGGCGCACTTAATGATGTTGTGCGCAGAGGTGACGGCGCCGGTGACAATATGTATTTTCGCTTCGAGCCGCACGGCGGACATCCCCACCGGGTTGAGTATACCGGTTTGATCATCGACGATAAATTCCTGCGGAAGCACGTGAATGACCTCCCGATCCATGGGAATGGCCACCGCCCTGGCCGCATCCACCACCCGATCCACATCCAGCGGGGTGATCTCGGAGGAGCCCTTGATTGCAATGATTCCACGGCTGTTGAATCCGGTGATATGGCCTCCGGCGATACCGGCGTATACGGATGAGATATCACATCCGGCCATCAGTTCTGCATCTTCCACCGCTTTCTTGATCGATTGAACCGTGGATTCGATATTGACCACCACCCCTTTACGAAGGCCGATGGAGGGATGCGACCCTATTCCGATGATATTGATGTCATTGCCGGATACCTCGCCCACCACCGCGCATATTTTTGTAGTGCCGATATCCAGCCCGACGATTAATTCTCCCTGTCCCTGCACCTCAAATATCCTCCTTGTAATCCCTGGAGAGCGAATCGGTCTCCTTCGGACTGACGACGATACGATCCAGGTTATTCAGATCAATGGAGTGAACTTTCAGATGATGCTCCTCATTATCCAGATATCGAAACAGCTGCTGTAGATGAAAAAATTTCGCAGGGTAGTTATGATAGCCCAGTCGAATCCGGCTGACCTCAATCCCCTTGTTTTCCGGTGCAATCAGGAGGGTGATCCCCATTTCCCGGTCTACCCGGATATCCTGTATCAATCCATTCGGCAAAAAACGTTTCGGTCCAAGACCGAACTGTAACACATTCATGACGGCTTTGAAAGGCAGGGAATGGGACCTCTCCCCGGATGCAAAGAGCCCTTCCGTTTCAAAAGGTCCTTCATTGGAAGACGGTCGCCATCTGGCCGATATTTGCTGAACAAGCCCATCCCACCATAGGCCGACAAGCTCAAAGACCTTCTCGATTGTCCCGCTGCGTATACCCGCGATTTCGATATCCGAAAACCGAAGGCCGCGAACCACCGGCAGCATCGGGGAATCCAGCGGGTCCCATTTTTTGAATATTTTGCCCTCTGTATTCGCCAGATATTTCTCATCTAGTTCAAAAACGGCCAATGGTTCATGTTCTTTAATTCGAATCCGGATCTCCGGTGGAAACCGAAGGCTCACCTTCGCTTCGGCAATCCAAGAATGGGACAACAGCCGCTTTCTGGCCCGGGAAAGATTCACCGAAAAGATGTTCACCCCCGGCTTCAGACCGGCTTTTTGAAGAACATCGGCCTCGGATAAACGGATGGCGCCGGAGACCACGATCCGCTCCGCCCGCAAGTAGTCCCACTGGATCAGAAACAGAAACAGAAATACCAGGCATACACTCATTCCCACGGACCAGATCAGGGTGTACAATATCCGCTTTTTATCTCTCTGTTGCATCCTCCACCCTCATCGGCTTCGATCAGGTCGTTCTATTCGATTACCCGGACTTCGGGTTCGAGGTCGATCCCGAACTCTCGAAAAACGGCATCTTGGACCACCCCGGCCAGCTCAAGGATATCCAAGCTGGATGCGTTTCCCCGGTTTACAATGAAGTTGGCATGTTTGGGTGATACCTCCGCATCCCCGATCCGCCGGCCTTTCAAACCGGCCCTGTCGATTAATTCACCGGCCCCCGGACCGGCCGGCGGGTTTTTAAAGAAACAGCCGGCACTCGGCAGTCGGATCGGCTGTTTCCGTCTTCGTTCCTGGAGTCGTTCCTTGGCTTCCGTTCTCAACACCCATGCCTCCCGAAGCCCCTTTCGAAGCTGAAACGTCCCGGCCAAAAGCACCGCTCTTTGACCATCAGGAGCGGCGCCGGATGAATTCCAGAAAAAAGATCGATATCCGGACCGGAAATTTTCACGGCCGATATCATGGACAACCCCGTTCGCATCCAAAATCGTCACCGAAATCAGTGCATCGGCCATGGATATGCCGCCCGTGCCGGCATTCATCATAATGCCGCCGCCGACTGTTCCGGGGATTCCCACGGCGAAATTCATCCCTTCCCATCCGTTTCGCGCGGCATATTGGCAAAAGACCTTCAACCGAGCCCCGGCCATCGCCCGCACTGTGACAGTGCCGACATCACCCTCCTCGGCTTTGAGATCCCGAAGGGCCTTCAGGCTGATCACCATCCCTTCGAGTCCCCTGTCCGAGGCCAGCAGGTTGGTGCCGCCTCCGATGACGCGATAGGGAATTCCGGATTTTCGGGCCCACCGGATAAAACCGGCCAGAAGCGCCACCGACGACGGAGTGAAAAACCCCTCGGCCGGACCGCCCACCTGGAAAGAGGTGTGCCGAGCCATGGGTTCGTTCCACCGAACATGGGCTCCGAAATGGGAATCAATCCAATTTCTGGCGCTCTGATGAATTTTATTCTCCATACCCTGGACCGGTCGCTTCCATTTCCAAAAGAAGCCTCTCTCCCAATCGGTAGATGTCTCCGGCCCCCAGAGTCAGCAGGAGATCGCCGGGCTGAAGCACCTCCCGAAGGTGATCCACGGCGGCCCGGGTGTCTTCAAAGTAAACCACATGCTTATGCCCGTACAACCGGATTCCCTCATATAAAGCCCGGCCGCTCGCCCCCTCGATCGGCGCCTCACCGGCCGAATAGATCGGCAGCACCACCAGCACATCCGACTGGTAAAAGGCCCGGGTGAATTCATTGAACAGGGCATGGGTACGGGTATATCGATGAGGCTGAAACACCGCCACCAGGCGTCTGTCCGGCCAGCTCTCCCGGGCGGTCTGAAGGGTGGTTTTGATTTCGGTGGGATGGTGGCCGTAATCATCAACGATAAGGACCTGATTCACCTCTCCCTTGATTTCCAGACGGCGCTGAACCCCCTCGATGGACTCCAGGGCATGCTTGATGCTTTCGAAGGGGATATCCAGCTCAATGCCGACCGCGATGCTGGCCATGGCATTGAGGACATTATGCCTCCCGGGAAGGTTCAGCAGAATTCGACCGAGGAGCCGCCCCTCATGGAAAACCGAAAAACGGCTCTTCAGGCCCTCGAAGGTGAGTTCCCGGGCCTGGAAATCGGCCTGGGTACTGGTTCCATAGGTGGCAAACCGTTTCCGAATTCGAGGAATCAGGTCCTGGACCGCCTCGTTGTCGAGGCACAACACCGCCAGCCCGTAAAACGGCACCCGTTCGATGAAATCGAGAAATACCGATTTTATTTCATCCAGATCCTTGTAGTAATCGAGATGTTCCCGATCGATGTTTGTGACCACGGCGATGGTGGGAGACATCTTCAAAAATGATCCGTCGCTCTCGTCGGCTTCGGCCACCATAAACTCCCCCTTTCCGAGTACCGCGTTGGAGCCGATGCTTTTGAGTTTACCCCCGATCACCACCGTCGGATCCAGTCCGCCCCCGGCAAGAACCGCGGATATGATGGAAGTCGTAGTGGTTTTGCCGTGGGCCCCGGCAACCGCCACACTGTATTTGAGCCGCATCAGTTCGGCAAGCATTTCGGCCCGGCGGATCACCGGTGTCGAATCCCGATGCGCTGCCGAGACTTCAGGATTGTCCGGGGGGACGGCCGATGAAACGACCACGACATCCGCCCCGGCGATCTGATCTTCCGAATGGCCTTCGTAGACCCGGCCCCCGAAACGTTCCAGCCGCTGGGTGATGTCGGATATCTTCTTGTCGGATCCCGATACCTTATAGCCCAAATTCAGAAGCAGTTCCGCAATGCCGCTCATTCCGATGCCGCCGATTCCGACGAAGTGGATGTGATATCGCTTTAGATACATAACAGAATTCTCAATCCCCTATGGGCATGTCCGCCCTTTACGATTTCCATTCAATAAAAGCATACGGCATTCGTTCACGATCCGGTCAGCGGCATCGGGCTTGCCGAAGTGTTTCGCCCGGGCGGCCATTTTGACCGCCAGCTCGGGGCGTTCCAGGAAAAAATCGATCCGCTCCGCCAGTTTTTTGCCGGTCAAATCCTTTTCGGAAATCAGTTCGGCGGCCCCTGCATCCGCCAGAGCCCGTGCATTGAACATTTGATGGTCGTCGGCCGCATAGGGAAAGGGGATAAAAATGGCGGCTTTTCCAATGGCGGTAATTTCCGCAATTGTGGTGGCGCCCGCTCGGCAGACCAACAGATCGGCTCCTCGATACCGCCTTGCCATGTCGTGGAAGAAGGGGCGAACGGTTCCGGAAATCGACCGGCGCCGGTAGACCCTTTCCACTTCCGACCGGTCTTTCGGTCCGGTCTGATGCACAATCCGAATCGAATCGGTCCGTTTGAAATGGACCGCGGCCTCCATCATGGCGCGATTGATGGCATGGGCGCCCTGACTTCCGCCGATGATCAGTACACAAATGGAGGCCTTCTCCTTTTGCAAGGCCGCATCCTGATCCGGCATCTCCATATCGCGGAGAAAATCCCTCCGGATCGGATTTCCGGTCACCCGCACCTTTTCCCGATATTTTCCTTTCGAAAGCGGTCCGGCTTCGAGTGCGCCGGAAAAAGAGACGCAGATCCGGTCGGCGAACCGTGCCAGAATGCGGTTCGTGATGCCTGGAATCCGATTTTGTTCATGAAGCACAGCCTTGATCCCCAGCAAAGCGGCAGCCACCATCACCGGCCCAGAGGAGTACCCGCCGACCCCGAACACCAGATCCGGGTTAAATTCCCGAAGAATTCGAACCGACTCCCACACGCTTTTTGGAATTTTCAGGCCGGCACGCAACTGCTTCCCCCGCCCGACCCCATTGATTCCCTCGATCGTAATGATCCGATGCGGCCAATTCAATCTTTTCAGGGTCTCGATTTCAAAGGGTTTTCCGGCATTCACGAACAGCACCCGAGTCTTCGGGTCTGATTCGCAAAAGGCTTCGGCCACGGCGATTCCCGGGAAAAGGTGTCCGCCGGAACCGCCCCCGGCCACCACCAGCTTCAACGAGCCCGTCGCCCCGGTTTTCATCGGAAGCGAACTCATGGGGATCCCTGCCGGCTCTGAGCGGCACCGATGTTCATCAGCAGACCGATAAAGGCCATGTTCATGATCAGGGAAGTACCTCCGTAACTGATAAAGGGCAGGGTCAACCCTTTGGTCGGCAATAGTGCCAGGGCCACTCCCATGTTGACACAGGCCTGGAGTCCGATGGAAAGTGTCAGCCCGACGGCGAGAAATGTGGAAAAGGTATCTTCGGCGCTCCGGGCGATCTTGATTCCGTTCAACAGAATATAGGCGTAGCCGATCACCACCATCAACACGCCCACCAGACCCAGTTCCTCTCCGATTACTGAAAAAATAAAGTCGGTATGGGGTTCGGGAAGGTAGAACAGCTTCTGATACCCCTTTCCCAGGCCGGCCCCCCAGACGCCGCCCGTACCGAAGGCCATTAGGGAATGGACCGTCTGATACCCCTCGTCCTGGGCATACTGCCAGGGATTGATGAAACTGATGATCCGCCGCATGCGATAGGACGATCCGATGAGAAATAGGTATACCACCGGCAACGAGGCAAGAAACGAAAGGAATAAATATTTCAGTCGAACCCCGCCCACGAACAGCAAAATCCAGGTGATGGCGAAGAGAATGCCGACCGTTCCGAAATCGGGTTGGAGCATGATCAAGCAGGTAAGCGCCAGAAGGATCAGCACATGGGGCACAAAACCCACCGAGAAGGTCTCCAGCTTGTAGTTCTTTTTGCTCATGGAATAGGCCAGGTAGACCACCAGTGCGAAACGGGCGAATTCAGCCGGTTGAAAGGAAATCGACCCCAGTTTTAGCCACCGGGTGGCCCCTCCGGCTTTGATCCCGAACCCGGGCAGAAGAACCATTGCCAGACTGACAAACGCCAATCCCAGAATCGGATAGGCCAGGCCGCGGAGAAATCGAATCGGGAAATACCGGCATATGATCAGAGAGACAATCCCCAGAAAAACAAACAAGGCCTGACGCCGCAGGAAAAAATGATCCAGTCCGTAATTCTTCAAGGCGACGGCGGAACTGGCGCTGTATACCATGACAATCCCGATTCCCACCAGGAAGAGCATGGGAAAGAGAAGCCGCAG
>JBEPWQ010000006.1:0-40512 GCA_041642315.1 Desulfobacteraceae bacterium | reverse complement strand
CCTCTTCTTCACCTGCGCCATCAACCCCCCGCTTTTGACCAGCTCCTGCATGAACGGCGGAATCGGCCGGGTGGAGAAGGTCTCTCCCGTATCGAGGTGCACGATCGCGCCGGTATCGAAGTCGACCGAGAGTGTGTCGCCGGTCCGGAACCGGTCGGCCGCCTCGCACTCGAGAATCGCCAGCCCCATGTTGAAGGCATTGCGGTAGAAGATGCGTGCGAAGCTTCGGGCCACCACGCAGGCCACCCCGGCCGCCTTGATGGCGATGGGGGCGTGCTCTCTGGAGGAGCCGCATCCGAAATTCTTGCCCCCCACGATGATGTCCCCGTCCGACACCCTGGACGCAAAGGTCGGGTCCGCATCCTCCATGCAGTGTTTGGCCAGTTCCGCCGGTTCACTGGTATTCAGATACCGCGCCGGGATGATCAGGTCGGTGTCGACGTCATCCCCGAATTTATAGACATTGCCGGTGATTTTCATATTTTTTCTCCAGAGCAGGGCTGAGGGCTGAGGACCGAGGGCAGGGGGCTGAGGGCCGAGGTTCAAGTGCCCAGTTCCCAGATTCAAGGGTTCAGGGCAGATCAGCACCTGCCGGCCCACCATCTCCCTCGCCTACGCACTCACCATCTCACTCCCTCAATCCTCTGCTTTTGCTTTTTGATCCTGGGCACTTGAACCTGAGCACTTGGTTCCGCCTTCTTGAACCTCGGACCTCGGCCCTCAGCCCTATAATTCAACATATTCTCATTTCCATATTGACTTCTTTGCGTCTTTGCGTGAGCCAATCACCACCTCACCTGAACCTGGCCACTGGGCTCTTAAACCTCAGCCCTCGGCCCTCTGCCCTCTGCCCTACAATTCCCCCGGCCCCCCGATCCGTCCCAGCACCGCCGACGCAGCCGCAACGGCCGGATTGGCGAGATAGACCTCGCTCTCGGGGTGGCCCATGCGGCCGACGAAGTTTCGGTTGGTGGTGGCCACGGCGCGTTCGCCCTTGGCAAGAATGCCCATGTGGCCGCCGAGGCAGGGGCCGCAGGTGGGCGGGCCGATGATGGCGCCGGCGTCCAGAAAGATCTGGAAAAGGCCCTCTTCCACGGCCGACCGGTAGACCTTGGGGGTGGTGGGGATGACGATCAGCCGCACCCCTTTGGCCGCCTTGCGGCCCTTGAGGACGGCGGCGGCGCTGCGCATGTCTTCGATGCGGCCGTTGGTGCACGAGCCGATCACCGCCTGATCGATGACCACCTGGCCGACCTCGCTGATGGAGCGGGTGTTCTCGGGCAGGTGGGGAAAGGCGACCTGGGGCTCGATTCGGGAGACGTCGTATTCGATCACCCGGGCGTAGACGGCGTCCGGATCGCTGAAACAGGGGGTGTAGGGCCGCACCGCCCGCGCGGACACGAATGATTCGGTGACCGCGTCCGGGGCGATGATGCCGTTTTTGCCGCCGGCCTCGATGGCCATGTTGGCCATGGTGAGCCGGCCCGCCATCCCCAGGGCGTCGATGACCGGACCGGTGAATTCCATGCTCCGGTA
Organism: Desulfobacteraceae bacterium; assembly: GCA_041642315.1. GTDB lineage: Bacteria > Desulfobacterota > Desulfobacteria > Desulfobacterales > Desulfococcaceae > JAABSQ01. Next base: position 38,976 of record JBEPWQ010000006.1, on the reverse strand, counting down.
GAGGGCCCCGTCCACCCCGATGTCCCCGATGGTGTACAGGATCAGGTCTTTGCCCTCCACCCAGGGCTGCAGGTCTCCGGTGTAGACGAACCGGATGGTTTCGGGCACCTTGAGCCAGACCTCGCCCGTGACCATGGCCGCGGCCAGATCGGTGGAGCCCACGCCGGTGGAAAAGGCGCCCAGGCCGCCGTAGGTGCAGGTGTGGCTGTCGGCGCCGATCACCAGGTCGCCGGGCAGGACCAGCCCCTTTTCCGGCAGCAGGGAATGCTCCACCCCCATCTCCCCGGCGTCGAAAAAATAGGTCAGCTCCTGCTCCCGGGCGAACTCCCGAAGGGTCCGGGCCTGCATGGCCGATGCGATGTCTTTGTTGGGCACGAAGTGGTCCGGCACCAGAATCACCCGGTCTTTGTCATAGACCCGTTCGGCGCCGCTCTCCCGAAACTTTTGGATGGCGATGGGCGCGGTGATGTCGTTGCCCAGTGCCACGTCGACCCGGGCGTTGATCAAATCCCCGGGCGAGACCGCGTCGAGCCCGGCGTGGGCGGCCAGTATTTTTTCCGTAATGGTCATCCCCATAGTCTTTCTCCTTTGTGATTAGTCCTTGTCCGCTTTCAATACCGACAGGAAGGCGGACTGGGGGATCATGACCTTGCCCACCATCTTCATCCGCTTTTTTCCCTTCTTCTGCTTTTCCAACAGCTTTCGCTTCCGGGTGATGTCCCCGCCGTAGCATTTGGCGGTGACGTCCTTGCGAAAGGCCGAGACCGTAGACCGGGCGATCACCTTGCCGCCGATGGCCCCCTGAATGGCGATTTTGAACATCTGCCGGGGAATCTCTTCTCTGAGTTTGTCGCAGGCGACCCGGGCCCGTTCATAGGCCCGCTCTTCATGGACCAGTTGAGAGAGCGCATCCACCCGTTCGCCGTTGATCAGGATATCCAGCTTGGCCAGTTGCGTCTCCCGGTAGTCGATGATTTCATAGTCGAAGGAGCCGTAGCCCTGGGTGATCGACTTGAGCTTGTCGTAAAAATCGTAGACCACCTCGGAGAGCGGCATGTCGAAGACCATCTCCATCCGTTTGTTGGTGTGGTACTGATAATTCTTGTTGATGCCCCTCCGCTCCATGCACAGCTGCATGACCGCACCCATGTAATCGTCGGGCACGATGATGGAGGCCCGAATGAAAGGCTCCCGGGCCGATTCGATGGTGGTGGGATCGGGATAGAGGGAGGGGTTGTCGACAATCTCTTCGGTGCCGTCTTCCAGGGTGATCTCGTACTGGACCGAGGGGGCGGTCAAGATCAGCGACAGGTCGTATTCCCGTTCCAGCCGTTCCTGGACCACCTCCAGGTGAAGCAGCCCCAGGAACCCGCACCGGAAGCCGAACCCGAGGGCCGCGGAGGTATCCTTTTCGTAAATCAGGGAAGCGTCGTTGAGCTTGAGCTTTTCCAGTGCCACGGCCAGATCCCCGTATTCGTCCGATCCAACCGGATAAATAGAGGAGAAGACCACCGGCTTGGTCTCTTTGAAACCGGGCAGCGGCTTCTCGCAGGGGGTCTTCTTGTGGGTGATGGTGTCGCCGATGGAGGTGTCGCTCACCGTCTTGATGCCGGCGATCATGTAGCCTACTTCACCGGCCAAGAGTGCCTTTCGGGGGACCCGAACGATCTGGAAGATGCCCACCTCCTCGACCTTGTAGGCGGCGTCGTTGTACATGAACTTGATGGTGTCCCCGGCCTTGATAGTGCCCTGGAATATCCGGAAATGGACCACCGTGCCCCGAAAGGGATCGTAATGGGAGTCGAAGATGAGCGCCTGAAGCGGGGCCTCGGGGTCTCCCGTGGGCGGCGGCAGAAAATTGATCGCCGCCTCCAAGACATCCTCCACGCCGGTCCCCTGTTTGGCCGAGGCCAGAATGACGGTTTCCGGATCGAGACCCAGGTCGTCCTCGATCTGCCCCCGCACCCAGTCGATGTCGGCCGACGGAAGATCGATCTTGTTGATCACCGGAATGATTTCCAGATCATGCTCCAGCGCCAGGTAGAGGTTGGCCACGGTCTGGGCCTCGACCCCCTGGCTGGCGTCCACCAGCAGAAACGCCCCCTCGCAGGAGGCCAGGGCCCGGGAGACCTCGTAGCTGAAATCGACATGGCCCGGGGTGTCGATGAGGTTGAGGGAATAGGTGTTTCCGTCCCGGGCGGAATAGGGCAGACAGATCGTATTGGACTTGATGGTGATCCCCCGTTCCCGCTCGATGTCCATGGTGTCGAGAATCTGGTCGTGAAAATCCCGGTCCGCGACGATATCGGCCTTTTGGATCATTCGATCGCAGAGGGTCGACTTGCCATGGTCGATATGGGCGATGATGCTGAAATTTCGGATGAATGCTTTGCGTGACAAGTATATGGGTCTCCTGATACGGAAGGTGTCATGTTCTGCCGCCAAAAGTGAGTTGACACCGTTTCACTTTGCGGCTATAGTAAGAAACTACTTGAAAATAAAGCGTCTTTTTACCAGATTACGCTGGATCATGTCAACCCCGATGGAAACCTGGGTTTGACAACAGGTTCAAAGAAAATGACCGAAGATTTCATCCCCGAGGAACCCCGCCCCGACGTTCACGTCCTGATCGTTGACGACGATGCCACCGTAAGATTCCTGATGAACGAATTCATGGAGACAGTAGGATACAAATCCATTATGGCGGCGACCGGCCATGAGGCGCTCAGACTGATAGCGACCCACCCGGTGGATGTGGTCATCACCGATATCATGATGCCGGGGATGGACGGCCTGGAGCTGACCGAACGCATCCACGGGGAATACAGCTGTGAAATCATCGTCATGACCGGCTACAGCGGGGATTACTCCTATGAAGAGGTAATCAACAAGGGGGCCAGCGACTTCGTCTTCAAACCGGTGCGGTTCGAAGAGCTGCTGCTTCGGCTCAAACGGGTTCTCAAAGAGCGCTACCTCAAGGAAGAGTTGCGAAAGCTGGCCATCACCGACGATCTCACCCGGCTCTTCAATGCGCGCCATTTCTACAATCAGCTCGAACTGGAGGTGGACCGCTGCACCCGGTACCAGCGCCCTCTCTCCCTGCTGCTCCTCGACATCGACCATTTCAAGCACTACAACGACAACTTCGGCCATCTCGAAGGCAATCATGTGCTTTCCTGGCTGGGGCAGGCCATCCAGTCCTGCCTGAGACGGATGGACACCGCCTATCGATACGGCGGCGAAGAATTCACCGTCCTCCTGCCGGAAACCAGCGGGGCCGAAGCCGAAACGGTGGCCGAACGCATCTCCGACAGTGTGCGCGCCAAGCGGTTCACCCCCGATCCCGACCAGTCGATATCGATCACCATCAGCATCGGGGTAACCGAATACCAGCCCGACGAAGCCCTGGATACCTTCATCAGGCGGGCCGATACGGCGATGTTCCATTCCAAGGAAACCGGCCGCAACCGCATCACCTTTCTCGCCCCCGAATCGGCCGACCAAAAGAAAAGGGCTGAGGGCTGAGTGTTCAGGGCTGAGGGCCGAGTGTTCAGGGCTGAGGGCCGAGTGTTCAGGGCTGAGGGCTGAGGGCTGAGGGCTGAGGTGAGGAAGGTGATGAGCGAGGGAAAAATAGAGCATAGATTCAAGGGCCCCGGTTCAAGTACCTGCTTTTTTAATCCTTGAACCTCGGCCCTCGGCCCTCAGCCCTCGGCCCTTTCCCTATCGCCCATTGACAGCCCCCCTCGTTTTCCCTATCATCTCGGCGGATTTTACGATGCAACCAGTCATCCGAGCCGAATCCGGCTTCGGGATGTCGGCAACCCACAAAAGGAGTGGACATTGAAACCCTATCGTTCTCCGCTGGTATTCATTCTTATATTTTTGATGCTGACGCTGCCGAACGTCGGCAGCGCTTCGGCCCAGACCCCCCGGACGGTTCTGGTGCTTCCATTCGACATCTATTCGGAAAAAGATCTCTCCTTTCTTCAAAACGGGATTCAGGACATGCTCTCCAGTCGATTGAGCCGGGAGGGCCAGGTGCGTGTTCTGGGCCGAGCGGCGGCCGACGATGCCATGGCCGCGGCGCAGGAGAAGATCAATAACACCCTCGCCGCCGATCTGGGGCGGACGGCCGGCGCCGACTATGTGGTGTTCGGAAGCCTGACCGTCTTCGGCGACAACATCAGCACCGATGCGCGAATTTATGATGTGAACCGGGGCAAATCGGTTCTCACCTTCCACGATACCGGGGCGGATCAGGGAGACGTGATTTCCCACATCAACCGGTTCGCCTCCCAGGTCAATACCGAGGTCTTCGGCCGAAAACCGGAGCCGAAAACCGCTCCGCCGGCCCGGGAGCCCGAGGCGGACGAGAGCCGGCAGCACCCCGAATCGCTCTGGAACCGCTCGGGCCGAAAGGTCACGGAGGGGGTCGATGGCACCGCACCGGAGGCGGGCCGGGGTCCTTTGGGGGAGTCCTGGAAAAGCCGCCATTTTGATACGGAAATTCACCACCTCTTCCTGGGTGATGTGGACGGAGACGGCAACACCGAGGTGGTCCTGGGGGACAAAAGGAATGTTTCGGTCTACCGGGCCGCGGACCGGCGGTTCATCAAAATCGGCGAGGTTGCGGGCGACCCCAATGACAAGATCATCAGCGTGGATGCGGCGGATATCAACGAAAACGGCCTGGCCGAAATCTTTGTCACCAAAATCAATGAGGGCAGCAATTCCCTCGATTCCTATGTGCTCGAGTGGGAAAACGGCCGGTTTCGGCCCATCGTGTCCGGATCGGACTGGTATTACACCGTTCTCGATTTGGAGGGCCGGGGAAGGGTCCTGATGGGCCAGCAGCGGTCCAGTCGGAACCTCTTTACCGGCGGGGTCGAGGAGATGAAATGGACCGGCAGTGAGTACGTACCGGCCATGCCCCAGGCCCTGCCTCCCTGGATCGACATCTACGGCTTCAACTACGCCGATTTCACCGACCGGGATACCGATATGACCGTGGCCTTCAGCGAAAAGGATTACCTGCGGGTACTGGGGCCCGACGGAAACAAGGAGTGGGAGAGCACGGATACCTACGGCGGAAGCGGCATTTACCTGGAGTTTCCCATGGAGGCCACCTCCCGCATCGGAGAGCACAAGGAGATGGACCGGCGGTACCTGCCCCTTCGCATTCTGACCCGGGATATCGACGGAGACGGCAAATCCGAGATGCTGGTGGGCAAAAACCGGGATGCGGCCGGCCGCCTCTTTTCACGGGTGCGGATTTACAAGGGGGGCCATATCGAATGCCTGGCCTGGAACGATTTCGGCCTGACCACCCGCTGGAAAACCCCGGAAATATCCGGCCAGATCACCGACTACGCCCTCGGCGATATCAACAACGACGGAACACCCGAACTGGTCTTTTCGGTCATCCAGAAGATCGCTTCGGTCATCGGCAAGCCCCGGAGCTATGTCGCGGTCCTGGAGATCATCGGTCCTGATCAGGAACCCTGACCAGCAGGTCCTCCGGCACCGGCCCGGCGCCTTCCACCAGCGAACAGGCCGCGAAATCGGCCCCGAAGAGCTGATCCACCCGAAGCCGGCCTTTGGGTTCGCCCGGCAGCCATCCGGCCGGCATCCCGGTGGGGCTTCGAACCACCTTTCCGGGGGAAAGCACCCGGAGCTGATCCCCCGGCTTCAGCCCGGTACGGTCGCCCGCCGTCACAAACCAGGTCTGGTCCTCAAAGGCAAAGGCCCGGCAAAACCAGGGCATGACCTCGCTTTTGTCCACGGCAAAGGCCAAGGCCCGCTGAACCGCCCCGGCCAGGGCGGTGTCCACCGCCGCCGCCGAGGCCACCGGCACCGCCGCTTCCATCATCGGATACCGAAACAGCAGCCCCGTATCTACCACCGCCATGCGGACGGTCACCGTCCCCGGAATTCGATCCGGCAGGTCCGCCGACTCCACCAGCACCAGCATTCTCACACCGGGATAGAGCCCCAAAGCCCGGGAAAGGCACAGCAGGTCCCGCCGATTCGGACACTGAGCCCGGGCCATCACCTCCCGCACCTTTTCCTGGTCCGCGATCAACACCGGCAATCCCCGCACCCCCAACGGAATCGACTCGGAAATCCGCTCGTCCACCCCCGCCGCCATTCCCTCGCCGTCCATCACCACGGCGACCTTCACCGGCAGGGCGAATTCCCCGGACGGCCCCCGGTCCGGTCCATGGGCCCCAACCTTCCGGTCCGATGCTTCGGAGGCTGCCGCCGCAACCGGTGGAATTTCCGGCCGAGGCTCCTTCGCGGCCGCCACCGATGTATCGGCCGGCCGTGGCTTCGGGGCGTCCGCCGCCGGTTTTTTCACCGCCCGGGGCTTCGAGGCGGTCACCGCCCCAGGCGCTTTGGCAACCGGTTCCCCGGTCGGCGTATCCTTGTCGCCCAGCATCTCATCCAGCACCACCTTCGGTTCCTGATCGCGCTCCCGAAAATACTCGCCGGACAGCAAAAACGGCTGATCCACCGTCATCCGCCGCACCTCGTCCGCCGAATAGGCCTCTCCGGCCTCCTTTTCCGTACTCACCATATCCGGCAGCGGAGCGCACCCGGCCAAACAGAACAGCACCCCGCATAACCATCCCACCCGATTCCACACATGCAACTTCCGCATTGGTTTCCCTCCGATAAAAGTAAAGGCGATAATACAAGGTTCAAGTGCCCAGGGGTTTTGTAAATCGCCCCCCCTGCAGCACCGTTGCACTTCCCCCGGCATCTGACCCCCCGGTTATTAAATCCATTTCTCCTTAACATTCAAGGGCCAAAAGCCTTTGAACCCGGACCCTTGAACCTCTGCCCTCAGCCCTTAAACCTCGAACCTTGGCACTTGCACCTGCGCCCTGGGCACTTGAACCTTGCACCTGGGCACTTGCACCTTGAACCTGGCCACTTAAACCTCAGCCCTCGGTCCTCAGCCCTCTGCCCTGAAACCTCGAACCTTGGCACTTGCACCAACGCCCTGGGCACTTGACCCTTGAACCTGGCACTTGAACCTTGAACCTGCCCTTTACCAACTTTCCCCCCGTCCGACAAGACCCGTTTGGAATAACCGGTCTTCCCGAAAGGCTGCACCGCGAAGGAGATGGAGTCCGGTCCGGGACGACCCGAATGAGCGCACAGTCAGAAAATTTATTTCACCAACCATTTGAAATGACAAAAGATAAACAGGAACGAATGGAAAGGGTCCCGTTTTTCTGCTTGACAGCATCCCTTCCTTTCTCTAAAAGGGCTAAGTAACAATGTTCTTTGGATTTTCGGCGATCCCAATACCCGAAACAGTTTAAATAACAAAAACAGAAAGTTGAAACTTTCAAACAGCGGAACACCTGTATGTTTGGGCGGTTTTGATCTTCTGATGCGCTGTTTCAGGTTTTCGGCTTTCTCCCGGGTCCATTTTCATTCGAAACCTTACGGGAGAGGCCAATACGAGTAAATGGCAAAGCAAATGAACCAAATCCCGCTGAGACGGACCGAGAGTGACATATTGCCCGAGCTTAAACCCGATTTTCACCACCGGCTGGAGGCGGCCGTGCTGGAGGTTTTTTCGAGATCGGATTTTCACAAGGCCAGCATACGGGACGTTTGCCGAAAGGCCGGGGTCAGCTTCACCACCATCTACAAACACTACGGCAGCAAGGAGCGCTTGGTGTTTGCCTTTGTGGATATCTGGCTTGGAAAACTCACCGACCGGATCATCGACCATCTTCAGGGCATTGAGGATCTGAAAGAGAAGCTCAGGAAGGTCTTCTGGGTTCAACTCGATTATTATGAAAGGCATACCGGCCTGGGGCGCATTCTTTTTATGACCCTGCCCATGAAAACCTGGATGGCCGACCAGACCTTTCGACAGCACAAAATGATCCGCCTCTTTCTGGATGTGCTTCGCCAGGGGCAGAAAGAAGGCATTCTCAATCCGGAGGTGCGTGCCGGGGTGCTCCTCGATTTTATTCTCGGAATCGTCCAACGCTCTTTCGCCATGTGGATCCTGCGGGACCGGAAAGAGTCCTTGTCGGAGCAGGCCAACATCCTCTTTGAAATGGTCTGGCGCGCCATTTCCAATCCTGACAAACCATTGAAATAAGTAACGGAGATAGATGAACACCGATTCTGAACAACACGAATTCTCAAAATCCGATACCGATCCCTCCGGTATGTTCTGGACCGGTCTGAGTCCGGAAAAAGCCAGAGAAGCGCTGGTACGAAAAGACAAATCCAAACGGGACAAGCGGACTTCTCTCCGGGAGGCGGTCGATACCTTCATCAAAGACGGCGACAATGTGGCCGTGGGCGGCTTTGTCAATATCCGTCAGCCCATCGCCGTCACCCATGAAATGATCCGGCACGGCTTCAAGGACCTGACCCTCTCCTTTCAATCGGGGGGCATGGCCATCGACTATCTGGGCGGCGCCATGGCGCTGGCACCGGACCATTTTTCTTTCAAGCGGGTGGAGATGGCCTACTGGGCCCATGAATCCTTCGGCCTGTCCTCGATCTTTCGCCATCTGGCGGAAAACGGCCTGATCGAAATGGAAGACTGGTCCAACTACAACATGTCGGCCCGCTTCAAGGCCGGCGCCATGGGTCTGACCTTCATTCCGTGCCGCAGTCCCATGGGCAGCGACATTTTAAAGCGGTGCCGGGCCAAGGTGGTGGACTGTCCGTTCACCGGCGATCCCATCGTGCTTCTGCCGGCCAGCAACCCGGATGTGGCGGTGATTCATGTGCAGGCGGCGGACCCTTACGGCAACTGCATCATCCGGGGCACCGACGCCACCTGCCCGGAAATGGCCATGGCCGCAGCCCACACCATCGTCACCTGCGAGCAGCTGGTCTCCCATGAGCTGGTCACCCGAACCCCCAAGGAGATCACCATCCCCTTCTTCGCGGTGGATGCGGTGGTCCATGTCCCCTTCGGGGCGTACCCTTCCAGCTGCCGCCGCCACTACTATTTCAACAAGGACCATATCGCCACATTTCATGCCCTGGCCGGCCTGCTGCACAAGGGGAGTCCCGACGGACTGAAAGCCTACTACGAAGACTACATCTTCGGCAATCATACCTTCCAGGATTTCATCGACCGATTTCCGGTACGCAAGCTCCTGGAGGAGCAGCTCTCGGAGCTGGAAAACTTTGAACGGCTGGCCTGATGGAACACGATCATTGTAAAGGAAAGGCGGTATTGTCATGTGGTTGAATCAAGAAATGGTATACACCCCCCAGGAGATGATCGTGGTGGCCGGGGCCCGCACACTGGAGGACAACAAGGTGGTTTTCGTGGGCACCGGCCTGCCCATGATCGCCACGGTGCTGGCCCGGCGGACCCATGCCCCGGGGCTGATTCCGGTTTTCGAAGCCGGTGCGGTGGGGCCGACACTCGAAGCGGGGCTCCCCTTTTCGGTGGGTGATTCCCGGACCTCCAGCAACGCATCCTATACCAAGGGGCTGAACGCGGCCTTTGAATTGACCCAGCGGGGCTTTTGCGACTTCGGATTTGTGGGCGGCGCCGAAATCGACCCGTTCGGCAATCTCAACTCCACCATGTTGGGGGATTTTCCGGAAGAATACCAGAAACCCCGGGTGCGGCTGCCGGGCAGCGGCGGTGCCAGCGACATGGCCGCCTCCTGCGAGCGGACTATCCTGATCATGCCCCACGAAAAGCGCCGGTTCAATGAAAAACTGAGCTATATCACCAGCCCGGGGTTTCTGGACGGCAGCCCCGGGGCTCGCAAGCGGGCCGGACTGCTGGGCCGGGGGCCCTACCGGGTGATCACCACCAAGGCGGTGCTCGACTTCGACGAGGCCACCCGCCGCATGCGGCTGATCCACACCATGCCGGGAGAAACGGTGGAGAGCGTGCAGGCGGCCACCGGGTTCGAGCTTCTGGTCAGTACCAATGTGTCCGAATTCGATCCGCCCACGGAGCTTGAACTGGGTCTCATTCGGGAGCAGATCGATCCGCTGGGGTTCTTTGTCAAAAAGCCGGTGAAACCGCAGCCGATGCCCAATCAGTTCTAAACTTCCGTCGTGCCTCCCCCGAAAGGAGGGAAAATACCGACACCCCTCCCCCCTTGCAGGTGAAGGATTCAGGTGGGGGGAATAAAATAGAGAAAAAAGCGGCAAAAGAAAAAACGGGTTCAAAAACAGAAAACATAAAATCGGGAGGTAACAGGCGTATGAAGGTACTCAAAATCGATCATCTGGGAATTGCGGTCAACAGCATCGACGACGGAAAAAATTTCTGGTCCGATGTCCTGGGCCTTGAATTCGAAGGCGCGGAAACGGTTCAGGAGCAGAAGGTCACCACCGCCTTTTTTCCGGTGGGCGAAAGCGAGGTGGAGCTGCTCGAATCCACGGCGCCGGACGGACCGGTGGCCAAATTCATCGAAAAGAAGGGCCAGGGATTTCAGCATGTGGCCTTTCGGGTGGAAAACATCGAAGAGGCCCTGGCCGAACTGAAGGAAAAGGGCATCAAACTGATCGATGAAACCCCGAGGATCGGCGCCGGGGGCGCCAAAATCGCCTTTTTGCACCCCAAGGCCACAGGCGGCGTGCTGGTGGAACTCTGTCAGCGGTAGACCCGCCGCACTTCCATAGATTCGAAACGCCAGGTTTTCGACCGGAATTTCCCTCGCCCTGAAAAGGAGCGCAGGGATCAACCTCTTTGAATGAATAAGGAGTCACACGCCATGTCAGAACATCCCCAGAAGAAACAATGGGAAGAGATCGCCGCCAAACAGATGAAAGGCAAGCCCCTGGAAAACCTTGAATGGAACACCCCGGAGGGGATCAAGGTCAAGCCGCTGTATACCGCCGAAGACATCGAAGGCCTGGAGGTGGTCAACACCCTGCCCGGCCTGCCCCCCTACGTCCGCGGACCCATGGCCACCATGTATACCGGCCGCCCCTGGACCATTCGCCAGTACGCGGGGTTTTCCACCGCCAAAGAATCCAACGCCTTCTACCGGCGGGCACTGGAAGCCGGCCAAAAGGGGCTGTCGGTGGCCTTCGACCTGGCCACCCACCGGGGATATGATTCCGACCATCCCCGGGTCTCCGGCGACATCGGCAAGGCCGGGGTGGCCATCGATTCGGTGGAGGACATGAAGATCCTTTTCGACGGCATTCCGCTGGACAAGATGTCGGTCTCCATGACCATGAACGGTGCGGTGATTCCCATTCTGGCCGGCTACATCGTGGCCGCCGAGGAGCAGGGCGTCTCCCATGAGCAGCTCACCGGAACCATCCAGAACGACATCCTAAAGGAGTACCTGACCCGGAACACCTATATCTATCCGCCGGAGCCCTCCATGCGGATCATCTCGGACATCATGGCCTTCTGCTCCGAGAATATGCCCAAATACAACACCATCAGCATCAGCGGCTACCACATCATGGAGGCCGGCGCCAATTCGGCCCTGCAGCTGGCCTTCACCCTGGCCGACGGGGTCGAGTATGTGCGGGCCGCGATCGCCACCGGGATGGATGTCGACCGGTTCGCTCCGCGGCTGTCGTTTTTCTTCGGCATCGGGATGAACTTTTTCATGGACATCGCCCTGCTGCGGGCGGCCCGGTTCCTGTGGCACCGGCTGATGAGCCGGTTCAATCCCACGAATCCGCGCTCCTCCATGCTGCGGACCCACTGCCAGACATCCGGGTGGAGCCTCACCGAGCAGGATCCCTACAACAACATCATTCGAACCACCCTGGAGGCGCTGTCGGCGGTGCTGGGCGGAACCCAGTCGCTGCACACCAACTCTTTCGACGAGGCCATCGGACTGCCCACCGATTTTTCCGCCCGAATCGCCCGGAACACCCAGCTGGTGATTCAGGAAGAATCGGAAATCACCCGGGTGGTCGACCCGCTGGGCGGCTCCTATTATCTGGAATTCCTGACCCAGAGCCTGGTCAACGAGGCCCAGAAGATCATCGACGAAATCGAAGAATTGGGCGGCATGGCCAAGGCCATCGAATCGGGCATGCCCAAGATGCGGATCGAAGAGTCGGCGGCCCGCAAACAGGCCCGAATCGACCAGGGCAAGGACGTGATCGTGGGCGTCAACAAATACAAAATCCCCGACGAGAAGATCGACTTCGATGTTCGGGAGGTATCGGCCGCGGTGCGGGACGAACAGGTGGCCCGTCTCGAAAAGATCAAGGCGGGCCGGGACAATGCGGCGGTGGAAAAGGCCCTGGCCGAACTGACCCGAACGGCCGAAGAAGGCGGCAACCTCCTGGCGGCGGCTCTGCCGGCGGTGCGGGCCCGGGCCACCGTGGGCGAAATCTCCAGCGCCATGGAAAAGGTCTTCGGCCGGTTCGTGGCCACCACCCAGTGCATCTCCGGGGCCTATGCATCGGAATACGCGGGCAACCAGGGGGTGATCGACGCGCTTCGCAAACGGACCGAGACCTTCATGGAAAAACAGGGGCGGCGGCCCCGAATTCTGGTCACCAAAATGGGCCAGGACGGACACGACCGGGGCATCAAGGTGGTGGCCTCCTCCTACGCGGATCTCGGCTTCGACGTCGACATCAGCCCCATGTTCCAGACCCCGGAGGAGGCCGCCAAGATGGCCATCGAAAACGACGTCCACCTGGTGGGCGCCTCCAGCCTGGCGGCCGGCCACAAGTATCTGGTGCCGGCCCTCATCGAGGAGCTCAAAAAGGCGGGCGGCGAGGACATCATGGTGATCGCCGGCGGCGTGATTCCGCCGGCCGACTACCCGTTCCTCTATGAGGCCGGGGTTCAGGCGGTGTTCGGACCCGGCACCTCCATTACCGATTCCGCCAATAAGGTGCTCAACCTGCTGGAAGAAAAATACCCGGCCTGATTTTATGGAAAAAGACCCGCAATACTATGTCCGGGGGGTTCTGGACCGCAATCGGCTGATCCTGTCCAGAACCATCACCCTGATCGAAAGCGGACTGCCCATCCATCAGGATCTGGCCCGAACCATTATCGACCGGCTCCTGGAACATACCGGAAAAGCGGTGCGCCTCGGCATCACCGGGGTGCCGGGGGCGGGAAAGTCGACCTTCATCGAAAGCTTCGGCACCATGCTCACCCGAAAGGGAAAACGGGTGGCGGTGCTGGCGGTCGACCCCAGTTCCACCCGGAGCGGCGGCTCGATTCTGGCGGACAAGACCCGCATGGAAAAACTCTCGGTCAACGAGATGGCCTTCATTCGGCCCTCTCCCTCCAGCGGCACCCTGGGCGGGGTGGCCCGAAAGACCCGGGAGACGATGCTGGTCTGCGAGGCGGCAGGCTTTGATGTCATCATCGTGGAGACGGTGGGGGTGGGCCAGTCGGAGACGACGGTGGCCTCCATGGTCGACTTTTTTCTGGTACTGATGATCGCCGGGGCCGGGGACGAGCTTCAGGGCATCAAAAAAGGGGTTCTGGAGGTGGCCGACGCCATTGCCGTCAATAAAGCCGACGGAGACAACCTCGATCGGGCCAAACGGGCCCGAAGAGAATATGAAAACGCCCTTCACCTGCTGAACCCGGCCTCTCCCAACTGGTCCCCCCCGGTGCTGACCTGCAGCGCGCTGGAAACCACCGGCATCGAGGAGATCTGGGAGACCGTTCTGAAGCACCGGCAGGTGATGACCGACAGCGGCGAGATGGCCGAAATGCGCCGACGCCAGGCCATGGAATGGATGTGGTTTCTGGTCAAGGAGGGGCTCGAACACTGGTTTTACAACAGCCCCTATGTGAAGGCGCGTCTTCCGGTGCTCAAAAAAGAGGTGGCCGAAGGCCGAACCGCCCCGACGCTCGCAGCGGATCAGCTGCTGGCTTTTCTGGACGAATGCGTCAAACCGGCCGAATCTGAATAAAATATGGATACGAAATCCTTATTTCCATATCGATTTTAACCGTTCAACTGCAGATATGAAAGGATATTGAGATGAAGGGAACTGTTGCAGACAAGATCAAGGATCTCAAGGATCGGGAAGCGAAGATTCGTGAGATGGGCGGCGAGAAGGCGGTTGCCAAGCACAAGGAAAAAGGCAAACTGACCGCTCGCGAGCGTCTGGATCTTCTGTTCGATCCGTCCACATTCCGGGAGATCGACATGTTCGTCAAGCACCGTTGCGTCAACTTCGGCATGGAAAAGGTCGAAATCCCGGCGGACGGGGTCATCACCGGGTACGGCAAGGTCAACGGACGGCCGGTTTTCGCCTTTTCGCAGGACTTCACCGCCCGGGCCGGCAGTCTGGGGGAGATGCACGCCAAGAAGATCTGCAAGGTGATGGACATGGCCCTCAAAGCCGGCGCACCCTTTGTCGGCTTCAACGATTCCGGCGGTGCCCGAATTCAGGAAGGGGTGGACGCCCTCTCCGGTTACGGGCAGATCTTCTACCGCAACTCGATCGCTTCCGGGGTGATCCCCCAAATTTCGGCCATTCTGGGCACCACCGCCGGCGGGGCGGTCTACTCCCCGGCCATGACCGACTTCATCTACATGGTCCGTAACACCAGCTACATGTTTATCACCGGTCCTCAGGTGATCAAGGCGGTCACCGGGGAAGAGATCAGCTTCGAAGATCTGGGCGGGGCTCTGGCCCACAGCGAAAAGAGCGGGGTATCCCACTTCGCCTGCGAAACCGAAGCGGAGGCCATCGACGGCATCAAGACCCTGCTCTCCTTTTTGCCCTCCAACAACATGGAAGATCCGCCGATGGTCGACACCGGCGACGATCCCAACCGCACCGACCCGGCGCTCGACGCCATCGTCCCCGACAACCCCAACAAATCCTATGAAATGCGGGACGTGATCCGCTCCATCGTGGACAACGGGGATTTCTATGAACCGCACGAGCTGTTCGCCCAGAACATCATCGTGGGGCTGGCTCGGCTGGGCGGCCGCTCCGTAGGCATCATCGCCAACCAACCCTCCTACATGGGCGGGGCTCTGGATATCAACGCCTCGGACAAGGCCTCCCGGTTCATCCGATTCTGCGACGCCTTCAATATTCCCTTGCTCACCATCGCCGACGTGCCCGGCTACCTGCCCGGCAGCGAACAGGAATGGGGCGGCATCATCCGCCACGGCGCCAAACTGCTCTGGGTCTACTCCGAAGCCACCGTGCCCAAAATCCTGCTGGTGACCCGAAAGGATTACGGCGGATCCTATCTCGCCATGTGTTCCCGGGACCTGGGGGCGGATATGGCCATCGCCTGGCCCACCGCCGAAATCGCGGTCATGGGCGCCGGCGGGGCCGCCAACATCATCCACCGCAAGGAAATTCAGGCGGCTGAAGACACGGCGGCCAAGCGCCAGGAGAAGATCGAGGAATACGAAGAACTCTTCTCCAATCCGTATCGGGCCGCCAACCGGGGCTACATCGACGCCGTCATCACCCCCAGGGACACCCGGCCCCGGCTCATCGAAGCCCTGGATGTGCTGTGCACCAAACGGGAACTGAGACCGCCCAAAAAACACGGCAATATTCCACTGTAACCGTACCGCGACCTTTTTAAAAACCCGAGCTGAACAGGGAGATTCCATGGCTACAAAAAAACAAGACAAGGAAAGAGAAAAGCGGAAGCGGGCCGCGGTTATTTCGGCGGTGATCGCCTACATGCAGGCCGAAGAGGCCGCCATGATGCAGGCCCAGGCGGCCGCGGCGGCGGAGCCGGCGCCCAAACCGACGCCGCCGCCCTCGATGTGGGGTATGAGCGGGCGCCAGGATGCGATGCACCTGCGCAATCTGATGCAGCTCAAGGCATTCCACGGCGGACGGGTCCGATAATCTTGCAGGGACCGTTTTGAAAATGAAACCACAACGTGTTCAATCATTCTATAAGGGGAGAATCGCAACATGACGACCGATCACACAGAAGTTAAATGGACCGAGATGAATTACGACAAGGACAGACCCGAGGCGGAAAATCCGGTGAAGATCATGGATCTGAGCCTTCGGGACGGGCATCAGTCGCTGTTCGCCACCCGGGGGCGGACCGAGGACATGATTCCGGTGGCCGAACTCATGGACCAGGTTGGATTCTGGGCGGTAGAGACCTGGGGCGGGGCCACCTTCGACACCATGCACCGGTTTCTCAATGAAGACCCGTGGGAGCGGATCCGGACCCTGAAGCGGTACTTCAAAAAAACCCCCTTTTCCATGCTCCTTCGGGGCCAGAACCTGGTGGGATACCGCAACTACGCAGACGATGTGGCCAAAGCCTTCGTGGAGCGGGCAGCGGCCAACGGAATGGACATCTTCCGTACCTTCGACGCCCTCAACGACTACCGGAACTTCGAAACCGTGGTCAAGGCGATCAAGGCCTCCGGCAAGCACTTCCAGGGCTGCATCTGCTACAGCCTGACCGAACCCCGGCTGGGCGGAGAGGTCTACAACCTCGAGTATTACGTCAGCAAGGCCAAGGACCTCGAGAACATGGGCGCAGACACCATCTGCGTCAAGGACATGGCCAGCCTGATGGCCCCCTACGACGCCTATGAGCTGGTGAAGGCGCTCAAGGAGACGGTCAAGCTTCCGATTCATCTCCACAGCCACTTCACCTCCGGAATGTCGCCCATGACCCATCTCAAGGCGATCGAGGCCGGGGTGGACATCATCGACACCTGCATGACCCCTTACGCTTACCGGACCTCCCACGCAGCCGTCGAACCGCTGGTGATGACCCTTCTCGGCACCAACCGGGACACCGGGTTCGACATCGAGCTTCTGGCCAAGATCAACCAGATCCTGGAAAAAGAGGTGATGCCCAAGTACAAACACCTGCTCGACGACTCCAAGGTCTCCATCATCGACATCAACGTACTGCTTCACCAGACCCCGGGCGGGATGCTCTCCAACCTGGTCAACCAGCTTCGGGAAATGGACGCCCTGGACCGCATCAACGAGGTCTACGAAGAGCTGCCCAAGGTCCGCAAAGATCTGGGCCAGATCCCCCTGGTCACCCCCACCAGCCAGATCGTGGGCATCCAGACCGTCAACAACGTGCTCTTCGACGACGAGAACGAGCGCTATAAAATGATCACCGGCCAGGTCAAGGATCTCTGCTACGGCCTCTACGGCAAGACCGCGGTGCCGATCAACCCCGAGGTGCAGAAAAAGGCGCTGAAGGGCTATCCCAGAGGCGAAGAGCCGATCAGCGTGCGTCCGGCCGAGGTGCTGGAGCCCGAACTCGACAAGGCCAAAGAAGAGATCGGGGATCTGGCCAAGGACATCGACGACCTGATTCTGTATGCCATTTATCCGGTCACCGGAAAGAAATTCCTCAAATGGAAGTACGGCGTGGAGGAACCGCCCGAGGAGGTCAAACCCCGCACACTGGAAGACGCCAAGAAGGAAGAGGAACTGGTCAAGAAGGCCAAGGCCGGCAAGCTGATGGAAAAGAAGGAAGCCCCGGAAAAAGGGGAAAATCTTCGCACCTTCAATGTGTTTGTGGATGACGAATACTTCGAGGTCGAGGTGGAAGCTCCCGAGGGCTTGCCGATGATCTCTCACCAGGCCCCGACCGAAGCCGCACCGGCTTCGGCGACGGCCGCCAGACCGGCACCGGCCAAGCCCGCAGCGCCCAAAGCGCCGGCCCCGCCCAAACCGGCGGGAAAGAAAGAAAAAGCGGCGCCGGCCGCCCCGGCCGCCACCGATGTGGAAGGCACCCCGGTCAAGGCCCCCATGCCCGGCATGATCGTCAGTTATGCGAAACAGGTGGGGGATTCCGTGGAAGCCGGAGAAACGGTGGTGATTCTGGAGGCCATGAAGATGGAAAACGCCCTGCCCTCGCCGATAGCCGGCACCGTCAAGGCCATCAATTTTTCCAGCGGCGACTCGGTGGCCAAAAACGCCGTGCTCTGCGTCATCGGTTAAACCGACCGAATTCCCGAAGCGGGCGGGACCGGATCATTCCGGCCCGCCTGCATTCTCAAGATCTCGGGATGAATGCCTTTTTCGAAAACTCTTCAACCAATAAGGAAGCAGGGATTATGAAGATCCACGAATATCAAGCGAAGGAACTTTTCAGAAAATACGGCGTGGCGGTTCCGGACGGCGGGGTCGCCTTCAGCCTGGCGGAAGCGCATTCGGCGGCGGACAAGCTCGGGGAATACCCGGTGGTGGTCAAGGCCCAGATCCATGCCGGGGGCCGGGGCAAAGGCGGCGGGGTCAAGGTGGCCAAAAATCCGGAGGAGTTCAAAACCTATGCCGACCAGATACTGGGAATGACACTTGTCACCAAACAGACCGGGCCCGAGGGAAAAAAAGTTCAGAAGCTCCTGATCGAACAGGGCCTCAACATCGCCAAGGAGCTCTACCTGTCCATTCTGCCCGACCGGGCCACCGCCAAGATGATCATCATGGCCAGCGAGGCCGGCGGCATGGACATCGAAGAGGTGGCCGAAAAGACCCCGGAAAAGATCATCAAGGTCTATGTGGACCTGATGGCCGGGATTCAGGGCTACCACCTGCGGGAGGCCGCTTTCGGCCTCAACATCCCTAAGGAGGCCCTGAAATCCTTCATGGTGCTGCTCAAAAACCTGTTTACACTGGCCGTCGATTATGACTGCTCCATGGTGGAGATCAATCCGTTGGTGCTGACCGCCGAAAACGAGGTGATCGCCCTGGACGCCAAGATGGATTTCGACGACAACGCCCTCTACCGCCATCCCGACGTCAAGGAGTACCGGGACCTGGGCGAAGAAGATCCCACCGAGGTGGAGGCCTCTCAGCATCAGCTCAACTACATCCACCTGGGCGGCGACGGAAACGTGGGCAACATGGTCAACGGCGCCGGGCTGGCCATGGCCACCATGGACTGCATCAAATTCGCCGGCGGCAAACCGATCAACTTTCTGGATGTAGGGGGCGGCGCCAGCGCCGAGCAGATCGAAAACGGGTTCCGGATCCTACAGAGCGATGAAAACGTCCAGGCCATTCTCATCAACATCTTCGGCGGAATTCTCCGCTGCGACCGGCTGGCCAACGGCGTGGTCCAGGCGGCCGAGAAGGTGGGGATGCGGGTGCCGGTGATCATTCGAATGGAGGGGACCAACCTGGCGGAGGGACGCAAAATCCTCAAGGAGTCCGGCCTGGAACTGATCAACGCCGTCGATCTCAAGGACGCCACCGCAAAGCTCAAGGAAGTCATCCAGTAACCCACATGTGAAGCGAGGAAACAACCGTGAGTATATTCGTCGACAAGGATACAAGACTTTTGGTGCAGGGAATCACCGGCAAAGAGGGCCAGTTTCATACCCGTGCATGTGTCGAATACGGCACCCGGGTGGTGGCCGGGGTCACCCCGGGCAAGGGCGGCCAGAAGATGGACGCGGTTCCGGTCTTCAATACGGTCCGGGGCGCCGTGAAAGCCACCGGGGCCGACGCCAGCATGATCTTCGTGCCCCCGCCCTTCGCCGCCGACGCCATCATGGAGGCGGCCGACGCGGAAGTTCCCCTGATCGTCTGCATTACCGAAGGCATCCCGGTCATGGACATGATGCGGGTCAAGAACTATATCAAAGACAAACCGGTCCGGCTGATCGGCCCCAACTGCCCGGGCATCATCACCCCGGGCGAGTGCAAGATCGGGATCATGCCGGGGGTGATTCATCAGCCCGGCCGCATCGGGGTGGTCTCCCGGTCCGGAACCCTCACCTATGAAGCGGTCCATGCCCTGACCCTGACCGGTCTGGGCCAGACCACCTGCATCGGGATCGGCGGCGACCCGGTCAACGGCACCAACTTTATCGACTGCCTCTCCGAATTTCAAAAGGACGACGCCACTACGGGCATCGTGATGATCGGAGAGATCGGCGGCAGCGCCGAAGAAGAGGCGGCCGAATACATTAAGGCAAACGTCACCAAGCCGGTGGTGGGATTCATCGCCGGGCTGACGGCACCTCCGGGCCGGCGCATGGGCCATGCCGGGGCCATCATCAGCGGCAGCAGCGGCACCGGCCAGAGCAAGATCGCCGCCATGAAGGAAAACGGCATCCATGTGTGCGAAAACCTGGCCTACCTCGGGGATGTCTGCGCCGAGGTCTTTTCCTAAAGAGAGGACACCGATTCGATGCACGAAATGGGAATCGCCATGCAGGTGGTGAAAATCGCCGCCGACTCCATCCCCGAGCACATTCAAAACCCGCGGGTAGAGCAGGTGAATCTCAAAATCGGCAAGCTCTCCTCGGTGGTACCCGACAGCCTGCGGTTCTGCTTCAAGGTCATCACCAAAGGCACCCCTTTGGAAGGCGCGATCCTCCATATCGAGGTCGCGCCGGTGATGGCCCGATGCCGGGACTGCGGAATTCAGTGGACCATCGAGGACGCCGTGTTTCGGTGCAAATCATGCAGCAGCGGATCGGTGGAGGTGATTTCGGGCCGGGAACTCGACATCATCTCCATCGAAATCGCCGATTAACGCGTTCCGGCCAATCCTGAGTGAAGGCCGCCCCGGGATCTTTTCCCGGGCCGGGAAGCTGTCTGAGCGACAGCGAGTTCTTGCCGGACCGGGAAAAGATCCCGGGGTGGCCGAAACGGTCAGCCGGATGTCTCACTGTAAAAAGACCCCATCGGCCGGCCCGGGAACGAGATAAATTCAAAAGGAAATGATTCTATGGAAGTCGAGATCGCCCGCAAGGTTCTGGACACCAATGACGCGCATGCACGGCAAAACCGGGAACGGTTTGCGGCCGCCGGGGTGTTTGTACTCAACATGATGAGTTCCCCCGGATCGGGAAAGACGACCCTGCTGGAAAAAACGTTGGTCCGCATCATGCCGAAGGTTCGGTGCGGGGTCATTGTGGGGGACATCTGCACCACCAACGATGCGGACCGGCTGGCCCGCTCGGGCGCGCCGGTTACGCAAGTCAACACCGACGCCTTCGGCGGAGACTGCCATCTCGCCGCCCACGTGATCGGCAATGCGGCAGACGAATTTGACCTGGAAAAACTCGATCTGCTGATCGTGGAAAACATCGGCAATCTGGTCTGCCCGGCTGAATTCGATATCGGTGAAAACGCACGCACGGTGGTGCTCAGCGTCACCGAAGGGGAAGACAAGCCGGCCAAATACCCGCACATGTTCCGGAAGTGCGATTCGGCCGTTCTCAACAAAACCGACCTGCTTCCGTATCTCGATTTCGATATGGCGGCGGCGGAGGGCTTTATCCATCAGGTCCATCCGGAGATGCCGATTTTCCAGCTGTCCGCCAAAACCGAAGACGGCCTGGAACCCTGGCTGAATTGGCTGAAGGCGCAGGTTCGGGAAAGCCGTTCCGCCCGGTAAAGGCAAAAAACCGGTTTCCGACGATGAGGGGTTGGCTGCAGGCCGGTTTTCAACCCGATTCCGAGCTTCGCAGATCGTCCTTTAGAAATGCTTCCAGATCCTTCAGAGCGCCGCTGTAGAAATGGTCCGTATCGTGAATGACGTCCATTCGGGCATTGGGATTGCATCGGTCCAGGAGAGATCGGACCCGTTCGGTGTCGGCGAACTCATCCCCATCGCCGACTGCCGCCGACCCGAGGCACGGGAGCGGACCGACTTCATCGAAGGCGATGAAATTGACCGGCGGAGAGATCATCACCATTCGTGCGATTAGATCGCGCTGGCAGTCCAGATGCGCATTGACCCAGGCACCGAAGGAATACCCGTAGAGATCCGTTTCTGAAACCCCCTGGCCCCTGAGATAGTCCAGGGCGGCCCGTACATCCTCCCTCTCGCCGATTCCGCTCTCGTGCCGGCCCTGACTGGCCCCGACTCCCCGAAAGTTGAAGCGCAGGGTGGCGAACCCGCTGTTTTGAAGCACCCGGGCCGCCGCCTCCACCACATAATTGCTCATATCCCCGCCGTAGAGGGGGTGGGGATGGGTGATCACCGCACCTTTTGCTTTGCGTCCCCGGCGGAACAGGCCCTCCAGAAGATGGGGTCCGGCCTGGAACTGAATCCGCGTTTCCGTCATATACACTCCGTTCGATTCTGTTCGGTCTTGATCCCCGGGCAGCGGGAAAAAATCCGGTTTCAAACACCCCACCCCGGCTATCGCAAGCCGCGTTTTCGGGACCGGCTCTTGCGGGGTTTTTCCTTGGGCAGAGATGCGATGATCTCTTCTCCGAAGGCCTTCCGCTGCCAGTCCCGCATCTCTTCGATCTCGGCCAGGGCCGCAACATCGGTCGGGTTTTCCCGGGCGATAGCGGTCATCAACGATCTGGTGCAGACGATGGCCGGATCGACACCGAGTTCCTCGGCCCGCCGATCCCGCCAGGCCTTGAGCCCTTTGACCCGTTCAGGCACCTTGGGGGATGCCGCCGGCGCTTTTTTTCTCGGATAGACCGGCAGTTCTTCCTCCGGCATATCCAGGGCCTCTTTCACCGCCTGTATTACCGCCGGGCCGTACATTCCGATCTGTTTTTTGCTGAGGACGCCGCCCTTTTCCAGACGCTCCGAGGTTACCGGTTTGGCCTTGGCGATGTCCATAACGGCCCGGTTGCCGAAGACCATATAGAGCGGGCGGTCTTTCTTGCGGGCGATCTCCCGGCGAAGTTGAAGAATATTTTCCAGCACCGCCAGACTTCGGCGGCGAAGCCGGCCCGCTCCCTTGAATTTCATGAACAGGGGCTCGTCTTCATCCGATACCGTCCGGACCCGGCTCAGCAGTTGACATTCTTCGAGCACCCAGTCGAGACGCCCTTTGTCGATCAGTTCCCGAATCAGCTTTTCGGCCAGCGGGATCAGGTAGGAGGTGTCCTGGGCCGCATAGGCGAGCATCTCCGGCGGCAGGGGGCGGGCGGACCAGTCCTTTTTCTGGTATTTTTTATCCAGGGAAATATCGAAATGGCGGTGAAGCACCGCCTCCAGTCCGGTTTCCGCGTAGCCTAAAAACCGGCAGGCGATCTGGGTATCGAAAAGATTGTGGACGGTGATCCGAAAATCCCGGTGCAGGGATCGAATATCATAGTCTGCGCCGTGAAACACCTTTTGAACCGACGAATCGGCAAAAATCGGCTGGAGCGGCGAAAGGTCCTCCAGTTTGAGCGGATCGATAATGACATTGCGATCACGGCTCGCCATCTGGAGCAGACAGACCTTTTCTCGAAAATGGTACATGGAATCGGCCTCCAGGTCGACAGCGATCCGCGCTTCACCGGCCAGGGCGCGGACGAAATCGGTTAGGGTCGAAAAGGTGTCGATCATCTCGAAGCGGGCAGGGGACGGTTCCGATATCGGATTGCCGATAGGCTCGATCATGGTAGCTCTGTTTCGTTTTCAGGGTCTCGGTGAATATTTTCAACAGCCGCTTTCAAGCGCTTTTCTCATTCAAAGGAGTTTCAACCGGAAAACCGCACGGATGAAGTCTATCTCAATTATTTAAACGATATACCACTCGGATTCAGGATTGTCAAAAAAGAGGTCCGGGATTTCGATCCGAGTTTTTTCTTGACCCGAATCGGGCTTTCTTCTACTGTTTTATGTTTTATTATAAGAAACTCATATTTTTGTCATTCGTATCCAATCAATATGCGACATCAGGTGAATACCATGGTGAATATCACGCTCCCGGATGGGAGCACGAAACAGTTTGAAAATGTGCCCACCGGGCTGGATGTAGCCAAATCCATTTCCGAGGGGCTGGCCCGCAACTGCGTGGCCATGCAGCTCAACGGCCATGTGGTGGATTTGAATAAAAAAATCACCGAAGATACCCGGGTTCGACTGATCACCACCAGGGACCCGGAGGCGCTGGAGATCATGCGCCACAGCGCGGCCCATGCCATGGCCCAGGCGATCCTGCGGGTGTATCCCGACGCCAAGCTGACCATTGGTCCGGTGGTGGAGGACGGGTTTTATTACGATATCGATATGGCCCCGATTTCCGAAGAGGATTTTCCCAAGATCGAAGCCGAAATGAAAAACATCGTCAAGGCCAAGCTGCCGATTCAGCGGCGGGAAGTCTCCAAGGATGAAGCCCTGGCGTTTTATCGGGACGAACCCTACAAACGGGAAATGATATCGGACCTGGAGGACGGCACCATCTCCTTTTACGAGCAGGGAAATTTCACCGATCTGTGCCGGGGCCCCCACGTGCCCCACACCGGATTCATCAAATCCTTCAAGCTGCTCAAGGTCTCCGGCGCCTATTGGCGTGCGGACCAGACCAAGGCCCAGCTTCAGCGAATTTACGGCACCGCCTTTTTCGACAAGAAGGAACTCAAGTCCTACCTCCACTTTCTAGAAGAGGCCCGAAAGCGCAACCACCGCAAACTGGGCACCCGGCTGGATCTGTTCAGCTTTCATGAAGAGGCCCCCGGCATGCCCTTTTTTCATCCCCGCGGCATGGTGATCTGGAACACCCTTCTGGAATACTGGCGGGAAGAGCACCGGAGTGCCGGGTATGTGGAAACCAAAACCCCGCTGATCCTCAACCGGGAGCTGTGGGAAAAAAGCGGCCACTGGGAGAACTACCGGGAGAATATGTATACCACCCGTATCGACGAAACGGATGTGGCCATCAAACCGATGAACTGCCCGGGCGGAATGCTGCTGTACAATACCCGGACCCATTCCTACCGGGACCTGCCCCTGCGGGCGGCGGAGATCGGACTGGTCCACCGGCACGAGTTGAGCGGGGTGCTGTCGGGTCTGTTCCGGGTGCGGGCCTTCCACCAGGACGACGCCCACATCTTCATGACCCCGGATCAGATCGGAAGCGAAATTCTCGGGGTGCTTCGGCTGGTGGACCGGATTTATTCCACCTTCGGGCTCGGGTTTCACCTGGAACTCTCCACCCGGCCGGAGAAATCGATCGGCACCGACCAGCAGTGGGAACAGGCCACCGAAGGGCTTCGTTCGGCCCTCAACACCTACGGCCGGGAGTACAGGATCAACGAAGGAGACGGCGCCTTTTACGGCCCCAAAATCGACATCCACATCAAGGACGCCCTGGGACGAACCTGGCAGTGCGGCACCGTGCAGCTCGACATGTCCCTGCCGGAACGGTTCGATCTCACCTATGTGGGCCGAGACAACGAACGGCACCGGCCGGTGATGATCCACCGGGTCATTTACGGCTCCATCGAACGCTTCTTCGGAATCCTGGTGGAACACTACGGCGGTAAATTTCCCCTGTGGCTGGCACCGGTTCAGGCGATTCTGCTGCCCATCAATGACGATCTGATCCCCTATGCCGACGAGGTTCGGACGGTTCTGGACGCGGCCGGACTCCGCACCCGGGTGGATCACCGAACTGAAAGCCTCAACAAAAAAGTCCGGGAGGCCCAGCTCGACTACATCCCTCTGATTCTGACCATCGGCGAAAAAGAGAAATCGGCCGACACCCTGTCGGTGCGCACCCTGGACGGCGCGGTCAAATACGGCATCCCCCGGGCTGAATTCCTGGAAAAGGTGCTGGCCCATATCCAGACCCGGAAACCGGACCTGGAAATTTTCGCGGAATGATCGTTTATCGGGGAGGTGCACCGCCTCCCCTGCAGCCCATGCCGAAATTCCGAATCTTTTTTTTCTACTGGCTCCCGCTGCTTCTATATCTCGTTCTCATATTTACCCAGTCCGCATTCCCCGCCCCGAGCACCGGTCTGAAGATTCCGCACCTGGACAAAGGGGTTCACGCGGCCATGTACGGACTGCTCGGCATTCTCTTCTTTCGAGCCTATACCCGCACCTGGAATCAAATGGAGATCCGGAAACGGATGGCTTTCAGCATTCTCTCCGCCGCCCTGTTCGGGCTTTCCGATGAAATTCACCAGTATTTCGTCGCGTATCGAAGCGCCGACGGGATGGACTTTCTGGCCGATATGGTCGGGTCGGCGGTCGGGGTATGGATTTACCGCCGAGTGGTTGCGGAAGAGATTTATCCGGACGAAATCCCCGATTGACAAAAGCTATAACTTCCTTTAATAAAACGCATTAAAGAAACGATCAAATCCACCAAGGAGATAGACGCGCATGTCTGCAGAAAACACGATCATCATTAATGGGAATGAGCTCCCATTCTCTCCCGGAGAAACGATTCTTCAGGTCGCGAGAAAAAACAGCATCGAAATTCCGACCCTGTGTTATTTGAAAAAGGCCTCCCCCACCGGCCAATGCCGAGTGTGTGTGGTGGAGGTCAAGGGGGCCAGAAGCCTGATCGCCTCCTGTGCGGCGCCGGCCGGCAAAGGCATGGAAGTGCAGACGGAGTCTGCCAAGGTCATCGAAGCCCGCCGACTGATCATTCAACTGCTGCTCTCTTCCGGAAACCACAACTGCGCGGCCCGGGTCGCGGACGATCAGGACTGGACCCAGTTTCAGCTGGAGGTGAGTCGGTACGACAAAACCGAAGAGATGTGCCCGGCCTGGGGAGAATGCGAACTCCAGCACCTGGCGTATAAATACCAGGTCTCCGCCGAACGCTTCCCCCGCACCGAGGTTCCCTATCCTCTGGAAGACGTCAACCCTTTTATCGTAAGGGATTTTTCCAGATGCATCAAATGCGGCCGCTGTGTGCAGGCCTGCTGCGACGTCCAGGTCAACAACGCCATCAGCTTCGGCTTCAGAGGCACCGCCACCAAGATCATCGCGGCCGGGGACCGCCCCTACAAAGATTCGGATTGTGTCTTCTGCGGAGAATGCGTCCAGTCTTGCCCGGTGGCCGCGCTGGAGGAAAAAGACCCCCGGTATGACGTCCGCCCCTGGGAGACGAAAAAAACCCGCACCACCTGCACCTACTGCGGCGTCGGGTGCCAAATCCATCTTCACACCAAAAACGGCAAGGTGGTCAAGGTGACCGGTGCCGAGGACGTGGCTCCCAATTACGGCTCTCTCTGCGTCAAAGGCCGTTTCGGATATGACTTCATCAGTTCCCCGGAAAGGCTTACCCAACCGCTTATCAAGGAAAACGGCGAGTTCAGGGAGGCCTCCTGGGACGAAGCCCTCGACCGGGTGGCCCAAAGCCTCGGCCGGATTCAGAAGGCCCACGGCGGCGACAGCATCGGGGTCCTCTCATCGGCCCGCATCAGCAACGAGGAGAACTACGTCGCCAGCAAGTACACCCGGGCGGTATTGAAAACCAACAACATCGACCACTGCACCCGCCTCTGTCATAGCGCCACCGAAGCCGGTCTGACCGCAGCATTCGGAAGCGGCGCGATGACGAACACCATCGGCGATATCGAAAAAGCCGATGTCATCCTGATTGCCGGGTCCAATACCACCGAAAACCATCCGGTCATCTCTTCTTTTGTGAAGCGTGCCTTGAAGTTCAAAGGCGCCCGGCTGATCGTGGTCGATCCCCGGCAAATTCGCATGACCCGTTTCGCCCATCAATGGCTCCGCCCCAATCTGGGCACCGATGTGGCCTGGATCAACGGATTGATCCACGTCATCATCAAGGAAGATCTCTACGACAAGGATTTTGTAAAGAATCGAACCCAGGGGTTCGAAGACCTTCGAAAGACGGTGGAAAAGTTCACCCCCGAGTACGTGGAGGAGGTGACCGGCATTCCGGCGGCCCAGATCGAGGGTGCGGCTCGAATGTACGCCTCCGCAAAAGCCGGGTCCATTCTTTACTGCATGGGCATCACCCAGCACATCACCGGCACCGACAACGTCAAATCCCTGGCCAACCTGGCCATGCTATGCGGCAACATGGGGGTCGAAGGCGGCGGGATCAACCCGCTCCGCGGCCAGAACAACCTGCAAGGCGCCTGCGATATGGGCATTCTGCCCAATGTCTACACCGGGAATCAGCCGGTGACCAGCGCCGATGCCAAAAAAAAGATGGAAGAGGCGTGGGGTGTGACCGGGCTGAGCGACAAGGTCGGTCTCAAGATGACCGAAATGATCCCCAAGGCGCTCACGGGCGAAATCAAGGCCCTGTATATCATCGGGGAAAACCCGCTGGTCTCCGATCCCGACCTGAATCGCCTCGAGAAATCGATAGCCGAACTCGATTTTCTCGTGGTCCAGGACATCTTTCTGACCGAAACCGCCCGGAAGGCGGATGTGGTCCTGCCGGCTGCCTGCTTTGCGGAAAAAGACGGCACCTTCACCAATACCGAGCGCCGAGTGCAGCGGATTCGAAAGGCGGTGGAACCGCCCGCCGGGGCCAAAACCGACTGGGAGATCACCTGCGAAATCGCCACCCGGATGGGGTATGAAATGAAATACCCGAGTGCCGAGGCCATCATGGCGGAGATCGCCGCGGTCACCCCCTCCTACGGCGGAATCACCTATAACCGCATCGCCTATGAAGGAATTCACTGGCCCTGCCCCGATACCGAACATCCGGGCACTCCGATCCTGCACAAAGATCAGTTCCCCATCGGTCTGGGCAATTTTCACGCCATCGATTATATCCCCCCGGCGGAGCCCGCGGATGAGGAATACCCATTGAAATTGACGACGGGAGGGGTCCTGTATCAATACCACACCGGCACCATGACCCGAAAATCGGCCGGCCTCAATTTCAAGGCGCCGGAAAGCTTTGTGGAAATCTCCACGGCGGATGCCCGGGCTTACGACATCAAAAACGGAGATATGGTCGAAATGGCCTCCCGCCGGGGCAGCATTCTGGTCCGGGTCAAGGTCTCCACAAAGGCGTTGGCGGGAACGGTGTTCATCCCCGTCCATTACGCGGAAGCGGCGGCCAACAAGCTGACCAATGCGGCCCTTGATCCGGTTTCCGGCATTCCGGAGTACAAGGTCTGCGCCGTGAAACTGTCCAAGGCGGCATAGCGAACCCCGCAACCTCCGGTCTTTCCGATGCCGACCACAAAGAAACGCCTTCAGGGAAATTCCCCGAAGGCGTTTCTGGGTCGAAAAAAATCCGCTACCGCTGAACCTGTTTGATATCCTCCACCACGAAGGGGGTGCACCGAACCCCGACTCTCCGCTTCGTGATCCAGACCCGGGCCATATTGATGCTTTCCCCTTCGATGCTCACCACCGAAGGCAATTCTTCCACAAACGCGATATCTTCGATTTTGAATTCATAATAAAAGGTGTTGTTGCTGTAAGGATCGACCACCAGAATGATTTTAGAGGTGTCATGGGGATGGCGCAGGGGAGAACCGGAAAAGGGAACGTTCTCCTCTTTTAAATCGGCGATATGTTTGGGCCGCTTGAAAGGCTGAATTTCAAACTTTTTTGCTTCCTGTAAGATTTTTATCATCGGCATGGACATTCTCCTTTCAGGACGATTTCATGGAATTCTCCCCACCGTATTCAGTACCAAACCGCTACCCCTTCACCACCATGGGCTCGGCCACCTCCGACGCTTTCTGGTCATCATAGAGCAGGGCCACCAACTGAAGGGCGAATTCGAGGGCCGTCCCGGGACCTCGGCTGGTCACCAGCGATCCGTCGATCACCACCCGGTCCTCCCTCCTGTTCGGCATCCAGCCGGTCCATAAAACCGGGATGGTCCGTTGCCCGGCGGCCCTTGAGAAATCCGACATATTCGTTCCTTTCTGAGGAAGGCTCGGTCATACCGCTGCGGCGGATGCGTCGGAAGGCACACCGACGGGTTCGTCACCGGGACGGTCCGTCGAACCGATAAGCCTTCTTCGATAGCCGTGAATCAGCGCCAGCCCCTCGGATTCGCTGGAAATTCGCTTGATGGACTCTCTGAAAAGGCTGCTGTGGGGAAGCCCCTTGACAAACCATCCCAAACGGCTTCGCATCATGTAGCAGGCATCGGTTTCCCCGAGGTATTCCACCGACGCCCGAAGATAGCGGGTCATCACCTCAAAGCGCAGGGGAATGGTTTCGTCGATCGGGTCCTCCCCCCGCACCAGGGCCGGAATCCCGGAAAAAATCCAGGGAGCGCCGATGGCCGCACGCCCGATCATGACCGCGTCACAGCCGGTATCGGTGCGCATCTTCAGGGCATCTTCGGGGGTCTGAATGTCTCCGTTTCCGATCACCGGAATGGAGACCGATTTTTTGACCCGGGAGATCACAGACCAGTCGGCACACCCTCGAAATCCCTGAGTCGCAGTCCTCGGATGCACCGCCACCGCATCGACACCGCAGTCTTCGGCGATCCGCGCGATCTCACAGGCGTCCTCTCCGGAGACGTCCCAGCCGCTTCGAATCTTGATCGTCAGCGGAATCGAAATCGCTTTTCTGACCGCCCGAAGCACCGCCCGGGCTTTTTCGGGGGTCCGCATGAGGGCGGCGCCGGCGCCGGTTTTGACCACTTTTTTGACAGAACACCCGAAATTAATATCCAGAATGTCGGCCCCGCCGTTCACTACCCGTCGGGCGGCTTCGGCCATAATCTCGGGATCGGCCCCGAAGATCTGCACCGACAACGGCTTTTCCTCGGGCGTGCTGTCCAGCAGACGCCGGGTTTTGTGGGAGCCATGGAGCAGGCCGTTGGAGCTGATCATCTCCGAGCAGACCAGACCGCAACCGGCCTCCTTGGCCAGAATCCGCAGCGGCAGATTGGTGATGCCGGCCAGGGGCGCCAGGACAGTTCGATTCGGAAGTACGACGGTACCGATAGTAAGGGGGAGATCCAGTCTCATTTTTTCTTGCGATCGGTCAGTGAAATCACTTTGGCATCCCCGGCGGCATCGCCTTTTTCCACCTGCGCTTCCGTATCCGAAGAGGCCGAATCGACGGACGCGGTCTTTTCCGGATTCTCCACCCGCTCCAGCCGCATCCGCTTTCCGTTCATTGTAAATTCATCTCCGTTGATGTAGGCGGTGCGGAGAATCCATGTCACCGGCTGCAGAGGCACCTGAAGCAGAAGCAGCTTCACCTGAAACCAGTCCGGCTTGACATCCGGATGAATTTCTTCGATACGAGCGAAGACGAGCGGTTTGTCTTCAAAATAAATCAGGACGATGTCGTTCTCTTGGGTCATGTTTCGCGATTCCTCTGAAGGTTGTTATCCCATGATGCTCCCCGTTTGAGATACCGCGGGACCACATCCCTGTTTGGGGAAAACACCATATTATTGAATCGATTATATGGTATATTATGGCATAATCCAGAGGGGTTGTACAGTATCCATCAGCATATTTTCCCCACCTGTTCCGATCGGCGGCGACGGGTCGGGTTGAATCAAAAATCGTAGTAGAATCGAATGAATCCGAGCACTTTAAACCGGTTCTCAGGAAAAGGTTGAAGTTTTCAAACACTTATACTATGAAGATGGCAACAGAAGAAATCCGGGGTTGCGGCGGTCCATGGGGAGGTTGTAACTGCCGGAAGATAAATAGAAACCATACGCTTGGCATCAGTGCGCTGAAAACGCCTTTTCACGAATTCGGGTGACGACGACACGGGAGGTGACAGGATGGCCAGAGCTTGTCTGAGGGTAGTGCTTTTTACGATAGTCGGCATGGTGCTGGTGAGTTGCGCGGCACAGACGCCGCAGCAGGGGTTCGACCCCGAAGCCGTTGAAAGCCTGGAAGCGAATGCCGCCCAAAGATCCCCTCAGACCCCGCCGTCCCAATCTCCGGATTCTTTTGTGGTGGATCCGGGAACACCGGAATTCGGCCGTTATATAGAAGAGGAGGTGAATAATTTTTTGGTGATTCTCGACGCATCCGGGTCTGAATTTCTGCCCCATCAGCAGCAAATCAAACTCAAGGTCGCCAAGGATATCGCCCGGCGCTTCAACCAAAGGACCCCCGAACGGTCCCTTTTCGGCGGTCTTCGGCGGTACGGATGGCAATCCGGCGCCTTCACCGCCGAAACCTCCCTGCTGTACGGAATGGCTCCATACGACCGTGAAGAGTTTGCGAAGGCCATCGAAATCGTCCGATGGGCCGGGGGCAAAAGCCCGCTGGCCCTGGCCATCGACAAGGCCGGTGACGACCTTTCTCTGGCCCCCGAAGACGAATACCTGGCTTTGGTGATCGTCACCGACGGCAAAATCCCGACCCGAGACCCAGACCCGGTGGAGGCGGCCAAAAGAATCCGGCAGCGCTACGGCGACCGCATCTGTATTTACACAGTGGCCGTGGGTGACGAGATCCCCTTTGAACAGGCGAACACCTCAAATAACAGGCCCAAATATCATGACGAGTACGAACTGCTCAGGAACATCGCCCGGGAAGGCAAATGCGGGTACATGGTCACCGACAACGACCTGATTCCCGACGACAACATGGACCGCCTCGTCCATGACGTGTTCCACAGGGGCCGAACCTTCGAGCCAACGACCAAGGCCCTTGAACCCTGCCCGGATCAAGACAATGACGGTGTATGCGATGAGGTCGACAAATGTACCGGCACACCCAAGGGGGCCCAGGTGGACAAGGACGGCTGCTGGGTCCTCGGCAAGGTCCGGTTTGATCTGAACAAATGGAATATCAAACCCGAGAACCGTCCGATGCTGGACGACATCGCCCGGGTTCTGAAACGTAATCCAGGCGTCCGACTGGCGGTTCAGGGTCATACCTGTACGATCTGGACGGAGGAATACAATATGAAGCTCTCCCATTGGCGAGCCATGGCTGTGACCTCCTACCTGGTGAGCAAAGACGTGAATCCGGACCAGCTTACGGTAGAAGGATACGGATTCCACCGGCCCACGGCCTCCAACCGCACCGATGAAGGCCGCCGTCTGAACCGGCGGGCCGAATTCAAGCGGATTCAGTAAATCTATCTCCCGGGGCGGATTGAAACCACCCCGGGTTTGCCCTGTAATGCAGCCGATGAACAAGGATTCGAACAGGACGGACGACGGGTGTCCGACGGAGAGCCACCATGGGTAAATGGTTCAAATGGACCATGATCCTCTTCGGAAGTTTTCTGGCCCTTTTGGTGCTGGCGGTGCTTCTGATTCCGGCTCTGGTGGATATCGAAACCTATACACCCGCCATCGAACAGAAGGCATCCCAGGCCCTCGGGCTGGATGTCCATCTCACGGGGGATATGGCACTTTCGCTGTTTCCGTGGGTCGGGGTCTCGCTTTCCGGACTTTCCGTGGACAACCCACCCGAGTTCACCCATGAAAAACTGCTGAGCATTCCGTCTTTTGAGGTACGGATAAAACTTCTCCCGCTCCTGTCCAAGGATATTCAGGTCAAACGGTTCGTGCTTCAGCAGCCCCGAATCATTCTGGAAAAGAATGCATCGGGAAAAGGAAACTGGGAATACCTCGGCGGACCGCCACCCCCGGTCCGGGAGACGTCTTCGGACCCCCAACCCGAGGCTCCGCCGACTGAACTCCCCATCGACACCCTGGCCGTCGATGATTTTTCCGTCACCGGCGGCTCGGTGCTGTGGGTCGATGCGGCCGGCGAGATGGAAAAAGAGATCTCCAACCTAAACCTGCGGGTCACGGATGTGACTCTGGAAGATCCGGTTCCCATCCTCTTTTCCGCTGTGTTCGATGGAAAGCCGGTCTCAATAGAAGGGCAGATCGGGCCGATCCGGACCGAAGCGGTTCCGGTCGACCTGGACCTGTCCGCCCTCGATATCCTGAACATCGGTCTCAAAGGGAAGGTTCGAAATCCGACCACCCGGCCCGGCATCGATGTCACCCTGCGGATCGAGCCCTTTTCGCCCCGGAAGGTGCTTTCCGCCCTTCACCGGCCTTTTCCCGTTGAAACATCGGATCCCGAGGCGCTGTCCCGTCTCGGTTTTCAGGGAAAAATCTCCGCTGACTCGGCATCCCTGTCGATCTCCGACGGAACCCTTTCTCTGGACCGGTCCACCATGACCTTTTCCGCAGCGCTGAAAAATCCCGAAGCGCCCGAAATCCGGTTCGATACACGTCTGGACGCCATCGACCTGGATCGCTACCTTCCCCCCCCATCGAAATTTCCCGAGGACACCCGGCCCCCCGAAACGGAACCGCCCGGACGCCCCGCAACAGTCGATATCGACCCCTTGCGGAAGCTGTCGGTGAACGGCCATGCTCAAATCGGGACATTGAAGGCGGCCGGGGCCGAGATTCAGAATATAGATGTAAAAATTATCGGAGAAAAAGGCATTTTCCGACTGGACCCCTTGACCTTAAATTTGTATAAAGGGAAAATAGCCGCCACGGGGCTTGCGGATCTGCGCCGGGAGGCGCCTTCCAGCAAACTGGATCTGAAGATCGAAGGGCTTCAGGCAAGACCTTTGCTTCAGGACGTAATGGAGATGGACCTGTTGGAAGGCACCGCTCGGGCGGAAATTTCATTGAACATGGAAGGGTTGGATCCGGATCAGATGAAACGGACCCTGGATGGAGAGGGGGTTTTTCTTTTCAATGACGGGTCCGTTAAAGGAATCAATTTGACGGCCATGGTCCGAAACGTGGATACCGCTTTTTCCATTCTGGGCTTGAAAGAAGGCGGAAGCGCCCCGTCCCCAAAACCGGGTGAAAATCAGAACCGAACCGATTTTTCCGAGCTAAAGATGGCGTTCCAAATCGTGGACGGGCTGGTCACCATACCCGAAGCCACATTGACATCTCCGTTTATACGCGCCGCCGTGTCCGGCCGGGCGGATCTGGTGAGTGAGAATCTTGATCTGCGGATCACCCCCAAATTCGTCGCCACCGCAAAAGGACAGGGCGACACCGAGAAGAGAACCGGCTATCTGGTGCCGGTGGTCGTCGGGGGCACCTTTTCATTCCCGACCTTTCGGCCGGATGTGAATGCCATGATCAAAATGGTACCGAAAGAGACGGTTACTGAGATTCTGAAAGACCCGGAAAAGGGGATCGACACATTCGTTCAGCAGAAAAAAGACGAACTCAGGGATGTTCTGAATATCGGTCCGGAAAAAGAGAAAGCGACGTCCGCGGAAGAATCCCCGGCAACTCCCCGGCCGAAAGAAGAAGATGCACCCAAGTCGACTCAAAAACAAGTGGGCGACTTTCTTAAGAAATTGCCGTTTGGAGACTGAATGACCGGTGAGAGACGCATGGAAGGAGGTGATGTGCTGTAACGGATCATTTTTTGTATTTCTTTGGAGGAGAATACTATTAAATTGTATTAAGGAGGAACAAAGATGAAAAAAATTATTATGTTTGTCTTGTGTGCCGCATTGTGTCTGTGCCTCGGCGCACCTGCCCTTGCGGTCGAATTGAACCCGCAGGATGCCGGCGAAGTGCCCGGCACTTTCGCCGTTGTAAAAGACGGTACCCTCGTCTACAGCAAAAGCCCGACCGCCTACACCCCAAGGGAAATCAACAACATCCTGGAGGCTTACGGGTTTGAATTGTCGGCGGATGCGATAGACGGGCTTCCCCCGAATTTTGCAAAAGCCGCGGACGGGGAAATCGTCTTCGGTAAAAACCCCACCGCCTACAGCGCCAGCGATCTCCATTCGATCTTTACCGCTTACGGGCTGACCCTTTCTCCGGAAGCGGCGGAGGAACTGACCGGAACCAATTTTGCCGCCGCCAGGGACGGAGAAATCGTCTTCGGAAAGAGCTCGACCGCATACAGCGGCGCTGCACTGGCCTCTGTCCTTTCCGCCTACAGCGGACCGCCGGAAGTGGTTGAAGAGGAAGAAGTGGTGGTCGTGGTCGAAAAAGACAGCGACGGCGACGGTGTCATCGACCGGCTGGACCAATGCCCCGACACCCCCATGGGAGTGGAAGTGGATGAATTCGGCTGCCCGATTGAGGTGGATACCGATCAAGACGGAGTTCCGGATGCCAGCGACATCTGCCCGGGCACACCGCCGGGCGCCGTTATCGATGAAAGAGGCTGCTGGGTCCTGAACCAGGATTTCCTGTTCGACTTCGACAAGGCAGTGATCAAACCTGAGTACGTCTCCATGCTGGACGATGTTGCGGAAGTAATCCAAGCCAATCCCGAAATGAGCCTTGAAATCCAGGGGCATACCGACAGCATCGGCACCCATGCCTATAACATGGATCTTTCAAAGAGACGGGCCGAAGCGGTGAAAAATTACCTGGTCGACGAGGCCGGCATCGATTCGGATCGGTTGACGACGGTCGGCTACGGTGAAACACGTCCCATCGCCACCAATGCCACCAAGGAAGGCCGCGCGAAAAACCGAAGGGTTGAGCTGAGCCCGATCTGGTAGTCGACACCTGATTTTCAACCTGAATACACATCCCTCCTCGGAAGGCTGGCGCGGTTTTCCGGCCTTGCGAGGAGGCCTCCCCTGATTTCACACCCTTCACCATGCAATTTTCTTTTCCCCTCACTCCGGTTCAAGCCCAGTGGATGGGCTCTGCAGCGCTCTTCCTGGGCGGCTTTCTGATCGGCATTCTGATCATGTGGATGTGGTCCCGGGCCGCCCGGGGGCGCAAAACGGCGGAATTGGAAATCCAGATCGCCCGACTCAGCGCGGAACGGGACGGTTTCATGGATAGAATTCAGTCTTTAGAACCGGCACTGGAAGACCTTCATGAGGAAAAAGAGGCGCTGCGGATTGAAGGGGCGCAACTTCATGCGGCCAGAACCGCGGATGCCGAAAAGCTGCAGTGGGCGGAGACCGCACGGGAGCAGATGCGGGACGCATTTGAGGTGCTGGCGCATCGGATTCTGGAAAACAACTCCGAAGCCTTTTTGAACCGGGCCGGGGAAAACACCCGATCCCTGCTGAATCAGTTCAAGGGCGACTGGAACCTGCAGAAAGCCGAAATCAGACAATTGGTGGACCCGGTGAAAGAGAACCTCACCGCTCTGGACAGCCATTTGAGGAAGCTGGAGCAAAAACGGGAAGGCGCCTATGAGGGACTGCGGACCCAGTTGAACCAGCTCTCCCGAACCCAGGCCGAGCTTCAGAACGCCACCGTCACCCTGACCCAGGCCCTGAGGTCTCCGACGGTCCGGGGGCGGTGGGGCGAAATCCAGCTGCGCCGGGTGGTGGAAATGGCCGGCATGGTCAAGCATGTGGCCTTCTCCGAACAGGTCCAGGGCGGCGACACCGGCCGGCCCGACATGATCGTCCATCTGCCCCACGGGGGCAAGCTGCCGGTGGATTCCAAGGCGCCTCTGGAGGCCTATCTCGACGCCATGGGATCGGAAGACGAGGCGTTTCGTTCCCGGCGCCTTGCGGACCACGCCAAGGCCCTTCAGGGGCGGGTTCGGGAGCTGAGCCAGAAAAAATACTGGTCCCAGTTCGAGGAAGCACCGGATTTCGTGGTCATGTTCATCCCCAATGAGGCCTGTTTATCGGCGGCTTTTGAAAAAGACCCCGGCATACTCGAATATGCGGTGGATCAGCGGGTTCTGGTCACCACCCCGGTGACCCTGATCGCCCTGCTTCGGTCGGTGGCCTGGGGATGGCAGCAGCATCGAATGACCGAAAACGCGCGCCGAATCGCCGAAGAGGGAAAGGAGCTGTTCCGGCGCATGGAGACCTTCATCGGCCATCTGGGAGATCTGGGCATCCACCTCAACCGCACCCTGGACGGGTTCAACCGCTCGGTCGGGTCATTGGAGCGCCGACTGGTGCCGACCATGCGGCGGTTTCAGGAGATGGGGATCGGTGAGAATCCGGATGAGAAACTTCCGAATCCCATCCATACCCGGGCACGAATGCCTTCCAATTTCAAAGAATTTTTCGATAAAGATACCGAAGAAAACTGAAGAAAGGGACCGGCGCCGGATCCCTTTCGGAGTGCACCCGCCGGTCAACCGATTTCCAAAGCACAGGCCATCGACACCCCGCCGCCGCCGCAGAGGGTGGCCAGCCCCAGGGTGTTGCCCCGTTTTCGCATGCCGTACAGCAGGGTGGTCATGATGCGGCATCCGGTGGCGCCCACCGGATGGCCCAGACCGATCCCCGAGCCGTTGATGTTGGTGATCTCCCGCTTGAGGCCGAGTTCGCGTTCGCATCCGATGTACTGGGCCGCAAAGGCTTCATTGATCTCGACCAGTTCGAAATCTTCGATCTGGAGACCGCTGCGCTTCATCAGGTGGTGAACCGCCGGCACCGGCGACAGCCCCATGATGGAGGGATGACAGGCCCCCCGGCCCACCGCTTTGATGCGGGCCATCGGGGCCAGCCCGAGTTCCCGGGCCTTATCCGAAGACATGATGATCATGGCCGCGGACCCGTCGTTGATGCCGCTGGAATTGCCGGCGGTCACGGTGCCGATCTTGGGCACGAATGCCGGCGGCAGCTTCTGCAGATCCGCCAGCGTCAAACCGGGGCGAAAATGCTCGTCTTTGTCGAAGACCAGCGCGTCTTTTTTTCGTCGCGGCACCGCCACCGGCACGATTTCCTCGGCGAATTCCCCTTCCTGATTGGCCCGTTCCGCCGCATTGTGGCTGCGCAGTGCCACCTCGTCCATCTCCTCCCGGGAGATACCCAGGTGCTGGGCGATGAATTCGGCGGTATGGCCCATGATGTAGGGCTTGCCCTTGAACATGCTCAGGGGCGGCTCATCGGCGTTCACCGGCCCGTCCTCGGGATGGGGAATGATGTGAGACCCGCAGTGAAGGGCATGGATCATGGCGTCTACAAAGGTCTGGTCCTGAAGCCGGCATCCCCACCGCGCCGCCGGCACCTCGTAGGGGACCCCGGACATGTGCTCGGTGCCCCCGGCCAGGATGACATCCGCCATGCCTGCCTGAATCATGGCCATCCCCGAGACAACCGCCTCCATGCCCGAAATGCAGACCCGGTTGATGGTGGCCGCGGTCACCGTATCCGGAATCCCCGCCAGAAGCGCCGCCACCCGGGTGATGTTGAGGGCGTCCGAGGGCTCCATGCAGCAGCCGTAGCGCACATCGTCGATCAGGGCCGGATCGATGCCGGCCCGGCTCACCGCTTCTTTCATGGTCACCGCGGCCAGGACCGCGGCATTCATATCCTTCAAAGTCCCGCCGAAGGCTCCGATGGGGGTTCGGCAGGCGGAAACAATGACGACTTCTTTCATGATGATCTCCTTTTTCCAGTAGATGGTTTCGTAGCGAGCCGCGTATCGGTGGTCGTGATTTCTCTGGACCATGTGTGCCGCCTCTATAGAGTGGTTAGTCCATTTTGTAAACCGATCGTACTCGAATTTCTGATCTACCCGTCTTCTG
>JBEPWQ010000005.1:0-41907 GCA_041642315.1 Desulfobacteraceae bacterium | reverse complement strand
CATAAATAGGGGGAGGGGCCGGCCCTGTCAACGACTATATGTGAAAATCGGCGACCGGAATTTCAAACCCCTTCTTACAAAGCGCGAATGAAACAGAAACTGTCGTCCTCTTCCACCGACACGGAGATGTTGTCGGCATTGGTGAGACCCCCGGTGTCGGTGACCGTCAACTCGAAGATCAGCCTCGCATCGTCTTCATCGACCGCCGGTGCGACAAAATCGGCAATGGCCGCATCGGGATTCGACAGATCCACCGATTCCCCTTCGATCTGCCGCCACTGAAAGGTGGAGATGCCGAAATCGGGATCGGTGGAAGCGGTGCCGTCCAGCGTCACTCTTTCTCCGTCCACCACATCCTGGTCCGGCCCGGCCTCGGCGGTGGGGCCCAGGTTTTGGGTATTCCGGGCGGTATGGCGGATATCATGCCGAAACATCGGCCAGGGAGCGGTATCCGGACCTTCCGCATCGGTTTCCACCGCAAACAGCCGGCCGATCCGGTTTCCCTGGGAGCCGACGGCATGGGACCCGATATACAGGGTGCCGTCTTGAGCGATCACCGCGGAAGAGGAGGTGCCGTTGATGGCCAGCCGCCACCGCTCCTGCCCATCCGGGTATACGGCGTAGAGGTTCACACCCTGAGAGCCGAAGTAGATTTTT
This sequence comes from Desulfobacteraceae bacterium, assembly GCA_041642315.1. Lineage (GTDB taxonomy): Bacteria > Desulfobacterota > Desulfobacteria > Desulfobacterales > Desulfococcaceae > JAABSQ01. The sequence continues at coordinate 41,250 of JBEPWQ010000005.1, read as the reverse complement.
CCGTCGGAACCGATGGCCGGGGCGGATCTCACCGGACCCGCGGTGGCAAACCGCCAAAGTTCATTACCATTCTGATCCAGGGCATACAGAAAATTATCATCGGAGCCCACATAGATGACTTCGTCGTCGGCTACCGCGGGCGATGATCTCACCTCCCCACCGGTTTCAAACCGCCATGAGAGATCCCCCGCCGGGGTGAGGGCATACAGAAAACGGTCATTGGAGCCCACATAGACGGCTCCCTCGGAACCGACGGCCGGAGACGAGAGCACGGCGTCACCGGTCCGGAACCGCCACAGCTCTTCTCCATCGACATTCAGGGCATAGAGAAAATCATCCTGAGATCCGACATAGATCGTACCGTCACGGTCCACCGCCGGGCTGGAAAAAATCGCACCGCCGGTCACGAACCGCCACTGTACCGTGCCGTCCGGATTCAGCGCATACAACACGCCGTCGTCGGAACCCACATACACCGTGCCGTCCGGACCGATCGCCGGAGAAGAACGCACCGGCTCCCCGGTCTGGAATCGCCAGCGTTCGGTGCCGTCGGGTTCCACGGCGTAGAGATTCCCGTCATTGGAGCCCACATAAACGGCGCCGCCCGCCCCGAGGGCCGGAGAAGAGAAAATGCCCGCTCCGGTTCGAAACCGCCAGATTTCCACGCCGGCCTTCGAATCGAATGCGTAAAGAAAGTCATCATCCGATCCCGCATAGACGATTCTCTCATTCAGAAGGGCCGGAGACGAATCGATTCGGCTGCCCCGGGTAACGTCCCAGACGATGGATCCCAACTGTCCCCAAGCTGGGGCAGGTCCTCCGAGCAATATCACCAGAGTAGCCCACAGTATTCCCGAATTTGTCCGCAACAGATTCATAAATTTTCGTTCATTTCCTTCCCGTTTCTTTCAGGATACCGCGGAAGAGAGTGGAAGATGTCCACCCAGGTGAGCAGACCGATGGCGGCCCCGGTCATCCCTCCGGAATTTTCAGGACCTGCCCCGCCCGGATTTTGCGGAAATTTCTAATGGCGTTGAGCTTGGCAATGGACCCTGCGGAGATGCCGTATTTCTGAGCGATGCCGGACAGGGTCTCCCCGCGCATCACCCGGTGCTGCCCCTTTCCTTTTGAGGCGTGGTCGGCGGTGCGGGTATTCTGAACCAAGGATACATACTGCCCCGGAATCTCGAGCCGCTGACCGGCCTGAATGTGCCGGGTGTTTCGTATGCTGTTGTGCTGGGCCAGTGACCGGAGGGACACCCGATGGAGCTGAGCGATCTCGGAGAGGGTCTGGCCCCGCCTCACCCGATAGGTCTTGGCCCGCCGAACCGATTGATACTTCAACTCTCCGGGAATGGCGGCATATGCTTTTTCGAATCGTTCCGGATCTTCCCCCGGCAGATGCAATAAATACCCCTGGGGAATAAAACCGCCCTTCCGATAGACGGAGGGAAGCAGGGCAGGGTTCAATTCTCTGATATCGGATTGATTCAATCCGAAATAATCCTGAAGGGTTTTCACCGCGATGTGATGGGGAATTTCGAACGGAGCGATTATGAGGGCGGGTTCGGGCTCTATACCCGGATAATAGCAGGTGTAGTTTTTGCAAACCTCCAGGGCCGCGAGAAATTCCGGATAAAAATTGCGGGAGGCGAATTGAAAACGTCTTCCGTCGAATTCCTGAATGATCCGGTCGATCCGGTCGGAACCGACCTCCCGAACCGCATTGACCATTCCCTGAAGACCGTAGTTATAGGCCGTAATGGCCAGGGGCCAGGAACCGAGCACCTCGAAATTGCGGGCCAGGTGCCGGGCGGCGATCCGGGTGGAAATAACCGGATCCCGGCGTTCGTCGATCTCTTGATCCATTCGAAGCCGGTAGTGTTTTCCGGTCTGCCGCATGAGCTGCCACATGCCGGTGGCGCCGGCATAGGAGCGGGCAAACGGATTGTAGGCGGACTCGATCATCGGAAGATAGGCCAGCTCTTCGGGCACGCCGTGTTCGGCAAGAATTGCCCGCATGCTCGCCAGATACCGGCCGGACCAGATGATTCCCTGCTGGAAGCTGTCCGCCTGCCCCAACTGGAGCCGCACCCGGTGGTGAGCGTCTTTTTTTGGAAAGCGCGGAATTTCGGGAATATCTTCAAAAAGGGAGTAGATGCGCCGGCCCTCCGCATCGAGGGTTTCGGGCGCCTCCCACTTTTCGGCCATATCTTCCAGAAGCGCCTCGTATTTCTTTCGAATCTTCTTCACCGTCTCCCACGGCTTGGCCCCCGCCGATTGCAAATCGACCACTTCATAGGCGACATTCACATACCAGCTATCGTGAATGACCACCTGCCTGCGATCGTACACGGTGAAAATTTTCTCCCAGAATTCGATCTGCGGGGCAAGCCCCTCGATTCGGGCAAACGGCGTTTCGGGGGGCGGTTCTACCACCGGCGGAACCGGGGAGGGGCCGATGGATGCAGGCCGGGGAGGAGCGGGCGGATAGAGTACCGAGGGAGTCATCAGCAGCAGGCCGGCGAGAAAAATCAGATACATCAACTTTCGACCCCCGGGGGGTTCGGAAGGCGTTCTCTCCGACACCGGCCCTTGCATATCTCCTCTCATCTCCGGTTCCTCATGATGTAAGAATCCTCAAAATCAGCCGGATTTCAGCCGATAGTACCGGATTGTATATAAACAATCCCGTTTTTTCAAGTTCTTCAATGCAAAATTTTTCAAATTCCTCTCCCGGAAAAGAGATGAGGAGATCCGAAGACATACCGCACCAGGCGAATCAGGCCCCAAAGGACCACCAAAGGAATCATTACGGTCTGAACCAGAAAAATGGTGATCAGATCGACCGTGTATTCAGCATAACCTGAAATCTTCTCCTTCAGAAACAGGATCTTTCCCTTGATGCCGTCCTTTTCACCGGCGCTGCGATAAATATTCTTCAGCCTTTCCAGATACCCCGGATCTTCATTTCCGGTTTCGAGAAGGCCGGTATCCTTGATCTCCTTGTCGATCTTTTCAAGGGAAGCGATCGAGCGGGCATATCGCTCCGCCAGAAACAGATCGTACAGGGTTTCACCGGCCAATGCCACAGCAGGGATGCCAAAGCGAATAATCAAGGAGATGAGGATCAGTTTATACCCGAAGGAGAGAAAATGGGCCGACACCGCCCGTGGAATCCAAATTCCCATCAGAATCAGAACCATCGACAGAGACAGCAGCACAGAGAAGCCGAACCAGGTGCCCATCTCCATTAAAATTTTCTGAATGCCCAAGGACGAGGTGCTGACCAGCATCACCCACGAAAAACGCTCCACCAGATCATTGACCGGATCCAGGATTTCCCCCACCGCCAGGTTCAGCCCGATGCCTGCGGGGGATGCCGCCACCGCCGTCCCCTGGACAACCGAAATCACCCCGTTCAGCCCCCGAACCATGGCGAACGTATAGAAGGCTCGGCTGATGGACGCATCATAATAGCGGTCTCCCTTCCGATCGAGATCACTGACGGGCGTTTTTTGAAGCAGCCCTTCCAGGGCCGACGTATATGCCAAAATACCGATCAGGGCCAGGGCCAGGCTGATCAACAACCTTTTCCCATATCTCTTAAAAAAATGAATGGATCTGATGCGTACGCTGTTCTGCCGCAATGCTTCGCCTCCTGCAGCTACCCCGCGGGATCAGCCGCAATCGCAACCGGTTTTCAGATAAATTGGAACTTCGGCGCTTCATGGTTTGAATGCATGCAAAATATGTGCGGAAAGCAGGCGCCGAAACCCGGATGCGGAATAGTCCCTCTTGACAAGCGCTTCTTTCATCCCGATTTTTAACAGTATAGTTGGTTTTCCATTTGGGCGCATCAAAAAAGTTGATGAAATGGAACTTTATTCCTAACCTTTCTCTACACCGGAGGTCTCTAGAATGTCTTTTAAAGAGAATTTGCTGAAGAAGATTGAAATCGACCGACTGGCTCGGCGCGTCAAGAATACCATCGGCTATCCCGGCAGCGAACGGAAGGTGGACAAAGAAGCGATGGAAAAGCTGCTGGAGATGGGCCCTTATAATCACCGGAAGGAGCGTGATCTCGATCTCTACATTCGAGAGAATGGAGAAGGAAAAAAAAAGAAGATTCTGGTCCTGGACAATGACCTCAAGGTTTACCACAGTTCGGTTGAAGATGTGGTCATTCGAAAAAGCCCGGTCGTCAAAGAGATGATCAGTTTTCGAAATATTAAAAAGATTCTTTCCGATACCGATGTGGTCATCAGCCGAAAAGAGGATACCCTCCGGACGGTTCATCGGGAAGATATCGAGATGCTGGATCTTTCCCATGATCCATCGGACATCGATGCGATTCGAACCGACGGCATCGTTTCTCTGCACAGCGGCGACAGCAACGGAGTGAAACAGGCCCTTCTCCTTTTCGCCGAACTCCTGGGTCTTGCGGCACCCCCGACAGATTTCCGCATCCCCGGACATGAAATATGGGGAGGCCTCATGACAGCCGCCGACGGAGACAAAATCTACGGTCCCATCATACTTTACAACCCCGATGCCAATGTATTGCGAATGGTGGACGAGCCGATCCGCAGGTCCGAAAAGCAAAAGATAGAATGGCTTCACCAGGTGGCTGCGGGACAGGCGGATGCAACTTTCAAAGGCGAGGAAGTAATCAAGCATCTCATGGAAAAAGCGGTCCATGCCAAGTACAATCCCCTGTATTCCGTAGAGTCGTAACCCGGGTCTTTGGCGGAAAGGACCCTTTTCATACATTTTTCTTGCATCTCCCGGGATTTATCAGTATGAAACCTGATTTTCACGGATGCAGGAAAGGTGAACACATCGATGAGACCACATATCTCCACCAGCAGTTCTCAGGCCGCCATCGACATACGAACGGTTGCGGAATATATTGCGGAGGTTCAGGGAAAGGACGGCGAGATTCCCTGGTGCGCGGGTGAAAAGGCCGATCCGTGGGATCATGTGGAAGCCGCCATGGGGCTCAGCATCGGCGGATATCCCGAAGCGGCGGAACGGGCATACCGATGGCTCGAACAGACCCAGCTCGAAGACGGAAGCTGGTATTCAACCTACCGGCACGGAAAGCCGGATAACCGCACGCGAGAATCCAACATGGCCGCTTATGTGGCGGTGGGGGTGTTTCATCATTTCCTGATCAACCGGAACTTTGCATTCCTGCGATCCATGTGGCCGACCGTCCGAAAAGCCGTCGATTTTGCGGTGGGGCTTCAAGCGAACGGCGGAGAAATCTATTGGGCGGTCAGTCCGGAGGGAGATATCGATTCCATGGCCCTGCTGACCGGATGCAGTTCCATTTTCATGAGCCTCAAATGTGCATTGGCCGTCGCCGATATTCTGGACCGGCCCCGTCCGACCTGGAAACAGGCGCTTCGGGGGCTGGAACGGGCCATTCAGACCCGACCCCACCTGTTCAACATGACCAAATCACGGTATTCTATGGACTGGTTCTATCCCGTTCTTTCAGGAGCGGTGACCGGTATTCGGGCCCAGGAGAGAATCAACCGACACTGGAAAAAATTCGTGGTGAAAGAGCAAGGGGTGCGGTGCGTGTCCGACCGGCCGTGGGTGACCATCGCGGAGACCTGTGAATTCTGCCTGACACTTTCGGCCATGGGCAACCGCGCCTTGGCAGAAATCATCTTCAGCTGGATCCGCGATAAGAAATATGAAGACGGAGCCTACTGGTGCGGTTTCACCTGTCCGGACATGACCATCTGGCCCGAAGACAAACTCACCTGGACACACGGGGTTTTGCTTCTGGCCGCCGACGCCCTCTATCATCTCACCCCCGGAGATCGGCTTTTCAACCATGAATTCTGGAACGACCTGCGGCAGAGGTGTGATTTTTGAGGAAAGACCACCGGCCTTATCACCTCAAACGGGCCTATCGCAAATTCGAAAAATTCTATGCCGACCGGTTTCTGCGCCCCCAGCTGGATTCTCTCGGAAAAAGCGGGCTGTTTATCAAGCCCTGGCATGTGGAAATTTTCGGACCCGCCATTCGCATCGGAAACCATGCGCATATTATTGCCGCATCGGATCTCAAGGTTCGCCTCTCGGTATGGTCCCGACTCGGAGAAGAAGGACACATTCGAATCGGCGACTACTGTCTGCTCTGCCCCGGTGTCCGCATGAGCGCGGCCCGCAGCATCACCATGGGCGACAACTGCATGCTCGCGTGTGGGGCCTATATCACCGATTCCGACTGGCACGGGATCTATGACCGGGTCTCTCAGGGCACTTCAGCCTCCGTGGCCATTCAAGACAATGCGTGGGTCGGGGATCGGGCCACCGTCTGCAAGGGCGTGACCATCGGACGAAACAGCATTGTCGGGGCGGGCGCCGTGGTAACCCGGGATGTTCCCCCCGATGTCATCGTGGCCGGAAATCCGGCCGGCATCGTCAAGCGACTCGATCCCAAAGCCCATAGAACCACCCGGTCTCAGTGGCTGTCGGATCCCCGGCGCCTCTCCCGTGAATTCGACCGGTGGGACCGGGAAGTCCTCGGGAAAAACACCCTTTTCCACTGGCTGCGACATGTGGTATTTCCCAGGAAAGGCGAATAGACTGACTCACCCCAACTCTCTGGACGGATGATATGCTGGATATTCTGCGCGTATGGATGAAAAAATATTTTTCCGATCCCCAGGTGATCATCCTGGCGTTTCTTTTGATCGGCGGCTCCCTGCTGATTTTCACACTCGGCGAAATGCTCACCCCGGTGTTTATCGCCATCGTTCTGGCATATCTTCTGGAAGGAGGCGTGGGGGCCTTGCAGCGGTATCGGTTTCCCCGGCTGGCCGCCGTCCTGGTGGTATATATCATCTTTCTGGTCTGTATGCTGGTATTGATTATCTGGCTGCTGCCGCTGCTCTCCCGCCAGATCGGCCAACTGGTTCAGGACCTGCCGTTCATGATCGCCAGCGGCCAGAAAGAACTGATGCAGCTTCCGGAAAAATACCCCGATTTCGTTTCCAAAGAACAGATCCGGCAGCTGATCGATTACCTCACCGCAGAGGTCACCCGCTGGGGACAATTTATTTTTACCATTTCCCTGGCATCGGTGCGCGGAGCGATCACCTTTCTGGTCTATCTGATCCTGGTGCCGCTGATGGTATTTTTCTTTTTGAAGGACAAGCAGATGATCATCGACTGGCTGGCACGGTTCCTTCCGGAAGAACGCCGGCTGACCGCTCAGGTCTGGAATGAGGTGAACCATCAGATCAGCAATTACGTACGGGGCAAAATCTGGGAAATTCTCATCGTCTGGTGGGTCAGCTTCATCACATTCAAGTTTCTCAACCTTCCCTTTGCCCTGCTGCTTTCTTTTTTGATCGGATTATCGGTGCTGGTGCCTTACATCGGCGCGACGGTGATGTTCCTTCCGGTGGGTCTGATCGCTTTTTTCGAATGGGGATGGGGCTCCCATTTTGGTTATACGATGCTGGCCTTGGCCCTTATCCAGGCGCTGGACGGAAACCTCCTGGTTCCTTTGCTCCTGTCGGGGGTCGTCAACCTCCATCCGGTGGCCATTATTGTGGCCGTGCTGCTCTTCGGAGGGCTCTGGGGCGTCTGGGGGCTCTTCTTTGCCATTCCACTCGGCACCCTTTTCCATGCCGTCATCCGAGCCTGGCTCTCCAGCTTGAAAGATCAGGGGGACGGCCCCCGGAGTGAGAACGCGCCGAAACATTCCGGCATCGATTCACCCGGCCCCACGCTGTCGACGCCGAGTAAACAAGAATAGCCCGGTCAAGGTTTTGGCATCCTGAATCTCCCCGGCGTCCACCATTTTGAGGATCTTTTCCAGCTTCATTTCGTGGACGTCCAGGATTTCATCCGCATCCAGCCGCTGTTCGGTTCCGCGCAAGCCTTCCGCCAAATAGAGGTGAATCCGTTCATCCGCATACCCCGGCACCGGGACGACCTCTCCCAGCTTTTCCCAGACATCGGCGGTATACCCGGCCTCTTCGATCAACTCCCTTTGGGCGCACTCCAGGGGCGATTCCTCACCATCGAGGGTTCCGGCCGGTATTTCCCAGATGTACCCCCCCACCGCATGGCGATACTGCCGGACCAGAATCATCGACCTGCCTGAATCGGTCAGCGGCACGACAGCCGCCGCTCCAGGGTGGCGAATGATATCCATATCGACGGTCACCCCGTTGTCCAGGCGGACGTTTTCCCGATCCATATTGAACACCCGCCCTCGATGGAGCGATTCTCGATGATTGACCCGTGCGGCCATAAAGTTCTCTCTTCCTTGTAAACTATTAAAAAAGGGTTCACTCTTGGTCAGAATGAACCCTTTTTTAATGATCCATTCGCGGTTCCTCATGCACCGGGTGAAAGGAACCGCGGATACGGCCGAAAATCGCCGTGGATTTTATTTAACCCATCACCTCTTCCTTCACCCCGATGGCGATTTTAAAGAGCGCGGTCAGCACCAGAAATCCGACCGCCCATACGCCGGCGGTGATGATCAATTCCGGAGCGGTGGGGAGGTATTCATTCACATGATGAAGCGGATCCGGAACAAACCCGCCGGAGATCATTCCGAGCCCCTTATCGAGCCAAGTCCCGAAAAAAACCAATATGCAAGCCACCGCCAACACCGGTTCATTTTGGCGCGCACTCGGATTGATCAGAAGAAGAATCGCAACCACCATTAATATTTGCGCGGCCCACATGTAAGGAACCAGTGTGTCGGCTCCGTGAAGGCCGCCGAAAAGATAGGCAAAGTGATCCAAATGCTCCGGAATGTGGCTGTACATGGTCACGAAAACTTCACACAGGAAAAAAAATACATTGATGGTGATGGCGTAGGTGATGATTTTGCCCAGGGTTTGAATCTGTTCCCTGCCCGGATCAAATCGGGTTACCCTCCGAATCAGCAGGCAAAGCAGTACCAGAAAAGCCGGCCCCGCGGCAAAAGCCGAAGCCAGAAACCGGGGCGCCAGAATGGCGGTCATCCAGAATCCTCGGCCGGGAAGCCCGCAGTAGAGGTAGGCGGTTACCGTGTGAATGCCCACCGCCCAAGGGATGGACAGATAGATGAAGGGTTTGAGCCATTTCGGCGGCGGCACGTTGTTTCGTTCTGCTTCCAGCACATTCCACCCGACGATGATGTTGAGGAAAAGATACCCGTTCAGAACGATCATATCCCAGAAGAGCATGGAATGGGGGGTGGGATAAAACAGCACGTTCAGCATCCGGTTGGGTTGGCCCAGGTCCACCATGATGAACAGCAGGCACATCACCAGGGCGGAGATGGCGAGGAACTCGCCCAGAATGGTGATTCGCCCGAAGGCCTTGTAGTTATGGAGATAATACGGCAGAACCACCATCAGTCCGCCGGCCGCCACTCCGACCAGAAAGGTGAACTGTGCAATATAAAACCCCCAGGAGACCGAACGGCTCATGCCGGTGATTCCGAGACCGAATTGGAGCTGATAGAACCAGAAGGCCACCCCGATACCGGCCACGATCAAAAGCCCGGTAATCCATTTGTAGTATCTTTTGCTTCCTTTTAAGGCTAATTCAAGCATAACCACCTCACACGATGTAGTAAACCGAGGGCATGGTCCCCAGATTCTGTTTTCGCCGAATGGTGAAATTTTCCCGTATCAGTTTTCGAACTTCAGACTCCGGGTCGTCCAGATCGCCGAAGACCAGCGTCCCTTTGGAAGCCTCCACACAGGCGGGCATTTGGCCCACCGCCAGCCGCTCCGCGCAGAAATTGCATTTTTCGACGACGCCCGTGCACCGGGTCGGGAATTTCTTGTTCAACTCCGCTTCTTCGATAAAAGGTTTCGGGTCCCGAAAATTGAAGCTTCGGGCACCGAAAGGGCAGGCGGCCATGCAGAACCGGCAGCCGATACACCGGTGAAAATCCATCATCACAATCCCGTCTTCCCTTTGAAAAGTCGCCTCGGTGGGGCATGCCTGAACGCAGGGGGGTTTTTCGCAGTGGTTGCACAGAACCAGAAACGGCTTGTGGGATACGGCTTCGTCATCAATATAGCGATTCACCTTTCCCGGAAATGCATGCTTGAACTCTTCCTCCCAGATCCACTTGATTTCATGGTTTTTGTTTTCCATCTCGGGGACGTTGTGGACCTTGTGGCAGGCTTCGATCATCGGCTCCAGATCGCGGGCGGAGGTCAATTTCCGGGTGTCGATCACCATGGCCCAGCGGGTTGCCATGAGGGATTCTTTGTTTGGAACCATTTTGATGACCGGTTTTTTACCGTGCCCGGCGTCTGTTGCTGCAATCGCGTTCAGAACCGGTTTCGCCCCGATGGATCCAGCGCTCAGAGCCGATATCCCGGCGACTTTCAAGAATCGTCTTCTGCTGCTTTCCATTACTCTTTCTCCTTCGGGTTCTCAATGTGGCAGTCCCAGCAATACGGATCTACTGAGGCGTAATCATGACATACATCACAGAACTTTTCCTTATTGGAATGGCAATCGAGACAGGTATTGGACAGGCTCATATTAAATTCCTTTCCCGCCTCGTTGATATAGGTTCGAATGCCCTTTCGCACCACCGTGTCCCGCCAGACATCCAAAAGCTGCATATGCTCGGTTTTCATATAGGCTGTCGAACGAATGCAGTCCTTGGCGGCCTTGGCCTTCTCGGTCAATTCCGGCTTGGGCGCGGGCGCGGCTTTTCCGTGATTGTACCAGAATGGAAACGTCGCCAGAATCCCAAGGATGACCAGACCGCCGATCACCAAATTCTTGTTGTAGATTTTCTTCTGCATCCTATTCCTCCATTCCCGGCAGCGGTTCTCCGCGCAGATTCGTCTCTCGTTGCTTTTCACCCGGAAGGATCAGTGCGTTGGCCACCAGCTCGGTCACCCCGGTGACATCCACCTCGGGAACCCAGTAGCTCATCAGATCCGGAAAGGCCGCCCGGTCGATGGCGCACACGCAGGCCAGCATGTTCACCCCGTGCTTTTCATGCACGTATTTGACCGCATTGGCCCGGGGAAGGCCGCCGGTCATCCGCAGCTCCATATCCTCTCCGGCGTTGAGACCCGAACCGCTTCCGCAGCAGAAGGTGTGCTCTCGAATCGTGTTCCGCGGCATATCGACAAAATGATTGCAGACGCTTCGAATCACATACCGCGGCTCGTCCAACATGCCCATGCCTCGGGATGGATTGCAGGAATCATGGAAGGTGACCTTGAGATCATCGTTTCGATGTGAATCGAGATCCAGTTTGCCGTGTTTGATCAGATCGGCGGTAAATTCTGATATATGAACCATCTTGGTCGATTTGGCATTCTCGAACCTGGTTCCGGTAATCGGGTTGACCGGCGCCTCGAGAAAATCGGCCGGTCCGTTCATGGTGTCCATGTACTGGTTGATCACCCGCCACATGTGGCCGCACTCCCCGCCGAGAATCCATTTGACGCCGAGGCGTTTGGCTTCCGCATACATCTTGGAGTTGAGCCGCTTCATGGTTTCATGGGAGGTGAAAAAGCCGAAGTTGCCGCCCTCGGAAGCGTAGGTGGACCAGGTCACGTCCAGACCGTATTTGTCCTTCAGGTACTTGAACAGCATCATATAGCCCATGCAGGTGTACGTTCCCGGGTCGGCGAAAACGTCTCCGGACGGGGTAATGAAGAGAATATCGGCACCCTTTTTGTTGAACTGGGGCTCCACGTTGATGCCGGTGATATCTTCGATATCCTCCACGAAGAAATCGAGCATGTCTTTGAAGGCATGGGGCTGAATGCCGAGATGGTTGCCGGTGCGGTAGCAGTTGGCCACCGGCGTGGCGATCCAGTCGATGTTGAGACCCAGCAGGTTCAAGAGTTCCCGGCCGAAGATGGTGATCTCGGCGGTGTCGATGCCGTAGGGGCAGAAGACGGAACAGCGGCGGCATTCCGAACACTGAAACAGATAATACCACCACTCCTTCAGGACATCCTCATCCATTTTTCTCGCCCCGGCGACTTTCCCCAGGAGCTTTCCGGCCAGGGTAAAATCATTTCGATACACCGAGCGGAGGAGTTCAGCCCGAAGCACCGGCATGTTTTTGGGATCACCGGTTCCGATAAAATAATGGCATTTGTCCGCGCAGGCCCCGCATCGCACACAGATGTCCATAAAAACCTTCACCGACCGGAATCGATCCAGGCGCTCCTTGAATCCTTCATGAAGAATCTCCTTCCAATTCTCCGGCAGATTCCAGTCTTCATTCTTGGGATTCCATTCATGGACGTTGGGAAATCCAAGGGCGTTCAGGCTCTTGGGGTTTGCGGCGTAACAGTACATCCCCTTTCGGATGTCCACCGGGATGTTCATCCACCCTTTCTTGGGCGGTGCATGTTCCACGTCTTCCAGTATTTCTTCTGATTTGGGAAGGTCCGACATTGATTTACTCCTTCTTTTCCACTGGGAGGCCAGCCTCGATCATATGTTCCCTGAAATCATCTTCATATTCTTCATAGGTGTGAACAGGGACCGGATAATTCCACGGGTTCACATGCCGCTCGGCACGCGTATTACACGTCAAGTTTCGGGTGGGGCTCATGAATACCCCTCCCATATGCATCAGCTTGCTGAAGGGAAAATAGGCCAGCAACACACTCACAAAGAACAGATGAACAAAAAAGAGCGTTCCGATTCCTTCCGGGACGGCCGGGCGAAAGGTGACCAGCCCCATCGTGAGTTCCTTGACCGTGGAGATATCCACCTTTGTGAAATATCGCATCATAATTCCTGTCACGGCGATTCCGATAATCAGAAACAGCGGAAAGAAGTCGGAGGCGAGGGAAATGTAGCGGGTGTGACCGACATAGATTCTTCGAATCACCAGATAGAGCACCCCGGCAAGCAGCGCGATTCCGGAGAGGTAGACGACCGGCAGCCCCATCTGCAGGAAGCTGTCCACCTTCTCCAGTCCGGTGACGAAAAAGGGAACCGGTTCGGCAAAAAACCGCAAGTGCCGAATGGTGACCACGAGGAACGCATAGTGAAAGACGATGGCGCCCAGCCAGAGAAACAATTCCATTCGGTAGGCAAGCTTGTCGCCTTCCTTTTTAAATACCAGGTTCCTGAACAGAGATCGGAACAGCAGCACCTCCATGGCCATTCGACCGACGACCTGAGCCTTGGTGGCGGGGCAGTCGATCGCGGCATGATTGATCCAGGGAAGCGACTTCTGTTGACCGCCGGTGGTGGGGATCTTGTAAGGCACCGGCGTTTGCGCCCAGTTGATGATCCGGTATGCGAAACCCGCCAGGAAGATTATCAGCGCCAGATACGGGATGACAATCCCGAAGAGCACCTGAAGCCCTGCGACTTCCACACCGGCATACGAAAGCAAAAAGAGCAGAACAACCGCCATGAGGGAAAACAAATATTTTTCGTTCATTCAACAACCTCACTCCGCATGGTCTCGAAGCAACAAGGGGGATTGCCCGAAACCTTGTTCCAAGTAATTAATATTATGTATCCTTATTATTTTCCGGGTTATTTTCCGGAAGATTCTCCGGTTCATCTCCGGGAATTTCCTCCACCAGACCCGCACGCAAAAACGCCTTGTAAACCTTATTTTTCTCCTGGTTCGCTTTCAGTTGAAACACCGCTTCACGGCATTTCATGTAGATATTGAAAGCCGCCAAGCTCATGTCGTCGATTTTTCGCTCGAATGCCGACAGTCGGTGTAAGCGTTCGACCTCGTTCAATTCGCGACCGAGGACCTCTCGAATGATGTCTTTGAGAAAATAAACGAATCCGGCGGCCTGAGAAGGTGTAAACATGGCCTGAACGGCCCGGATGCGTACGATAGGATCGAGATGGGAATGAACGGCTTCTGAATCCATCTCCGGCTTCAGAAGCTCGCCCCACAGCGCATGGAGGCTATCCCGTGTGGCTTTTCCCACGGGATTGCTGAAGGCGTCTTTTTGTTTTCTTAAAAAAAGGGCGGTTTCGGCGGGATAGGTGTCCACCACCTGATCATACCATTTCTTAAGAATTTCCGATTTTCGCTTTTCCAGTAGTTTTTCAAGACTCATGAATTATCCCGAAATCGTCGTCATCCGGCATTTGAAAATGGAAATCACAGGCGATGTCCCGGCAGGTCGGACCATCGGGGAGCACCACATTCAGGAACAGACCTATAATCAACTTTCCACAGTTATGTCAAGGATAAATAAAAAAGGAATGGCCGATCGCGCTGCATGTATCGGGATTTCGGGAAGACGGTTGAAGGGCGGGAATCCTTCCGCGGTGCGACCCGCGGAAGGTGATGAGAGAAATAGGCTTTCTTTCTATCGATACGCCTTTTTCCAGGGGGTACGCCCAATCTTTCGGCAATCGGCCAAGGCCAGATAGAAAGTCCCCACCGCCAGTTCCGCACAGTGGATATGGTCTTCGGGCAAGCTCTGAAGACAATCGACCACCTGGTCGACTGAAATCTCCCAGGCCTCATCCAGTGTCTTGCCTTCGGCCAGAAGGGCTACCGTATTGGCACAGGCGTTGGTGTTCATGCACCCGTCGAGATGAAAGGTCACCGCGTCGATGCATTCGTCCGTAACGGTCAAAAACATCTCCACGGAATCCCCGCAGTCTCCGGTTTTTTTGCCGCATCCGTCGGGCTGCGGCGGTCTGCCGTGTTTATCTGTCCGGAATGCCATTTCCAGAAAATGGAGCGTATGCTCATTCGGCCCGGCATCTCGGGGTTCTTCTTTGACTGGTTCCATCAGTGGTCCTCAAAAATTATAAATAGATAAAAGAATTCGCACCCTGGGAATCGGGTTTGTTCGGCCGAAAATTTACAACGAAAGGGAATATACGTCAAGGTGGTGCAGACATAAAAGGAAACGGCTAATCAAGACATCTCAATTAGCCGTTAAGGAGGAGAACAGATGAAAAAATTATTAGGTTGATTTTGTATAATGCAATAGTCTTGCCAGACATTCGACCGCTCACCTCCATTGTGCTTATTTATTTGTTTTTGTGCAATAAAAACGAAGCATTATTCCAAATATTCCTTTTGTCCGCTTCTTTCCTCCTTCGCCCTCCTCTCAATGTTCGCTCTCCATTTTGTTCTCGATTTTTAACTGATTCGACTCGATTTCAAGTAACTCTTTCATTTTTATAACCAAATCGCCCCCACTTCCGGTTTAAAATTTTGAACCTCCTCCCTCCGAAGCTGGCATTCTATTATAATCCTTTGATTTACATTACAAATAATCGGTTCAAGCTTTTAAACACTCCGCATAGCACCCAGACCACGGGCAAACAAGCGATTGCCATACACCACCTGAAAGGGTATACTCCAATATCAAGAAATCACATCGCCATGCCCATGCATGCGACTTTCACCTTCTTTGCGCTTTGCGACGATTGAAAGGCCTGCCGTTCGGTTTCGGCAACGTCTTGTTTCACGCATCGGGATCATCCGCTCATGAGGAACCCGCCATTATGAAAAAATCAAAATTCAAGAAAATCCCCGTCACCGAGAGGCCTCTCTCTTCCTGGATTTTCGCCAGCAGCATCAAACTTCAGATCACCCTTTTTCTCATTATCGTGATCACGGTCTTTGCCCGGGTCGTCCCTCTGGAAATGCAGAAAAAGATCGTCAATGAGGCCATCTCTCTCGGTAAAATCGAGCTGTTGATCCGCTATTGCGCCATCTATCTGGCGGCGGTACTCACCGCCAGCGGGCTCAAATACCTCATCAACATCCTTCAGAGCGTCATCGGGCAGCGGGTTCTGGCCAAAATGCGGCAGGATCTCTACCACCACATCCTCACCCTTCCGCTCAATTTTTTCCGAAAAACCCAGCCCGGCATGGTGGTGGCGGCCCTGGTGAGCGAAATAGCGGCCGCCGGGGATTTCATCGGCATGGCCATCGCGGTGCCCATCATCAACATCCTGACCCTTCTGGCCTTCGGCGGATATCTTTTCTGGCTCAATCCGCTTCTGGCCGCCGTCTCCTTGGCCATTTATCCCATGGTGCTGGTCCTGATTCCGATTCTTCAGCGGCGCGTCAACCGAACCAATCGCCAGCGGGTGGACGCCACCCGCACCCTTTCGGATAAAATCGCCGAATCCATTTCGGGAATTCATGAAATCCACGGAAACGGCACGTACCGCACCGAAAATACCAAATACGACGGCCTGGTGAATCGGCTCACCCGGATCCGCATCATCTGGAATCTCTATAAGTACGGGGTCAAAGTTCTCAACAATTTCTTCACCAACCTGAGCCCCTTTCTGATTTTTCTGCTGGGGGGCTACCTGGCCATCAAAGGCCGATTGGAGTTGGGCGCCCTGGTCGCCTTTCTCTCGGCCCAGGAAAAACTCTATGACCCCTGGAAGGAGTTGCTGGATTTCTATCAACTCTATCAGGATGCGGTGGTCCGGTACCACCGGACCATGGAATACTTCGACACCGTACCCGAGCATGCCACCGAACCCGAAGACCGGGACCCCTACGATCTGGACGGCAGCATCCAGGTCAAAGAGCTTTCCATGTTCACCGAAGGGGGCATTCAGCTGCTGGAAAATGTCAGCTTCTCTCTTGAGCCGGGCGAACAGCTGGCTGTGGTGGGGTTTTCAGGAAGCGGCAAAAGCACCATGGCCCAATGCATTTCCCAGCTCACTCAATATACCACCGGTCATATCCTCATCGGAGACAAAGAGGTCTCGGAAATGACCAAGAAAGACATCATCTGCAACATGGGCCTGGTTCCACAGAACCCGTTCATTTTCAGCGGAACCATCGAGGAAAACCTGCTCTATTCCTGTCTGCCTCTGACGGAAAACCGGGACGGAAAACGAACCAAAAATGGAGCGAAGACAACCCTGCCCAGCCTCGACGACATGATCGCAGTCCTTCAACAATCCGGAATCTTTGTAGATGTGCTCCGGTTCGGGCTCAATACGGTTCTCAATGAGAAAGAACACGAGGACCTGATTTCCCGGGTCATCCATATTCGAGAAGATTTCAGGACCGAGTTCGGGGATACCCTGGTGGATTATGTGGAATTCTTCTCGGAAGATCAGTATCTGCGCTACTCCAGCATCGCCGAGAACATCCTTTTCGGCACCCCGACTCAGAAAAATTTCGCTGTAGAAAATCTGCACCAAAACCGATTTTTTATGGATTTTCTGAATGAGGCGGATCTCACCCGTCCGCTATTGAGCCTCGGGACCGAACTCACGAAACAGACGGTGGATATCCTCGGAAACCTTCCACCCGAAAACGTCTTTTTCGAACAAAGTCCCATTCCTCCCCAGGAACTGGACGACTATAAAATGATCGCCGAGCGATTGGGCAAAAAAAGGCTTCACCAGCTTTCGGAAAAAGACCGGGAGCGGCTGATTCAGGTGGCCCTGCGGTTCTCCCCGGGGTGGCACAAAATGGTGGCTTTGTCTGAAATTATAGAAATCCTGATCCTAGAGGGCCGCGCTCTGTTCCGGGACCGGATCACCGAATCCGATCCGGATCTGATCTCATTCTATGATCCGGCCCGGTATATCCCGACGGAAACGATCCTCAACAATATTCTGTTCGGCAAGTTGAAGACGACCAACCCCAAGGCCCAGGAGAAGATCAATCAAAACATTATTCAACTCCTGATCGAAGAGGATCTGCTGGAGGATCTCCTTCAGATCGGGATGCAGTATCAGGTGGGAAGCAAGGGAGACAACCTCTCCGGCGGCCAACGCCAGAAACTGGCGATTGCCCGGGTGCTTCTGAAAAAACCCAAAATCCTGATCATGGATGAGGCCACCTCGGGGCTGGACAACAATTCCCAGTCGCGCATCCAGAATCTGCTGGAGACTCAGTGGCGGGGAAAGAGTACGATTATTTCCATCGCCCATCGACTGGATACCGTCAAAAACTATGACCGAATCGCTGTAATGAAAGCCGGTAAAATCGGCGAAATCGGCACATATGACGAATTAATCG
Organism: Desulfobacteraceae bacterium; assembly: GCA_041642315.1. Lineage (GTDB taxonomy): Bacteria > Desulfobacterota > Desulfobacteria > Desulfobacterales > Desulfococcaceae > JAABSQ01. The sequence continues at coordinate 23,270 of JBEPWQ010000005.1, read as the reverse complement.
AAAAGAAAGGCATGTTTTATGAACTCGTCCACGGAAAAAACTGATCTCTTCACCACCAGCGAATTCAAGGAAAATCTCAATGTCCTAAGACAGATATATCTTTTTTCAAGATTCCCCCTCGATTCATTGAAGGTGTTCGCCTATCTGTGCGCCAAGGAGCACTTCCGGAAGGAAGAGTATCTGTTCAAACAGGATGACGACGACGGCCGGGCCTTTTATATCCTTTCCGGATCGGCCCGGCTGATCCGGGAAACCGACGAAAAGAAGATGAATATCCGGGACTATCCCGCAGAATCCTTTATCGGCGGCATGGTGCTTCTGGGCCATATTCACCGATTGTATTCCCTCACAGCACTGGAGGATCTGTCCTGTCTGGTATTGAGCCGTAAAAAGTTTCAAAAAGCCATGGAACAGTTTCCGGATCTCATGCCCAAGGTCACCCGCGCCCTGATCGAACAGGTCTTTGCATGGGAGGAACATTTTCTGGTGCACCGGGCTGAAACCTATGAAGAATGCATCCGGAAGGGCGGACTCAGCCTGATCTGACGATTTTCAAAACCCCAAAAGCGTTCCCCCGAAAGGCCGGTTACAATGCCCAAAAACATGATCTCATTTAAGCTGAGCAATCACCTGTCCGAATTGGATACCCTGCGTGAAAAGCTGGAGCAGTTCGGAACCCGGCTCGGGATTCCGGAAAAAACCATTTTCGAGGTCAACCTCATCATCGATGAGCTGTTCTCCAATATCGTGAGTTGCGGTTTTCGGGACAACGGGATTCATTGGGTGACCATCAACATTTCCCATCAGGAGGACGCTCTCCATATACGGGTGGAAGACGACGGGGTGCCCTTCAATCCGAAGGCGACTCAGAAACCCGATCTGGAATGCCCGATGGAGGAACGCCGCATCGGCGGGCTCGGCATTCACCTGGTGACCGAGTTGTCCGATAAAATCAGCTATTACCGGGAGGGGGACAGGAATATCCTGGTTCTGGAAAAAAAGATCGCCGAGGATTCGATCCAAATCGAGAAATAAAATGAAAGAAGACAAGAGGAATTGCCATGGAAATACAGGAGAAAAAACTGAATGGAACGAGCATTATTCGAGTGGACGGTCGCCTGGATTCAAAAACTTCTCCCGAATTCGAAGAGAAGATTTCCGAGACCATCAAAAACGGGACCCGAAATATGATTCTCGATTTCGAATCTTTGAGCTATGTCTCCAGCGCGGGACTGCGGATCATCCTGAAAACGGCCAAGGAGCTGAAACGGATGGAGGGCAAACTGGTGCTTTGCGCACTGCAGGATTATGTCAGAGAGGTGTTTGAAATCTCCGGTTTCGACTCCTTCCTGCCCATCGTCCCCACCGTAGACGACGCCATGGAAAAACTGTAGTCGGATTCCCGGATTGCGGCGACAAAAAACGACCTCGAAAGAGCGATTTACCGAATGGAGCGACTTATGCAGCAGCATAACAGAAAACACCTGGCCGATTACCGGCCACCACACTTTTGTGTGGACCATATCGATATGACCCTTGAGCTGGAAGACCTGGACACCCGGGCAACCGCCATCCTTCACATCCGGCGGAATCCGGAGGCGGACGGAACCGATGCGGCGCTGGTTCTGGACGGCCGGGATCTAGAACTGATCTCTGTAGAACTGGAAGGAAAACCCCTGGCCCCCGAAGAGTACCGGGTGGACAAAGAAACCTTGATCCTTGCCGAGGTGCCCGACGCCTTTGCCCTGAAGACGGTCGCCCTCATTCGGCCCGCCGCCAACACCTCTCTGGAAGGGCTGTACAAATCCGGGGACATGTTCTGCACCCAGTGCGAAGCCGAAGGATTTCGAAAGATCACCTATTTTATCGATCGGCCCGACGTGATGGCCACCTACACCTGCACCCTGGTGGCCGATCGGTCCCGGTATCCGATTCTGCTCTGCAACGGCAACCCGGTCGACTTCGGCGACATGGCCGGCGGCCGCCACTGGGTCAAGTGGAATGACCCTTTCAAAAAGCCGAGCTATCTGTTCGCGCTGGTGGCCGGAGATCTGGCCCTGGTTGAAGACACCTTCCGCACCCGATCCGGCCGGGAGGTGTCGCTTCGCATCTATGTAGAGCATATGAACGCCGACAAGTGCGATTATGCCCTGAAATCCCTGAAAAAGGCGATGCGCTGGGACGAGGAGGTCTTCGGTCTGGAATACGATCTGGATGTCTACATGATCGTGGCGGCCACCGACTTCAACATGGGGGCAATGGAAAACAAGGGCCTCAACATCTTCAACGCCAAATACGTTCTGGCCCGGCCCGACACCGCCACCGACATCGATTTCTGGAACATCGACCGGGTGGTCTCCCATGAATATTTCCATAACTGGACCGGCAACCGGGTCACCCTGCGCGACTGGTTTCAACTGAGCCTCAAGGAAAGCCTCACCGTCTTTCGGGATCAGGAATTCACCGCCGACATCACCTCCCGCCCGGTCAAACGCATCTCGGACGTCAAAACCCTGAGAACCTTTCAGTTTCCGGAGGACGCCGGCCCCTTGGCCCATCCGGTTCGACCGGCTTCATACATCGAAATGGACAACTTTTATACCGTGACGATCTATGAAAAGGGGGCCGAAGTGATCCGCATGATTTACACCATCATCGGCCGTGAAAATTTTTTAAAAGGCTTGGCCCTGTACATTCAGCGCCATGACGGCACGGGGGTGACCATCGAGGAATTCGTCCGCGCCATGGCCGATGCGGGCGGGGCTGATCTGGACCAGTTCATGCGCTGGTATTCCCAGGCCGGCACCCCGGAAATTCAGGCCGATCGGGCCTATAATCCCGATACACAGGTCTATACCCTCACCTTGACTCAGCACATCCCCCCCACTCCGGATCAGCCCGAGAAAGGCCCCATGCACATCCCCATCGCGGTGGGTCTGCTGGATTCAAACGGAAAGGACCTTCCCCTTCAACTCAAAGGCGAATCGAACCCCGGCGGAACCACCCGGGTGCTCAATCTGCGGGAGTGGACCCAGCGCTTTGAATTCGTCCATGTTCCGGAAGATCCCATTCCGTCGCTTCCCCGCGGCTTTTCCGCGCCGGTTCGGCTCAGGGCCGGGCATACCGATGAAGAACAGGCGTTTCTCTTTGCCAATGATTCGGATGAGTTCATCCGGTGGGATGCCGGACAGAACCTCTTCGCCAAGGTCCTCCTTCGATTGATTTCCGAATTTCAGCAGGAAAAGCCGCCGGTTCCCGACCGCTCCGTGCTCGACCCGCTCAAAAAGACGCTGCTGAACCCCCATCTGGACAAATCCTTTATCGCCCATGCCCTGACCCTTCCCTCGGAATCCGAAATGGCCATCGCCATGAGCGAGACCGGCCCCATCGATCCGGAGGCCATTCACCAAGCCCGGGATTTTCTCACCCGGTCGATCGCCCAGGCCCTTCAAGCCGAATTTGAACAGGTCTTTCAGGAAAACCAGACCCCCGGTCCCTATGCGGTGGACCCGCCCACCGTGGGGCGCCGAAGCCTCAAGAACCTGGCCCTGGCCTACCTGGGTAAAATCGACACCCCGGACCGGATCGATTTTCTCTACCGGCAGTTCATGGAAGCGCAGAACATGACCGACACCCTGGCGGCGCTCTCCGTTCTGTCGCATATCGACTGCGATCAGCGCACGGCGGCGATCGAGGAATTCCACGAGCGGTGGCAATCGGATTTGGTGGTAATGGACAAGTGGTTTTCCATTCAGGCCGGTTCTCACCTTTCCGGCATTCTGGACCGGGTGAAGACACTGCTGGATCACCCCGCCTTTTCCATCAAGAATCCGAATAAGGTACGGGCCCTCATCGGGGCCTTTTGCAGCCTCAATCCGTGGCGCTTTCACCAACCCTCCGGGGAAGGGTATTCCTTTCTGACCGACCGGGTGCTGGAACTCAATTCCATCAACCCGCAGATCGCCTCCCGACTGGTCTCCGCCTTCAACCACTGGAGAAAATATGAACCCGGGAGAAAAAAGCAGATGAAAGCGCAGCTGGAGCGAATCAGCCAAAGCCCCGATCTGTCCAAGCATGTCTATGAAATCGTCTCCAAGGCGCTGGCGTAGCGGAAAAAGAACGGAGCAAGATAGATGGCCTCGAAAACGCCGCTTTTGGGAGCCCACTGCTCCATCGCCGGGGGGCTGGAAAACGCGCTCTATACCGCCCGTTCGTATGGGTGTACGGCGCTGCAGATGTTCACCAAAAACGCCCGCACCTGGGCCGAAGCCCCCCTGTCGCCGGAAGCGGCGGCCGCCTTCGACACCGCCCGGATAGAAACCGGCATCACCGAAATCGCCGCCCACACCCCCTACCTCATCAACCTGGCCGGTCCCGACCCGACCATCCGGAACCGGTCCGCCCGCGCCCTGCGGAAGGAGCTGATCCGGTCTTCCGCGCTGAAGATCCCCTATCTGGTCCTGCATCCCGGATCCCACGGAGACACCGGCGAAGCCGAAGGAATGGAACGGATCATCACCGCCGTCAACCGGCTGTTCAAGGAAAACCCGAATCTTTCCACCCGGCTTCTCCTGGAAACCACCGCCGGGCAGGGGCACGGCATCGGTCATACCTTCGAGCAGCTGTCTGCGCTGCTGTCCGGCATCGACGACGCCGAGCGTATCGGCGTCTGCCTCGATACCTCCCACATCTATGCGGCCGGGTACGACATCCGCACCCGGTCCGGCTACGAGCGCACCCTCACCGATTTCGACAGGATCATCGGGCTGGACCGGCTGTTTCTCCTCCACCTGAACGACTCCAAGGTGGCATTGGGGGATCGGGTGGACCGGCACGCACATATCGGACGGGGGCACATCGGTATCGACGCTTTCGGATTTATCATGCGGGATGAACGGCTGGCCCGTATCCCCAAGGTGATCGAAACCCCCAAAGAAAAGGGCGAGCCGGACTGGGATGAGATCAACCTTTCCCTGCTTCGGCGATTATGGAAAGGATGAGCCGGTCAGGGGGCTTCCACGAGGTCTTCCAGGGAAAGTTTTCCTTCGGAAGAGAAGGGAATGGTCGAGGGCACCATGAAGCCGCCCTCGATGCGCAGCCGCCCCGCCAGCTTATATCCCAGCTCTTCTTTGGGAAGCGTCAGTAGGCTTCGCACCATCCCGACCATGGAGGAATAGAGGGTCATGGGCACAACGGCGGTGCCGTAGGCGGGAACCTGGGTGTCCGTATCGGTGACCCCCTGGGCGAATCGCTTGCCGTTGACCTCGAGAATGCAGTCGCCGCCTTGAATCTTCAGGGGAACCTCATTGGTATTGAACACCCGAAGCTGCACCTTGAAAACGCTCTCAAACAGTTTGGCTTCTTGCAGATCGATATGGACCAGAGACACCCGGGGCGGCTCCAGACGCTTGCCGGGAGCGGCACAGCCGGCGATTGCCACCAGCATTGCGATGAGAGTCCAGGCTTTTGCCGGCCGTACTTTGGAAACAGAACCCATTTTTTCCTCTCCGTGGCGCATCCCGGAAGAATGGAATGCCGCAGCCCAAATACCCGGCCGTGGAAATTCCCGCCCCCGGTGGATATCTTCCCAGGTCGGTTTGCGAATATTGATTTATCATCGACTCCGTCTTACCATGTAACAAAGTAAACACAAAAAGGGAGATGGCAAAATGGGGCTTCTGAGCGGATTATTGGGAAACGCATCCGAGATCTCCGGTGAAAAACTGGAAAAACTGTTCAATCAAATTCTGGCCGACGGGGAACACGTGGAAAAGGCGCCCGCACTTTCCGAAAGTCAATGCGAGACGATGCCGTATGCATCGGTTTTCTTCTCCGAATAGAAAATCACTCACCGCCGGCGCATTCATCGGTACACGTCTTCAGCCAGTGGACCGCCAGCCGCCTCAATTCGTCAGCGGCGGGATCGAGATGGAGCTTTTCCCGAATACGCTCCTGATAGGTGTGGATGGCCCGGCTGATTCCCTTCATCCATACTTTTTGATATCCGCCGGGTCATGGACTCCCGAATCCCGAACCGCGATAATACCGGGCCCTGATCGGTCGAAAAGTCCAGGGAGATGTCGGGGAGGCCTCTCACCCTGTCTGTTTGGCTTTTCGGACCGCGATAAAGCTGTTGGCGGCAAAGATCAGCAATGCCCCGGCCCACCCGTAAACGCCGAGCGCCTGTTCCGAGACCAGAATCGGCCCGAGAAATCCGGCCATCAGGATCCGGGTCGAGGAAAGCACCGACCCTTCCACCGCCGTGACAAAACGAAACCCCACCGTGAGCAGGTATTGGCCGATGACGCTGAAAACGGAGCTCATACCGAGGTAATAGAGTTCCCATCGATCGGGGATATGGATTTTATCCGGAAAAGAGATAAAGACGAATACCGAGCCGAGACCGAACATATAAAACAATATCGATTCGGGTTCGTCATCATTCCGGGCAAAACTCAGAAACATGACGGCGATGGCCGCAAAAACGCCCGAGGCCAATCCCCACAGATTGCCCATCTGAAGTTCAATGCCTCCCGGCGCCAGAATCAGCCAGACCCCGCCCCATGCCACCACCACCGACATGAGGGAATACGGGTCCCGCTGGTCTTTCATGAAGATGTATGTAAACAGCCCCACAAAAAGCGGATAGGTCATGTTGAGAATGTTGGCCGCGGCCACCGTGGTCACGGTCACCGCTTTGTACAGAAACAGGACCGCCAGGGCATTGCCGATGGTGCGGCCGACGATCAGAAAGAAATGATTCGCTGATGGTTTTTTCTTCCGGTAAAAAAGCAACAGGAGAATACAAAAATACCCTATCAAATATTGCGCGAAAAGAAAAAAGGCGGGATGAATGTCCACCCGGGCCTCGGACCAGCGGATCACCACAGCGGACAGATACAACAGGAAGGCCGATCCGAAAATGGCCAGATAACCCAGCAGTTTTTGTGCCTTGGCGGCGTTCATACGCAAGGTCCTTTCTCGGCTGCCGATTCGCTGCAACCGAGGTCGATGAATATTTTTCTCAGCCCGAACCGGTCCCGTTGGAGTGAAGACGGTTCCGAAAAACCGGCGGTGAATGAGAATCACTGAGTGTTCGGCTGTTTCAGATTTCGAAGACTGGACCGGCTGACCGGTTTGTCGGACTGAGCCAGCACGCTGAAAGAACCGTCGGTTTCCAGAACCACCGCCTCCACCGCATCCAGATCGAGAATGCCGTTTCGGCGGATGACCGCCAGAATCTCCCCATGCTCCACCCGTTCCCGCCGCATGATGTCTTCCACAAAACGGCCTCGGTAGAAGATGATCGCCGGATGACTGGTGACGATTTTGTGAAATAGAGGGGATCGGATTTCGATCCAGGCCACGATGAATTGCAGAAGAATCAGCATCCCCAGTGCCAAAAGCCCGCCGGCCAGGGTTACCTGGGACGGAAGAATGGTGGAGGCCAGTGTCGACCCGAAGGCCACCGTCACGATGAAATCGAAGGCGTTCATGCTGGAAAGCGTACGCTTGCCGGAAAACCGCAAAAATGTCACCAACCCGATATAGACCAAGGCACTCACCACCGCCACATGCATCAGATTGTCCCAGCTTTTAAAAAACATACCTGCTCTTCCTCCTCGTGGCCGGCCCCCCGGTTTTCATTCGAAATGGGGATGCCGGAAACGGATATCGGCTTCCGCCGCTGTTCTGATGTGCCGACCGGAATAAATGAAGAAAAAGATAAGGGGTACAGAAGAAAAAGGCTATACGGTTGATCCGGTATTTGCCGCCGGCTTCGAACTGTATTTTCGGGCGGAACAGGTGCAGGAACACCGGGTATCCGGCGGCTTGGGACGTCAGGACCGGATTTCTTTTGTGAGAATTTTAAAGAAGGACCGGCGGGCATGTTTTTCCATCCAGGGGACATGACCGCATCTTCTGAGGAAAATAAAACGGAAATCGGACAGAACGGCGGACAGTGGTTTTTCCACATCCTTGGCCGGATGCGGGTCGTAATCGCCGTGGAGGGCGGTTACCGGGCAGCGGATGCATTTTCCCATCTCCAGCAGTTCGCCGCGCTTTCTCAGGTCATCGGCCGTTTTCCAGACCGCCTGATGAATGTCGGGCCGATAGTCGATTTCTTCGCCCTCCGCATCCTTGGGCAACGGGTCGCAGGCGTCGACCCCGGCGAACAAGTCCCCCAGTTGCCGGAAGGCATCCTGTTGAATTGTCGGGCCCGGATTTCCAAGGCGATCTACCAGCCGGTCCATTTCCGCACGCTCGGCCGGACGGAGACGGCTGAGCCGCTTGTTCAAGGTGCGCCGGCCGGATTCCGGCTCAAAGCCGCCGCTTGCCACCAGAATCAACTTTTTCACCGTGTCCGGATGCCGGGCGGCTAGAATGAAACTGAGCCATGCACCCCAGGAAAAGCCGATCAGAACGGCGGGAACCGTGCCGTGTTGGTGAAGGATTTCCTTCAATTCCCGAACCTGGCCGTCCAGAGAAGGTTCGGTCTGAAGCGGTTCCAGCACCCCGCAGGCCTCCGCCAGAGCGAGGGCCACCGGTTTCATTTCACCGGCGGCCCCCGGGCCGCCGTGGATCACCGCCACTCCATAAGGGGGATCACCGTATTTTCGGGGGTTTTCCATGGATCGTGCAGCCGGGCCTTCCGCATTCAAAGAATAAATTACAGGGTTTCGCCTTACAAAATACGGGTTTTACCTGAATGATTCTTTTCGGTTCCCATGGCATCCTGTGTATCGCCCCTCTCGATGTTTTGCAAGAAACCCAACCGGTAGATGCATCCCTTCACCGGTATTCGGACAGGAGGATGATCATGCAAACGGTGTCATGGAAAAAGTTTCCGAAGGACATCACTTTCAAAGACTTCTCCAGGGACATCCGCTCCGAGATTCAGGACGACAATGTCTACAACGGCGCCGCCGCCCTGGCCTATTTCTGGATGCTGGCGGTCTTTCCCGCCGCCATTTTCCTGCTCACCCTGCTGCCCTATCTCCATGTTCCCAATATGGAGGGGATCATCATGGATCTCCTGCACCGGATCCTTCCGGAACAATCGGCCTACCTGTTTACGGGAATGGTGGAAAGGGTGACCTCTGAAAAGCGACACGGCCTGTTTTCCTTCGGCCTTATTTTCACCATCTGGTCCACCATGGCCGGTATCTATGCCATCATGCAGCAGCTCAATATCACCTATCACGTGAAGGAGGCCAGGTCCTTTCTCAAGGTGCGCGGCACCGCCCTGCTGCTCTCTCTGGCCGTGCTGTTCCTGGTGGTCACCGCCTTTGCCCTCATGGTCTTCGGCGGCGCCATTCAGGAAGGGGTCATTTCCGTAGCGGGCAGCAGCGTGGGGCTTCATCTTATTTTTACCGCATTTCGATGGCTGGTCATCGTCTGCTCCCTGCTGATGGGATTTGCAATACTCTATTATTTCGGTCCGGACGTGGAACAGCGGTTTCAGTTCATCACGCCCGGGAGCGTTCTCGGGGTCTTCGTCCTGATTCTGACCTCTCTCGGGTTTCGCTTCTATCTCGGCCTATTTCCCGGGCTCAGCGCCACCTACGGCAGCATCGGAGCGGTGATCATTCTGATGCTCTGGCTCTACATCATGGGCCTGGCCATTCTGGTGGGTTCGGAAATCAACGTTTTGCTCGAACATTACCATCCCGACGGAAAAAATATCGGGGAAAAGAAGGAGTCCTCTGGATGAGGACCGGAATCATGGAAAAAAATACGGTTTCCTGGGGCCGATTTGTCAAGGATATCACCAGCAAGCGATTTGCAAAGGATCTCTACGCGGAGATCACCAAAGACAACGTCTTCAACGGCGCGGCCGCGCTCGCCTATTACTGGATGCTGGCGATCTTTCCCGCGACCATTTTTCTGCTCACCCTGCTGCCCTATCTTCCGATCCCGAACCTCGACACCGCCCTGATGGATCTTCTGCATCAGGCCATGCCCGCGCAAACCGCCGATCTGGTTGAGAATACGGTCGACTCGGTGATCTCCGAAAAACACGGCGGGCTCTTCTCCTTCGGGATCATCTTTACCATCTGGACCGCCTCCACCGGGGTATACGCCATCATGCAGCAGCTCAACATCACCTACAACGTCGAAGAGGGCCGCCCCATTCTCAAAGCCAGGGGCATCGCCCTGCTCCTGACCTTCATCGTATTGATTCTGATCATCAGCGCCTTCGCCTTGGTGGTCTTCGGCGGCATGATTCAAACCTGGCTCGCCTCGGTGTTCGGAAAGAGCGACCTGCTGCTCTTCTTCTTCGCGCTGCTGCGATGGGTCATCATCGTCTGCTTTCTGCTGCTGGGATTCGCGGTTCTCTTCTACTTCGGCCCCAATGTGGAGCAGCGCTTCAAATTCATCACCCCCGGCAGCCTTCTCGGTGTGATCGTGCTCGCCCTCGCCTCCCTGGCGTTTCGCTATTACGTCTCCAATTTCGGAAACTACAACGCCACCTACGGCAGCATCGGGGCGGTCATCGTTCTGATGCTCTGGCTCTACATTACGGGACTGGTGTTTCTGGTGGGATCGGAGGTGAATGTGGTGCTGGAGGATTACCATCCGGCGGGAAAAAAGATGGGGGAAAAAAAGGCGTAGAGGTGACCCGGACTTCCCGCCCCTCGGGATGAAGAAAAGCCCCCCACCCCCCGGCTTCATTCCTGTGGAAAGCACGGCATGATGCATCGGCGGATACGGCGCTATACCGGATGGGCGTCCAGAATCGTCTTGGCCAGAGACATGGAACTGGTAAAGGCGGGGGAAATGGGATTGAGCACATGAAGGGCGTCGCCGTCGGCGGTGACCATGAAATCCATGACCAGCTCCTTGGTGGTCCAGTCGACCAGCTGGGCCCGAATGCCCGATTTGGGGGTGGGTTCCAGATCACCGTAGTCGAGCCGCTTCACCAGCTTTTGGGCATCCCGGTAAAAAAAGGGCTTCAGATATTTCCGGGGTTCGGTCAGGGCCACCTCCCGGAATTTGGGGTTGGCCGCGAAGAGGACCGCGTCGGTGAGCGCGATCGGGAGGCATTCCCGGTCGATGCCGGAGAGCACCCCGTAATTCTCCCGTCCGAAGGCCGGAATGGCGGTGGGGCCGAGATAAACATCTCCGTAGACGTTCCGAGTGAAGTGGACCCCCAGAAACGGGTTGCGGATATCCGGCACCGGATAGATATTGCCGTGGACGGTATAGTCCAACCCCGTTTTCAGTTTCCAGTAGATCCCCTTGAAGGGGACCATTCGGTACCGCTTTCCCACGCCGAACGCCCGGGCCACCCGGTCGCAGTGGGCCCCGGCCGCATTGATGAACCGGTCGAATCGGATCTTTCCCCGGGTGGTCCGGGCGGTCTTCGACCCGGTGAGCCCGGTGAAGGCGCAGTCGGTGACCACCTGAGCTTTCCGCGAGGCGATCAGGTCTTGGGTCAACCGGTGCAGCACCGCCTTTGGATCCACCATGGCGGTGTAGTGGGAAAAAAGGGCCTTTCCCACCGTTCGGGCATTGGGTTCGATTTCGGCAAGCTGACGGGTGTCGATCATCTCCACCTTGGCGCCGTTGGCAACGGCCCGCCGGTAAAGGGTCTCCAGCACCGGCAGTTCGGATTCGCTCCGGGCCACCACCGCCTTTCCGGTCTCCAGAATATCCAGGCCCTTCTCCAGACAGTATGCCCGCATCATTCGGTTGCCCTGAACACAGGACTGGGCCTTGAGGCTCTCGGCGGCGTAATAGATCCCGGCGTGAAGCACCCCGCTGTTTCGACCCGAGGCGTGGCGGCCCTGATCGGGCTCCTTTTCCAGCAGAACGATCCCCTCGGCCCCTCGATGGACCAGTTCCCGGGCCAGGGTGATACCCACGATACCGGCCCCGACGATCAGAATATCGGCCCCCCTGGGAAGCGCCATCGGTTATGCCTTTCCGTCCGGCGCCGGCCTTTTCGCGACCCGCCGTCCATGTGCCGTCTCGATTTTCAACCGGCGGGCCTCCAGAAACTGAACCCCCCAGATCACCAGAAAGACCGCCGCACCGATCAGGCTGAGCCAGTAGATGGGCCAGAACAGGGCCAGACCCGCGGCGTACATCAGGGCCCATTCCAGCGGATGCAGCCGCCGAAGCAGAAACCCTTCCAGGGCGCTGGCAAAGGCGATCAGCCCGATTGCCGTCAAAATTATCGTCAGCACCACCTCGCCGGTGGGGCCGTTGCCCAGGAGCGGCCGGTAGGCCATCACGATCGGAATGATGTAAAGGCCCTTGGCGATCTTCCAGGAGGTGAAGGCGGTCTTCATGGGAGACGCCCCGGCGATCCCGGCCCCGGCAAAGGAGGCCAGGGAGACCGGCGGGGTGACGTTGGCGTCCTGACTGTACCAGAAAACCACCATATGGGCCACCAGAATGGGCAGCCCCAGGTCCATCAGGGCCGGACCCGCCAGGATCACCAGAACGATATAGGAGGCGGTCACCGGCAGCCCCATCCCGAGCACCAGAGAGGCCAGCCCGATCAGCAGAATGGCCAGAAAGGGGCTTCCCGCCGACAGGGAGACCACCAGGCTCGAGAATTTGAGCCCCAGCCCGGTGAGGCTCACGCATCCTACGATGATGCCCGCACACCCGCAGGCGACAGACACCATGATGGCGTTTTTGGCCCCGGCTTCCAGGCCCTCGATGAAGTCCTTGAACCCGAGGCGGGTGGCTTTTCGGAACATGGCGGTGGCCACCGTGGCCACCACGGCGATAAACCCGGCCATCATGGGGCTGTAGTTCTGAATCAATACATAGATGAGGATGGACACCGGTATCAGAAAATGAAGACCGCTTTTGAGGGTGGGCCAGAGACTGGGAAGCTGGTCCGCGGGCAGCGGCTGAAGCCCCTCTTTCCGGGCCTCGAAGTGGACGAAAAAGAGCACCGTCATATAATAGAGAATCGCCGGCACGAGGGCGATCTTGATGATGGTGAGATAGGAGGTGTTGGTAAATTCGGCCATCAGAAAGGCCCCGGCGCCCATGATCGGGGGCATGATCTGCCCGCCGGTGGAGGCCGCCGCCTCCACCGCCCCGGCCACATGCCGCCGATACCCCACCCGCTTCATCATCGGAATGGTGAACGCCCCGGTGGTCACCACGTTGGCCACCGCCGACCCCGACACCGACCCCATGAACCCGCTGGCCACCACCGAAGTCTTGGCCGGCCCCCCGACCATGCGGCCGGTGATGCAGTAGGCCAGGTCGATGAAAAAGTCGCCGCCGCCGGTTCGCTCCAGGAAGGAGCCGAACAGAATGAAGATAAAGACGAAGGTGGCCGCCACCCCGACCGGCAGCCCCCAGATACCCTCGGTGGTCAGATACAGGGTGGTGGTGATCCGTTCCACGCTGTAGCCCTTGTGGGCCAGCATCTCCGGCATGTAGGGGCCGAAATAGGCGAACAGCAGAAAGGCCACCCCGATCAGAGACATGAACAGCCCGATGGCCCGCCGGGTGGCCTCCAGGACCAGGCCGATGGCGATGCACCCCATGACCACGTCGGTCTGAGTCCAGAGGCCCTGCCGCTGAATGATGTCGTCGAATTCGATCCAGATATAGCCGCCGACGGCGAAAGCCGCCGCAATCAGAATCAGATCGAATGCCAGAAAAAGATCGAATCCGGTCACCGAAGCCCGGCGCACCGGCGGAATCAGGGCGAAGGCCAGGACCATGATCAGAACCAGGTGAATGGAGCGCTGAAAAATGGCGGTCAACGGGGAAATCCCGGCGGTGTAGAGCTGAAACAGGGAGAGCCCCACGGCCACCACCGTAATGCAGAGCGCGGCCCATCCGCGGTATCGGCGCCGGAACCCCTTGGTTTCCACCTTGGGTGTATCCGTATGTTTCCTTTTTTCTGCTGCTGCCATATGCGTCCTTTATCTCCGATTCAAGTCATTCCGGTTCAATGGGGGGACCGTTCGCCTGCCGATTTTTTGAGAAAAACCGCCACCCGATGGCCGGCGGCCGTTTCAGAGAGATTGAACTCCCGATATCCGATCAAAAGGGTGTGGTCCACCCCCGGCTGACCGACCCGCAGCACGAAGCGCCCGACAGGGTCATCGATACCGGTGATGCGGGTCCATCGGCCCTCCTGCAGCAGGGTGCCGTGCCCCTCCCAGTGGCCCATGCCCGCGCCGAACATGCGAAAATAGGTGTCGGTGAGCACGATCCCCCGCCCGGCGTCCGCCTGAAAGACCTCATAGACCGGGGAGATGTCCACCGAATGGATATACCGAATGGTAAACGGCCGGCCGTACCGGACCGGAATTTCCAGGATCGTCGTGCCGGTCTCCAGGTCGTGAAAAACCAGACGGGGACAATCCTCAGCCGAGACGGGAAGGACGGCTGCGAAAAGCATCGATCCGATCAGGGCGGCGGCGATGAAGTGCTTCATGTAAGAGAATCTTTTTTCGGTTTGCGGAAACAGGCGAAATGGCGGGGCAAACCTTCCCCCCGCCATTCCGGATATATCCTTCGTCAGGTCTGCGCTATTTGGCGATCAACTGATCCGGCACGGCCAGCCCCTTTTCCTTGAGGTACTTGATCGCCCCCGGATGGAGCGGAATCACCGAATGCTGAATCGCGTTCTCCGGGGTGGTGTTCTTGGCAAAGGGATGTATTTTGACGAGGTCTTCCTGGTGTTCAAACACCGCCTTGGTCAGTTTGTAGACCAGTTCCTCGTCGATATCGGCGTTGCAGATGAAGATGTTCCACACCGACGGGGTCGGCATCGCTTCTTTCTGCCCCCGGTAGGTCTCGGCCGGAAGGGAATAGGCCGAATAGTAGGGGAATTTCTCGGTGACCTTCTGAATCTGCTCCTGCGTAAACGGTACGATCTTCACGTCATGGGTGGTGGCCAGGTCCATAATGGAAGAGGTCGGAGGCGCCACCGCCCAGATCCCGACATCGATGGTGCCGTCTTTCAAGGCATTGGCCGATTCGGTAAAGGAGAGCCGAAACACGTCAAAAGACGAATAGGGCACATTCAGCGCCTCTTCGAGCACCAGCTGGGCCATGAATTCGGTGCCGCTGGCCGGGGCCCCGACCGACACCTTTTTGCCCTGGACGCCGGTCACATTGTCGATCCCCTCGCCTTCCAGCGCGACCATGTGAAAAACGTTCGGATACATGACGAACATTCCCTTGATCTTCTGGGGCTGCCCCTCGAATTTGCCCACCCCGTTGTAGGCCTGGTAGGCGACATCGCTCATGATTTCGCCGAACAGGGTTTCGCCTTTGTGGCAGAGCCGGGTGTTTTCCACCGATGCCCCGGTGACCTCGGCCACCGCCTTGACCCCGTCCACGTGTTTGTTCCAGATCTCGGCCACCCCGCCCCCGTAGGGATAGTAAACCCCGCCGGTGCCGCCGGTGCCGATGGAGACGAACTCGGTCTTGGCTGCGCAGGGGCCTGCAAACGTCATGGTGAGAAAAAATACCGTACAGATGATACCCAAAACGGCCGATCGTGACATCTTCTTTCGCATCCTCTGATCTCCTTTCCTTTGCGTGGATTTCGGTAAAAGCCACAAAAATGAGCGCATGCTCACAGGACATCATTACCAATATCGGGCTGTTTTTGCAATAAAAATAATGGAATGCTGTTTCGCAGATTGAAACACGACGATAGCTGTTTGATTTCCCATCTCTTTATCAAATTTTCGTCTGGCATTCAGTATCTGAATTCCTATTCAGAACCACTTTTCGGATTATCACCTTCATAACATTGTTCTTGACATCCCCGGTCCCTTTCTGGCATAAAAAAGGTCAAATTATAAAACAGTGTTTTGCGATATGAAACAAACAGCTTCCCATCTCAACTCCGTGGAAAAAGCGCTCGAAATTCTGCTCTTTTTCCAGCCCGACCATCCCGCCTGGGGGGTGCGGGACCTGAGCGCACGGCTCGGGTTCAGCCCGGCCACCGCCCAGCGGATTCTTCAAACCCTGAAATCCTACGGATTTATCGAGCAGGACCCCCACTCCCGGCAATACTATCTGGGCAACATCTATTTCCGGTTTGTTCAGACCCTTCAAGCCCAGCAGCCGATCGCCCGGGCCGCCCTGCCGTTCATGCAGAAGCTGCTTTCCGAAACCCGGGAAACGGTCCATCTCAATATCATCCAGGGCAAAGAGCGGGTCTGCATCGACACCCTGGAATCACACCGGAACCTGAAAGCCGGGATGCCGATCGGCAACCGGTCTCCCCTCTATGCCGGGGCCTCCTCCAAATGCCTGCTGGCTTTTTCCACAGAGGATTTTATCGCCGACTATCTGAACACCGTAGACATCGCGCCGGTGACTGAAGACACCATTACCGATCCCGAAGCGCTTCGAAAAGAACTGCGACGGATCCGGGCGCAGGGGTTTGCCATGAGCATGGGAGAGCGAAGCGAGGGATTGGGGTCTTTGAGCGCGCCGGTAACCGATTTTCGGGGTCTGGTGGCGGCTGCCCTCAGCCTGGCGCTGCCCGAAATCCGGTACCGGGAGGACCGGCATCGAAAATTCTGCCTGGGTGAATTGCGCCGCCAGGCTGAAGCCTTGTCTCTGCGAATGGGCAAAACCGGTCCCCCCGACGCTTCGCTGCATCTAAAAAAGGCCTCAAAGAAATCAGACACAAAGGAGAATACACATGGATAAGCAACCGAAACCGCTGAGCGACATTACCGTCCTCGATCTATCACGGGTTCTGGCGGGGCCCTACTGCTCCATGATGCTGGGCGATCTCGGCGCCGAAGTCATCAAGGTGGAGCGTCCCGAACTCGGAGACGACACCCGGCACTGGGACCCGCCCTCGGCGGGCGGCGAAGCGGCCTATTACCTCTGCGTCAACCGCAACAAACGAAGCCTGACGGTCAATATGAAAGAAGCCGAAGGCCGGGAGATCATTCGGGAACTCGCCCGCAAGAGCGACATCCTGATCGAAAACTTCAAGGTCGGCACCCTGGAAAAAATGGGCCTCGGATACGAGGAGATTCGGAAGATCAACCCCGGCATCATCTATTGCTCGATTACCGGTTTCGGCCAGAACGGCCCTTATAAAGACAAACCCGGGTATGATTTCATGATTCAGGGAATGGGCGGCATCATGAGCTTTACCGGCGATCCCGAGGGGCCGCCCATGAAGGTGGGGGTGGCCATCGTCGACATCACCGCCGGGCTGTTCGCCTCCAGCGCCATTCTGGCGGCGCTGCGCCACCGGGAAAAAACCGGGGCGGGCCAGTTCATCGACATCGCCCTGCTCGACTCGGTGGTGGCCTGGCTGGCCAATGTGGGCAGCAATTATCTCATCTCCGGGCAGCTGCCCCGGCGGTACGGCAACGCCCATCCGAATATCGTGCCCTACGAGCCCTTCATGGCCGGCGACGGCATCTACATCGCTCTGGCGGTGGGCAATGACCTTCAATGGCGAAAATTCTGCAAACTGGCCGGAATCGATCCACTGGCCGAAGATCCGCGCTTTGCCACCAATGCGGCCCGGGTCAACCACCGAGAGGAGCTGATTCCGGTGATTCGGGAAAAGATGCTCGACCGAACCGCTGAAGAATGGCTGAAAGTGCTGGATGAGAACAAGATCCCCTGCGGCCCGATCAACACCCTCGACAAGGTCTTTTCCGACCCCCAGGTCCTGGAGCGGGAGATGGTGGCCGATATCCCCCACCCCACCGCCGACAGCTTCAAGATGGTGGCCAGCCCGATGAAACTCACCGAAACCCCCTGTGAGATCACCCGCCATCCCCCGCTTCTGGGGGAACATACGGAACAGCTTCTCAAGGAGATGCTCGGCTTCGATATGGACCGAATACAAAAGCTGAGGGCCTCGGGGATCATTTAGCCGGGGTTTTCGAAAAGAAAAATACAATCCAACATTCACTTACCGGAGGAGACCATGGATTTTAAATTGTCAAAAGAACTGGAAATGCTTCAAAAGGCGGTTCGGGAGTTCGCCGCCAAAAAGATCGCCCCCAATGCGGGCCAGTGGGATGAGGACCACCATTTTCCGTATACGGAAGCCATTCGGCCCATGGGAGAACTCGGCTTTTTCGGCACCGTAATTCCCGAGGAATACGGCGGAGAAGGGATGGACCAGGGATGGCTGGCCGCCATGATCGTCACTGAAGAGATCGCCCGGGCCTCCAGCGCCCTGCGGGTTCAGGTCAATATGGAGGTGATCGGCTGCGCCTACACCATCTTCACCTACGGCAGCGAAGCGCTGAAGAAAAAATATGTGGACAAGCTCTGCAGCGCCGAATACATCGGCGGTTTCGGCATCACCGAACCCGACGCCGGCTCCGACGTGATGGCCATGTCCTCCACCGCCGAAGACAAGGGCGACCACTGGCTTCTCAACGGGTCCAAGACCTGGATCTCCAACGCGGCCCAGGCCGACGCACTGATCTATTATGCCTATACCGATCCGGATGCGGGGACCAAGGGGCTCTCGGCCTTCGTCATCGAGCCCAAAAATTTCGACGGCATCAAAACCTCCAACCTCGACAAACTGGGGTCGCACTGTTCGCCCACCGGCGAACTCTTTCTCGACAATGTCCGGGTGCCCAAGGAGAACATCCTCGGAAAGCCGGGAGACGGCGCCAAGATCGTTTTCAGCTCCCTCAACCACACCCGGCTTTCGGCCGCCGCCGGCGGGGTCGGCCTGGCCCAGGCCTGTCTGGATGTGTCCCTCAGGTACTGCAACGACCGGAAGCAGTTCGGAAAGCCGATCGGCCAGTTCCAGATGAACCAGGACATGATCGCCCAGATGGCCACCGAAGTGGAGGCGGCACGCCTCCTGGTCTACAAGGCGGCGGTCGCCAAGGACGAAGGCCGGCTCAACAACGGTCTGGACGTGGCCATGGCCAAATATTTCGCCGGGGAGGCGGTCAACAAATGCGCCAACTTCGCCATGCGGATTCTGGGGGCGTACGGATATTCCACCGAATACCCGGTGGCCCGGTACTACCGGGACACCCCCACCTATTACATGGTGGAGGGGTCGGCCAACATCTGCAAGATGATCATCGCCCTGGATCAGCTGGGGGTTCGAAAGGCCAACCGGTAGCCGTTCTCCGGCCGGTTTTTTCCAAATGCGTCCCTTTCCGTTTCAAAGGGGGACGCCGTCGAGCACAATTCGGCCATGATCACCGTTTCGGCCACCCCGTGAATATTTTCCCGGCCCGGCAAGAACTCGCTGTCGCTCAAACAGCTTCCCGGCCCGGGAAAATATCCCGGGGCGGCCTCTCTATTATGTAAGCCGGCCGAAACGAGGATCAACGCCGCACATTCCACCCGGAAAGGAGTATGCAACGTGAGCAGATCGATCTCCGAAAAAACCAGGGAGACCGCCGCCCTCTATTTCAAGGATGTCACCGGAGAAAAGCCCTATGATCTCTGGCGGGCCTTTGATACAGAATTGGCCAGGGACCTCTCCCTGTTCATCACCGGGCAGATGTATGCCCGGGAGAAAATTCCCCATCCCACCCGGCAGCTGGTCACCGTGGCGGCCCTGACCGCCCTTTCCCGGCTGGATGAACTGAAGCTGCACATTCAGGCGGCCCTGAACGTGGGCTGCACGCCGCATGAGATCGCCGAGGTGATTTTCCAGACCGCCGTCTACGCCGGGGTGCCGGCCACCAACGCGGCCCTCAAGACCCTCAAAACCGTTCTGGAAGAGCAGGGGCGATGGCCCCTGACAGATTCACAGAAAACGGAATAGAAGATCGCACGGCGCCGGGGTTTTTGATGTTCTTCCCCGGCAGTTGAAATGAAAAGCCCTGAAAGCGGGCTGGGAAATAAGGAGGATCGCGATGAACCGAAAATGGATCGCCGGATGCATACTTCTATGCGCAATGCTGATGACAGGCGCCTGCAATCACACCCCTGCGGGCGAAACCGTGCAAAACCGGGAAAGGCCGGACAGGGAGACCGCCGGCAATGACATTCGCAGGCGTCAAACCGCCACCGTGCGCTCCATTCAACTGGCGGCGCTGGAATCCGACCCGGCAAACATCGGCGTCACCCTGTCCGGGATGCTGCCGGACGGGTGCACCCGCATCGAAGAGATCGAAACGGTCCGGGAAAAAAACGCCTTCTCCATTCGGCTCTACACCGAGCGGCCGGCCGACGCCGTGTGCACCATGGCCCTGGTTCCCTTTACAAAGACGGTGACCCTCGACACCGCGGGGCTGCCGCCGGGCGGCTACACCGTCCACGCCGGCGATCTCACCGCCGCATTTCGCCTTGCTGTACCGGATTGAGAACGCGCATCAAAGAAACCGATCCAGAATTTTGCCACCTCTCTTATTTTTCTAGCGAACGGCGGGACCGGGCCGCAAGGAATAAGTGATCAAACAGCGCCCCATAGCCGCTTGAAGCGCTTGGCGGAATTTTTCAGGGGTTGCGGTTGGAGCCATGCCTTGTCGTCAAAACCCCAGATAGGCCTCGCGGACCTTGGTGTCCGATTCCAGCTCTTTTCCGGTTCCCTCCTGGACGATGCGGCCGTTTTCGATGACGTAGCAGTAATCGGCCACCTTGAGCGTCTGGTGGACGTTCTGCTCCACCAGAAAGATGGTCAGCCCCAGGCGGTGGAGTTCATCGACCACCCTGAAGACCTCCTGGACCAGGATCGGGGCCAGGCCCAGGCTGGGTTCATCGAACATGATCAGCGTGGGGTCCTGCATCAGCCCCCGGCCGATGGCGACCATCTGCTGCTCACCGCCGGAGAGCGTCTCGGCCAGCTGGTTTCGGCGCTCGGCCAGCCGGGGAAAGAGCTGGTACACCCGCTCCAGATTCTTGGCCCGCTTTTCCCGGGCCCGCTTCAGGTAGGAGCCGACCAGAAGGTTTTCCTCCACATTCATCTTCGGAAAGAGCTGTCGCCCCTCCGGAACCAGTGTGATGCCCTGGTCGACCACCTCGTGGACCGGCATGTGGCTGATCAGGCGGTCTTCGTACTTGATCCGGCCGGTGCGGGCGGGCTGGAGTCCGCAGATCGACCTCAGGGTGGTCGTCTTTCCGGCGCCGTTGGCCCCGATCAGCGCCACCAGCTGGCCGGCCTGGACCTCAAAGGAGATGTCCCACAGGGCCTGGGTGTCCCCGTAAAACACCGAGACCGAATCGACTTCCAGAATCTTCATGCCGCCTCCTCTCCGAGATAGGCCTGAATCACTTCCGGGTTCCGGGCCACCTCGGCCGGGGTGCCGCCGGCGATTCTCCGGCCGAAGCTCAACACCACGATCCGGTCGCTGATGTTCATGATGACCCGCATGATGTGCTCCACGATGAGAATGCTGATCCCGCTTTCGCGAAGCTTGAGAATCAGCTCGATGGTCCGGTCCGCCTCGGTCGGGTTGAGCCCGGCCACCACCTCGTCCAGGAGCAGCAGAGAGGGTTCCAGGGCCAGGGCCTTGCTGATTTCCAGCCGCTTTCGGCCGGGCAGGGTGAGGCTCGCCGCCGACTGGCCGGCCCGGTCGGCCAGACCGGTGAACTCCAGAATCTTCCAGGCCTGACTTTCCGCATCCGCCCGGCGGGGATGCCGGCAGAAAGCGGCGATGATCACGTTCTCCAGAACGGTCAGCCCCGGAAACGGCTTGACCACCTGAAAGGTCCGGCCGATGCCCTGCTCGGCCAGGACATAGGGGGGATTTCCGGTGATCTCCCGGTCTTTGAAGAAGATGCGTCCCCGGGTGGGCGGAAAATAGCCGCTGATCAGGTTGAAGAGGGTGGTTTTGCCGGCCCCGTTGGGGCCGATCAATCCGACGATTTCACCGGGGAACATTCGGAAGGAGACCTCATCCACCGCATGAAGTCCGCCGAAGGTCTTGGTGACCGAATCGAGTCGCAGAATCGGTTCAGACATGGGCTTTGTCTCCCTTTGGATTGGAAGGGGTTGGGTCGGGCCGCAGCTCCAGGCCCTTCCTGAGGGCCCGGCGCCCCTCCAGACGACCGGTGATGGTCCCCCAGAGGCCGTCCGGCAGGAACACCACCGTGAGGGCGATCACCGCCCCCAGAATGATCAGGTACAGCACCTGATAATCGGAGAGATAGGCCCAGAAATAGGTTTTGAAGCAGAAGATCAGGACCGCGCCGATGACCGGTCCGATGAGCGTTCCCAGACCGCCGAAGACCGCCATCACCATGGCCTGGTCGGTGATCAGGTCGGAGAGCACCGAGGCCGGATCGATGAAGGTGATCCAGTAGGCATAGACGCCCCCAAGAATGCCGGCCGGAAAGGCCGACAGGATAAAGGCCTGCATCTTGATTTTTGTGGGGTTGATGCCCAGGGCCATGGCGCCCGATTCGTCTTCGCGGATGGCCTTCAGCTTGAGGCCGAAGGGGGCGCGCTCCAGCAGGTGCCACAGCAGAAAAAAGGTGGCCGCCACCACGATCAGCATGAGATAATAGAAAAAGTGGGGATTCAGAAACGGCGGCATCCGCATCCCGTCGGGCCCGCCGGTGATATCCAGCACCAGGGCCAGCTGCTGAATGGCCAGGGACAGCGCCCAGGTCGCGATGGCGAAATAGGACCCCCGAAGCCGCAGCGTCGGCAGCCCGGCCAGAAAAGCGCCGATTCCGGCCACCAGGCCCGCCACCGGAATGGTGGCGGCAAAGGCCCATCCCCCCCGCATCATCAAAATGGCGGTGGTATAGGCTCCGATGCCGAAAAAGGCGCCGTGGCCGAAATTGAGGTACCCGGTGTAGCCGGCCATGACATCCCAGGTGATCGCCAGGCCGATCCACATGAACATTTCGGTGACGATCCGCAGAATGAAGGCGTCGGAAATCACCAGGGGCAGGCCCAGCAGAACCGCCGGAAGGAGGATCAGAAAGAGAATTTTTTTGGATCGCATGGATTACACTCCTTTTCCGAACAGGCCCTTCGGCGAGATGAGCAGGACGGTGTACAGAATGGCGAACACCGCCAGCAGGGTGTAGCCGGGATTGAAAAAGATCAGAAAGAAGGACTGGACCAGCCCGAGCAGAAAGGCGGCCCAGGGCACCCCGCTCAGGTATCCCATACCGGCCAGGACCACCACGAAGAAGGAAAAGACGGTGTAATTGCTTCCCATCTGGGCGCTGATGGAAAAAATGCAGCCGATCAGCACGCCGGACATGGCGCTGATGCCGACATAGATGCCGTACACATACGAGCTGACCCGCTTGGCGTTGATTCCCATCAGGCCGGCGGAAGCCTTGTTCTGGGCCAGGGCGCGCACCGCCAGCCCGAAATCGGTCTTTTTGAGAAGAAACTG
>JBEPWQ010000004.1:0-43505 GCA_041642315.1 Desulfobacteraceae bacterium | reverse complement strand
TTATTGGCGGTGGATATTTCCGAGAGCATGGCGGCCCTTGATTTTCGACGGGGCGGAAAGATCGTCGACCGTCTGGAGGCGGTGAAGGGGGTGGTTCGCGAATTCATTGAAAAGCGAAACGGCGATCGAATCGGAATGGTGGTCTTCGGCACGCATGCCTATACCCAGCTTCCCCTGACCCGGGACTACAATGCGGTCATTTCCGTTCTGGAGCAGCTGGAGATCGGTGCGGCGGGAAAAAAAACGGCCGTGGGAGATGCCGTGGGCATTTCGCTGAAACGGCTGGGGGATGTGGAAAGCAAGTCCCAGGTGGTGATCCTGCTTACCGACGGGCGAAGCAATGCCGGAGAAATTTCTCCGGCTGCGGCTGCTCAGGTGGCGGCTCAAAAAAACATCAAAATCTATACCATCGGCGTGGGCACCCGGGGCAAGGCCCCTTTTCGGGTGCGAGACTCCTTTTTGGGGGAGCGGTATGTATATCAGGAGGTCGATATCGACGAGGATACCCTTGGGTTGATTGCGGAAAAGACCGATGGTCTCTATTTTCGGGCTGAAAACACGGAAGGGCTGCAAAAAATATACACCACCATCGACCGGCTGGAAAAAACCGCCGTGGAGGTTCAGCAGTTTGCGGAATCCAAAGAACTCTATCCGTACATTCTTTTACCCGCCTTTGTGCTGCTGTGCGGTTGGGTGATTCTGTCCCATACCAGATACTTGAAGGTGCCATGAAGTTCGCTCGAATCGAAATGCTGTTTCTGATATGGACCGTACCGGTCCTTTTTCTGGTGGTCCTCTACGGGACGAAGCGGCGGAGGCGAATCCTTACCCGGTTCGCCTCGGCCAAAGCACTAAAGGTCCTGGCCCCGAATATTCCGTCACACCGACGATGGCTCAAAGCCGGGTTGATACTGGCTGCCGTCGTTTTTCTTTCCCTGGCTCTGGCGGGCCCCCAGTACGGATTCCACTGGCAGGAGATCGAGCAGAAAGGGGTGGATCTGCTGATCGCACTGGACTGTTCCAAAAGCATGCTGGCCAGGGATATCCCGCCTTCCCGTCTGGATCGGGCCAAACGGGAAGTGGTTGATCTCCTGACCATGCTTCAAGGGGACCGGGTCGGGTTGATCGCCTTTGCGGGAACCGCATTTCCCCAGTGCCCTCTGACGCTCGACTACCAAGCCTTTCACCTTTTCCTGTCGACCCTGACCCCGGATACCATGCCGGTGGGCGGAACCGACATTGATGCCGCGATACGAACCGCCCTGGCTGGGTTCGATTCGAAAGCCGCCACTGAAAAGGCGGTCATTCTGATCACCGACGGGGAACACACCGGTCAGGGTGATCCCGTTCAGGCGGCGAGGGCGGCCCGGGATCAGGGTATAAAGGTGTTCTGTATCGGGGTGGGCAGTGAGGGCGGTGTTCCGTTGCCGAATGAGGCCGGCGGATTCAAAAAAGACAAAGCCGGGGGTATTATCGTCACCCGGTTGGATGAGGAAACCCTCAAAAAGATTTCGGTACTGACCGGCGGCACCTATGTGCGCTCTGTGGCCGGAGATATGGACCTGGACGTCATCTACTCTCGGGAGATTCTGGGAAAGATGGAGCGTTCGACCCTTACCGGAGGCCGCAAACAAATCTGGGAGGACCGCTTTCAATGGGCCCTATTCTTGGCGGTGATTTCACTGGTGATTGAAATGATGCTGAAATCGGCCCGACCAAAAACCGGAGCCGCGGTTTTGATTGTTTTTTTCTGTTTGCCCCATTCCGTCCAGGCCGATGCTCTTCGGGAAGGGGTGGCCGCTTATGAAAGGGGCGCCTATGAAGAGGCTTTGAAGCATTTTATCGATGCCCAACTCGAGGACCCGGACAACCCCAAGATTCTTTACAACATGGGAAATGCCTACTACCAGCTGAAGGATTACGAAAATGCGGCCCACCATTACCGGGTCGCCCAGGAAAAGGGCGGGCCGGAAGTAAAGCACAAAGCCCGGTACAATCTCGGCAATGCCGAATTTCGCAGACAGGCTTTTCAGAAGGCCCTCGACCACTACCAGGCGGCCCTTGAACTCGCCCCCGACGATCTGGAGGCCCGGCAGAATATCGAATTTGTAAAAATGGTGATGGCGCAGCAGAAAAAGCAGGAACCAGATGAGCTGCAGGAAACGGACCACTCAAAACAACCGGAGGAATCCGAAGCGGAGAAATCAAAGTCGAACTCACAGGATCAACAAAAAGATCCACGACAGGATGAGACCTCCCAACATCAGCCTGCACAGAAGCAAGATTCGAATCAGGAGCCGACGCCCGAGCC
Organism: Desulfobacteraceae bacterium; assembly: GCA_041642315.1. GTDB lineage: Bacteria > Desulfobacterota > Desulfobacteria > Desulfobacterales > Desulfococcaceae > JAABSQ01. Next base: position 41,194 of record JBEPWQ010000004.1, on the reverse strand, counting down.
ACCCAAGGAGTCATCAGACGGTGAGAATCAACCGCCCCGACCGGCGGAACCCCTGAAGGAGGAAAGCGCCGCTTCCGGGGAAAAAAAAGAGGAGGAAGCCGCCGCAGAATCCCTGCAGGCCGACCGGATTCTGAATCGGCTCCAAGATCAACCCGGGAAGGCGATGATCCCGTTTCACGGGCAGCCCAAAGTTGAAAAGGACTGGTAACATGGTGATCGGCGCAAGAATACTGATTCTGATGACTTTGCTTCTGGTTCCCGGCGCCCCTGGGGCTGAGGAGATCGAGGTTCAGGGTTCCGTGGATCGCACCCGGATCGCTCTTGGGGAATCCCTTCAATTGAAGGTGTCTGTTTTCGGGGGAGACGGCTCCGTGGATGTCTCTTCCATTGAGGATTTCGAAATCATCTCTCAGGGAAGCGCCACCAGCATCAACATGACCAATGGAAGGTTTTCAAGAGAGAATGCCTATACGTATGTGTTGATGCCGCTGCGCCCGGGGGAGTTGACTCTACCTCCGCTGCCGGTGGAATCCGGCGGCACCGTGGTTTGGACCCGACCGATAACCGTGACGGTGACTTCCCGTTCCGAATCGAATCGGGCTGAAGACCGGAAGGTCTTCGTGGAAGCCCGAATTTCCAATAAGGCGCCCTTTGAAGGGGAGCAGATCGTTTACTCTTTTCGGGTATATCAGACGGTTCAGATCGCCAACGCAAAATTTCAGGAGCCGGCGTTTTCCGGTTTTACCGCCGAAAGGATAGAGGATCAGCGAACCTTCAAAACCGTGGTCGGCGGCCGGGAGTACCATGTCATCGAATTGAATTTTATCCTGCTGCCCCTGAACTCCGGACCGCATCGAATCGAACCCGCCATTCTAAACTGCAACGTCATTCACCCGGTCCGCCGTCGCGGAAACCTTTCGGCGGATCCTTTCCTTGGACTCGGCCGGGGCCGGTTCGAGCCCAGGCGGTTCAGCACAGAACCGCTGACGGTCGACATAAAACCGCTGCCGCCGTATGGAGGGGACGGGCGGTTTTCCGGGCTGGTGGGCACGTTTGATATCGAATCCCGGATCGAAACCCGTGAACTGCGGGTGGGGGATTCCGCAACCCTGTCCATTCTTGTTCAGGGCACCGGCAATGTCATGGATGCGGAAGAACCGGTGGTTCCCGTTTCGGATGCCTTCAAGGTGTATAAAGACGCACCCGAGGAAACGGTCCGTTTGGAGCCGACCGGATACACGGGGCGGAAAGTGTTTCGAATGGCCCTGGTTCCGATGAAGCCCGGAGAGTATCAGGTAGACCCGGTTCAACTGATTTATTTCGATATTTCTCGGGAAGCGTATGTCGACATATCCACCGAGCTTCTTCCGCTCATCGTGCGACCGGCGGCGGAAAAGGAGCAGTTGACGGTGGCCTCCACCGGACCGCCGGGGGACCCGACCCGCAAGGATCGTGTCGTGTTTACCGGCCGGGATATTCTTCCCCTGAAAGAGGATCTGGATGCCCTGGAAACCCGACCGCCCATGTCAGGCGGATGGTTTCTGCTGTATCTGATCATTCCTCCGGCGGTATTCGGTATTACCGGGGCTGTCCTGGCGCTGTCCCGTAAAAGCGATTCTCCTTCGCAACGCATGGCGGAACGGTCCGGCAAAGCGCTTCGGGAGGCGGCCGCGAGCGAAGCCGCCGGGGAAGTCTTTTTTGCCGCTCTGTACCGGGCGGTCATCTCCGCTGTTCTGGCGAGAGCCGGCGCTTACGGGGAGACCCTTACCGATTTGGAGGTCCGTTCGATTTTGGAGCGCCGAGGCAGTTCACCGGTTGTGATCGACACCGCGCTGGGGCTTCTCGAAACCATCGAATCGGCCCGGTTCGGGGGCCGGATGATGGGTGCCGAGGACCGGCGAAAGCTCTTGAGAGAAACCCGGGAACTGGTAAAATCTGTAAACCGATGACGGCTTTTCTGAATTACCGGCTATTGCGGAAGGCGTGGTTCTGTTGGGCCGCCCTGTGGCTGGCGACTGCGGTCCAAGCCGATCCGCTGCCCCAAAACTTCCTGGACGGCATCCGGTATTACCGGGAAGGCGACTACGGGAAAGCGGTTTCCGAATTTCAGAAGATCGCCGATGCCGGGATTCAGAACGGTCAGCTCTACTACAATATAGGGAACGCATACCTTCGAAGCAACCGGATCGGCCATGCCGTTTTATGGTACGAGCGTGCATTGAAACTGACTCCTGAGGATCCCGATCTCAGATTCAACTACACCTACGCCCTTTCCCTCACCAAAGACGAGCGTGCGGAACGGGGAGCTTCTCTGGTGCGCGTTCTGTTCTTCTGGAAATACCTGTTGAGCCCGACCCTGATTCGGTGGATCGCCATCGGCCTGAACCTTTTGTTCTGGATGGCGATGTTTGTCCGTCTGATCCGGCAAAAAAAAATCCTGAAAACGCCCATGTACCTTCTCCTTTTCATGACCCTGATCTTCACCGGCACCGCCGGCTACAACTATTATGAAAGGGTCTATCAAAAGGAAGGCGTCATTCTGCCGGAGCAGGTTTCGGTCCGATCCGGCCTTACCGAGGAATCCACTGAACTGTTTGTTCTCCATGCCGGCACCAAAATCGGGGTCGAAAGGGAAAAGGACGGCCATGTCCAAATCTTTTTTTCCGAAGGCAAAATCGGGTGGATTGAAAAATCCCAAATCGGAATCATTTAAAAAAAGAACCGCCTTTTCCCTTCCGATCGCCCCCATAGATAGCTCCTTTTTTAACCCGCTGAAAAAAAATTGCGCAGGAGTTTTCTTGACTTTTACCAATATTTGGTAAATATTATTCCAAAGTTAAGTTTTCTTCAGTTATTGATGCCACATTAAAGTGTCCTGAGCAGGCGACACAAAACCCTCTTCCATTTCGACAGCAAAGGAATCAGGATTCTTCAGTTTTCCATTTTCCATTAGATCAATTTTTTCCTCGATTATACATTTTTTCCCATCGGCAACATGTCTGAGACACTGGGCGAGCTCCAAGGGGGGAACAGACCATGTTGATTTTTGAATCCGATTTGCTGAATGCCCTTGATTTCTTGTTTGTTATTTCCGGGGCGCCGATTGAATCGATTGAAGAACGACTTCTGAAAGACCGACAACGTGATAGAGCCCGTTCCCTGCAAATCCTGAAAGAAGAGCGAGATCGCCGAAACGGGTTTTTTCTGATCAAAGATCAGGACCATTTTGTAGAGTTGTTTTTTCTGAAAATATCCTTTCTGGACCAGATCGTTCGTCGAGTATTCCCAAATCTGGAGGGATATCAGCATCCTGAACTCGGGTGCTCTCTAAACCGAATCTGGATTCAGTTGGCGGATGCCGGCAACATGATTCCGCTGTCCTGGAGCTTTAAAGTCCGCCTGATTCAAGATGATTTGGATAAAGCGACCGCCAAACCCCCTTCTTTTCCCAAGTCCCCTCCGGCTTACGGCTATTATTTTTTAGGATTGATATGGCTTTTTACTCTGGTCTTGAATCGACGCCAGGGTTCGACGACAATTTGTTCGGCCGCAGAAAAAATGGTGGAACAAAATCTCTCCGCAGGTGATTCCGACAGAAATCGAGACGGCGGTGCTCTCGATCCGGTTTTTTCACCGGAAAACATCTATTGGAAACCGGATGCAAATCAAAAACCGAATACAGACCGCAAAATATGGGAAAAATCCATACAGATGGGGTTGTCTCTACTACAGGAAGGGCTGAATCCCTCCCGGTCGGTTATCCCAGAGGACTTTATACAGGAATTGGATTTTTTAAGAGGCGAGATTCGAAAAAGTTTGTTTCAAAGGCGCTCATCCGCCGCACCCGGTCCTCGATTGTCCCGGGAAGATCCGGCAATCCGAAATATTTTGATTCAATTGAGGAATCGGCTTTCCGGGCATGCTGAAGAAGCGCTTCCCCTTGAGAATTCATCGGATGAAGAAAATGAAGATTCCACCGAGGAAACTTCTGAATCGGAAATGGCTGAAACCGTGATATTACATCGGGGGAAATCATCAAAAATCAGCGTGGAATCCGAAAAAGAAGAAAAACTGCCTGAAGAAACCGCTCTAAATGATGACGACCTTGTTGAAACGGTCGCAATTTTCTCCGGCAGGGCACAAAAGGAAAAAAATGAAATTGAACCTGAAGGTGAATTAGAGGAGACGGTGATGCTTCATCGGAGGGATTTCGGAAAGACCCCCGATGAGGAAGATGAAGACATCATGTCCGAGACCGTCATCCTCAGACCGGGCGGTACTGAGAAAGAGGAATAAGGTATATGGAAAACTCTCCAGGCAAATCGGAGCTTGCCGAAAAACTGCGGCAGGTTTATGCATCGGACCCGACCAAGGCCGATCAGATGATTGCGGATTGCCTTGCGAAACAGTGGGCCGAGCTTTCGGAACAGGAGGCGCTTCGACAATTGGACGGATTGATTGCGTTTTTCGATCACCCGGCGAGCTCCGCCGGTACCTTCAAAGGCGACGACGATATCGAGGCATCGGTGTTGACCCGCATTTTTCCCCTTCTTATCGGGGAGCGTATCGATCAGGATGAGGTCAGATCCGAACAGCAGCTCCATCGCCTGGCGGAATCCCTCAACATTGTTTTTGATGCACTGAATGAACTGGTGGAAGTGATCAGCACCTCCCTTTACGGAACGGGCGGGGTCGGTCAGGAGACCATCCGGCATGTGATTGGAGGTCGGGTCAAGGGAGACGAAGATACGACCTCCCTGATTGGATATATCGACCAGATCAAGCGTGCCTTTCTGGATTCCCTGGCGGCTTTTCAAGAAGCGGCCCATTCCATGGTGAATGAAATTCTGGTGGAATTGGATCCGGAGCGGATTTCCAAAGAGGAGGGCGGGCGAAAATTCGGTCCTTTTCAAAAGGCGGAGTCATTTAAACTTTATGAATCAAAATTTCTAAAGTGCCGAAAATGGTTCGATAGCGGACGATTTGCCGAGGAATTGTTGAGAGAATTCGAGCGAAATTGCCATAAAATATCCCAAAAGCAAGGAGGTTGATAGTGATGAGATTTCTGAACGGGGTTCTTCTTTTTTCTTTGATCGCTCTGGTTTCTTCCTGTGCTTCCCAGCCCAAACCGTCAGCGGAACTGGAATGGCCCTATGGCGCCAGTTTTTTTTACAAGGAAGGAGCGATAAAAGTTCATGTAAAAGCCGATCCGCAGCTCAATATATATGAAGGTGACCCGAACACTCTCCATCTGTGCGTGTATCAGCTTCGAAATCCCAACACCATCAACCAGATGTCCAACAACATGGACGGTCTTTACCAATTGCTGGATCAGAACTGCGGGTTTTCAGACGGCAGCGTGGCCGGCTCCAAGGCATTGACTGTCTATCCAGGCGAATCGAACACCTATATTCTGGATCGGGCGGAAGGTGCCAAATATATTGCTTTCGTCGCTGGTTATTTTTCACTTGAAAACGACCGTATAATGCGACTGGTTCGAGTTCCGGTAACCTTTGTGAAAAAGAAGACCGGTTTTTTCAAAAGCGTTGAAATCGCTCAACCGGATCAGCTGGATGTATATCTGACACTGGGACCGCAACAGATCCGGAAGATCGAAACCAAATAGGGAATAAAACCATGCAGGAGAAGAAATAATGGAGAGACCGCTATTTTGGCATCAGGGCTTGTTTCTTCAGCCCCAGCATTTCCAGCTGGATGATCTCTATCTACAGTCACTACTCACGCCTCTCCACAAATTTTTGTCCCCACACTTTTGGGGGGTCGGCGGGGTGGAAACGCCCAAGATCATTTCCGAGAACTCGGTTGAACGTCCTCACCGAGCCGAATTCCTGTTCCCCGATCAGACCTATGTGGTCTTTCCGGAAAACGCCCTCATTGAAGCAAGATCTTTTGACGAAGACTGGGTGGAAGGCGGTAAACCGTTTACGGTTTACGTGGGGCTCAAAAAATGGAACAGCGTGGGCAAAAACGTCACCGTCCTCCCGAGGCTGGAAAATCTCTCGGAGGTGACCACACGCTGCGTGACTACGCCGGAGCCCGAAGATATTCAGGATCTTCACCAAGAAGGCCCGGTCGCCCAGGTCAAGCGGCTCTATTTTGTCCTCAAATTTTTCTGGGAAAATGAGAAAGATCAGCTCGGGGATTACCATTTAATTCCTTTTCTTCAGTTGGAACGTTCAGGGGAGGCGATTGTTTTATCGGAGAAATTTATTCCCCCTTGTCTGTCGTATTCGAATTCGGCCCCTTTGACCAAACTGGTCAAAGAGATACGGGATCAGATCTATTCCCGGGGCCGGCAGTTGGAATCTTATAAACGGGAGCGCGGCATTCATACCGCTGAGTTCGGGGCCAGAGATATGGTTTACCTTCTTGCCCTGCGGTCGATCAACCGGTACATTCCCGCTCTTTTTCATTTAACCGAATCCAGACAGGTCCATCCATGGGAAGTCTACCGGGTGCTTCGTCAATTGGCGGGTGAATTGACTTCTTTTTCGGAGGAGATCAATGTCATGGGGGAACTGCAGGATGGGAGTCGGCTGCTTCCAAACTACGAACATGCTCGTCTCTGGGAGTGTTTCCCCGCCGCGCAATTGCTCATCACGCGATTGTTGGATGAGATCACCGCGGGTCCCGATTACATGATTCCGCTGGTTTTCGACGGCACCTATTTCTCCGCGGAACTGCCGGTGGCCATGTTCGAGGGACGGAACCGTTATTTTCTTGTCTTCAATACCGAAGCCGATCCGAAATCGATTCTCCAATCCATCGAAATGGTGGCCAAACTGAGTTCTCGGGAATCATTGCCCATCCTGATCGCCAGGGCCTTGCCGGGCATCAAGCTCGAACATCTGCCGTCCCCGCCCCAGGAACTGCCGCGTCGCGCCCACTCCATCTATTTTCAGGTGGATCATCACAGTGATAAATGGGCTCAGGTGGAAAAGAACCGAAATCTGGCCCTGTACTGGGATGACGCCCCCGATGATTTATCTGTTGAACTGATGGTAGTGGGAAGGAGTTGACCATGAGATTGACTGATTGTTTTATGGAATTGATCGCCTACGTGGCCTATATGATGAAAACGGTGGATGCGAAACAACCCCCCTTTGATCAGGTCAAAACAGATATCCAACGGATGATTTCTGAAAGCGAGCGGTGTGCGGAAAAAGAAGGATTTTCACGGGAGGATTATGACTTGGCCCGTTTTGCCGTCTGCGCCTGGATCGATGAAACCATCCTGAGTTCGCCGTGGAACGAAAGGAATCGATGGCAGGGTGAACAGCTTCAGCTGGTTTACTATAAAACCACTGATGCCGGGGAAATTTTTTTCGACCGGCTGAATGCCATCGGACCCCACCAACGGGAAGTCCGGGAGGTATACTATCTATGTCTTGCCCTCGGATTTCAGGGGCAGTACTGCAAGGAGGGGGACGATTTTTTGTTGGATCAGGTGAAAACCTCGAATCTGAAACTGCTGACCGGCAGCTCCGTGGGTATTCCTTCTTTAGAGCGGGGAGAACTTTTCCCCGAAGCCTACGTCAGCGAGTCGGGCCAGTTGGAACAAACTCGTTCGGGACGAAGCCGGTTTTCCTTGTTTTCCGTCGCTTTTGTTCTCTTCCCCATTCTTTTGTTCGGCGGTTTGTTTTTTATTTATCGGTTTATTCTGGACAATGTCGGAGATGGTCTCCTGAAAACGGTGGCATAAATGAAACACCTGATTCTTAAAATACTTAAATATTTTCTGATTTTTTCGCTGATCATTCTGACCGCGCTGCTGGTGTTCGGAGCGGTCCTTTCTTTCGGATGGCCCTGGTGGGTCGGGTTTTTCGTTCTGATCGGCATCGTCGGTATATGGATCGGCCTTATTTTCATTAAAAAACTTTTTCTGCGCCGCCGAGAGCAGCATTTTGTTCAGCAGGTGATTGAACAGGACCAGTCTCGGATGCAATCCATGTCTGCCAGGGATCGGGACCAACTTCAGGGATTGCAGGACCGGTGGAAGGAAGCCATTCAGACCCTGCGGCAGTCCCATCTGAAAAAACGCGGAAATCCGCTTTATGTGCTTCCCTGGTACCTGGTTGTCGGAGAGAGCGGTTGCGGTAAAACAACGGCCATCAAAAGTGCCCGCCTGTCTTCCACTTTTGCGGAAGTCAGCAAGACAACAGGAATATCCGGAACTCGAAACTGCGACTGGTGGTTTTTTGAAGAGGCGGTCATCCTGGATACCGCGGGTCGTTTTACGGTACGTGTTGACGAAACCCGGGATAAGGAGGAATGGCAGAAATTTCTGGTGCTTCTGGCTAAGTTCCGAAAAAAGGAGCCCATTAATGGTCTGGTAGTGACGATCTCGGCTGATAAGCTGCTCCAAGCCAACGAGGATGAACTCAGCGAGGAAGGACGGATCATTCGACAGCGCATTGATGAACTGATGCGGGTGTTGGGCGCCAAATTTCCGGTTTATGTAATGGTGACCAAATGCGACCTCGTGAAGGGGATGACCCAGTTTTGTGACCATCTTCCCGAGGATACGCTGGATCAGGCCATGGGATCGGTCAACCGCGATCTGAACAGGGAAGTGGGCTCTTTTTATGATCGGGCGCTTCATACCGTCGGAGAGCGCCTGCGGGATCTTCGTCTTCTGCTCTTTCACAAGTCCGACACAAAGAAGATCGATCCGGGGCTTCTTTTATTCCCGGAGGAATTCGAACGGATCAAAATCGGTTTAAAAGTTTTTGTCGTTTCGACTTTTCAGGATAATCCGTATCAAGAAACTCCAATTTTAAGGGGTGTGTTTTTCAGCAGCGGCAGACAAGAGGGCACTCCTTATTCTCATTTTCTGAAATCATTGGGTTTGATCGTCGAGCGGGAAGTTTTGCCGGGAACGAATAAAGGATTGTTTCTGCACGACTTCTTTTCAAAAATCCTTCCCAAGGATCGCAATCTCTTCAGTTTGACGGAGCGGACCATTCAATGGAGTCGACTGACCCGCAACCTCGGCCTGACCTCCTGGATGGCGTTGGGCATCGCGATTTCCGGTCTGTTGAGTTTTTCCTTCGTTCAGAATCTAAAAACCCTTCGGGAGGTTCGAAATCCACCGATTCTGAAAGGCGAAATTCTCCTGGACCTGGAAACGATGAATGCGTTCAGACAGGACATACTCAAGGTGGAGGCCGCTAATGAAGGGTGGTGGATACCCAGATTCGGTCTGTACGAGAGCAGGGAGATCGAGAGCCGACTCAAGGAACGGTATTGTGACCTGGTCCGAGACGGTTTTCTGGTCAATTTCGACGAGCAGATGACCAAAAGAATGGCCGGTTTTTCAGATGCGACTGAGGCGGAGGTTCTGGGCCGTCACGTGGCCTTTTTAGTCAAACGAATTAATCTGCTCCGTTCCAGACTCGATGGCCGGGAATTGGAGGAACTCCAGAAAATGCCTCAACCGGCTTACGAACCGACCGGGTTGATTGCAAATCCGGCCCTTATTCCTGAGATTCGTAACCGGTTCCAGAATCTGTATGTCTACAATCTGGTGTGGCGTGACGATGTGACCCGCCTAAATCTCGAGATGAACGACCTACAGGCCTGGTTGCGTCAGATCCTGACGGTGAAACGGAGCAACCTCTACTGGCTGGTGGACTGGGTGGATAATGATTCGGATCTTTCCCCCATTACATTTCAGGATTTTTGGGGAGGAAGCCTGCCGGGAAAGGCAGAGGCCATTATTCGGCCCGCCTTTACCGTGGCCGGCAAAGGAAAAATCGAAACTTTCCTGAGTGAAGTCGATCAGGCATTGGCCGAACCCATCGTGATTGCGGAGCCCAAACTGCAATTCGAGCAATGGTATCGGGGTGCTTATCTGAATACATGGGGCGATTTCGCTCGACTTTTCCCCCAAGGGAGAGAACGGCTGGACGGGAGGAAAGAATGGCAGGTCGTGGCATCCGGCATCGGCAGTGATCAGGGGCCTTATTTTTCGGTGCAGAATCGGATGGCCGAAGAATTGAGGCCTTTTATAGGATCTGAAAATTTTCCGAGTTGGGCCGGATTGGTCTATGATGTTCAGGCCGCCAAAGTACATGCGGCCCAAAGCGGAAAAGGTGAAAAGCCCAATATTCTGGTAAAAACCGCCCAGAAGGCGGCGCAGAAAGGAGGGCGGATCATCTCTACCCTCGGCCGGGAATCTGAAAACATACCCGTCGGAAGCATTACGCTCGAATCACGAATGATGGCTGGAAAAGCGTATCAAGAGTACAGGCAGGCCCTGACTCAACTGGCCGCCGTTGCACCGTCCCGCCGAGAAGTATTCAAAATAACCAGTCAGGCATTCAGCGAAGATCCGGTGACCGGAGCCTCACCCTTTTTTACACTTCAAAGTGCCATAGATCGTCTCCAGAGCGCTTTGCAACGGTCTCAATACGCCCAAGAGGAGGATCTGTTCATCTGGGAGCTGGTGAAAGGGCCGAGAGACTTCCTCTGGTCTTATTATCGCAACGAAGCAGCGTGCCACCTTCAGACGCTATGGGAAAAACAGGTGGTCATCAATTTTGAACCCGGTTCTGAGGTGGTGGATACTTTCATAAAAGGAGCTGCGGCCCCTTTTGTCGATGTAAGCTCTAAAAAGGGCTATTTCCCTAAAACTGCATTGGGTTCCAACATTCCCATAAATACATCTATGTTTTCTTTTGTTAATAATCAGAAGTTTAAGCCTAAGAAAAGGGAACTTAAAGACAATTACCGCGTCACCATCAGTGCTCTGCCGACAGGTGTGAATCCTGGAGCGCAGATCAAACCGCATGCAACCCATCTGCAGGTACAGTGCAATTCCGGCACATTGGAGCTGGTCAATCTCCACTACCCGGTTCAACGGGTCTTCAATTGGTCCCCTGAACAATGTGGAAGTGTCATTTTCAAAATCGAAGTGGGGAATCGTGTATTGACCAGGAAGTATACAGGGGATATGCCTTTCAGAAATTTCCTGCGAGATTTCGGAGGCGGAAAAAAGACCTTCAGGCCGCGAGATTTCCCTGAAGAAGCCGCAGCATTGGACCGGATGGGTATCGAATACATACAGGTAAATTATCGCTTCAGAGGGGAGGACGGTGAAATCCGCGCACTCACTCCTGAAAGCAATGTAATCGCTTCAGTTCCTCGGGAGATCGCCTCATGCTGGGATCAGTAAGATCGAAAGAACCGTGGGTGTGGTCGGCCTTCGGGAAGCACCCGTCTGCTCGGGACTTTTTTATGGTCGGGTCGGAAACTCCTTTAGTGAGCGCTTTTTCAGGATGGATTCAGTCGGGCTATGAGGATCTGATTTCCCGATACGGACGATGTCCCGAATTTTATTCCTACCGGCTCTGGGCAAAAGGAATTAAAAAGAATCATATTCTCATCGGATTGCTGAAGGGATCCAGCGATCGCATCGGTAGATGTTACCCGCTGATGATTGCCGGGACCGGGGAGTTAAAAGGATGGGAGAAGGAATGGGATCTGATGCCGTTTGCCTGTGAATCCCTATGGAGTCGTCTGGAATATCTTGCGACCCGTTCCTGGAGAGATGTCGAATATTTACAAGAGGAAATTCAAATCCTTTCGCCGCCGATTCCTCAATGGGCGGATCTGGAATTCGAAAGGAATCAATTAAAGTCCAAACGGGAATGGGAACCGGATATCGGTTCTCCTTCACCGGCCCTTCGTCGAATGGTGGAAAAAGCAAGAACAATGACGAATCAGGAAGAGACTTATTTTTCACTGGAGCATGGGTATTTCGATGATCATTTCAGCCGATTGGGTTTTTGGCATCATGCCTTCAAGAAAAATCTGAAGGAGGCTCCCAATGCGATTTTCGTCGGAGGGGTGTCCGGAATTGCAGGCATGGCGGTATTCAGAAGACCCTTGATCGCCGGAGATTTTGTTCGACTCTGTATGAAGCCGGAGCAGACCGCATGAAAGTCCTGAATACGTATTTTTGAGTATTCCGTATTGACAAGCTGATTCCCATGTTCTAATTTCCGGGATATGAAGTTTTTATAAGAAGTCAAAATATCTAATTCCGATTCATCACCAAAGCATGCCCCGTCACTCGAACCTTTTCGAGTAATCATCCTCAAAAGGATTAAAAAACCAACAGAAGACAGCACTTCAGGCCCATAGGATTCACAAATCTCCGGCAACACCAACTGCACCTAAATTGCTTGTTTCTCAAGGAAATAAGAAAGGTAGGTCTTCATGGATCCCAAGGAACTTATCCGAGCCGGCAAACTCACCGATGCCAGACAACAACTAATCAATTCTGTCAAGCGTTATCCGGGGGATTCCGGCCTTCGCGTCCTTCTATTCCAAGTCCTTTCGCTTCTCGGAGATTGGGAGAAGGCTCAGCGGCATATCGACATTATCGCGGCGCAGGATGTGAAAGCAGAAGCAGGTATTATGCCTTATAAGAACCTGCTGCAAGGAGAAAGGGTTCGGCAGGAAGTTTATCACCTGGAACGCCGCCCCGAGTTCTTGCCGAAAGCACCCGCGTATGCCGAACGCTACTTTCTCGGCCTTGAGCAGCTGAAAAACAATGAATTCGAATCGGCTGAGGAAATTTTTGAACTGTTGGAAGGGGATCGTCCCTCACCTGCCGGCAGATTAAACGATCGGTCCTTTGTTGATATTCGGGAAACCGATTCCTTCCTTTCTTATTTTCTTGAGGCATTTGTTCATGAGCGATATGTCTGGATCCCTTTCGAATCCATCAGAGAAATGATTCTGCCGACACCGGAATCCCTGTTCGATCTGATCTGGATTCCCGCTCAGATTACCGCCTGGAGCGGATTGACCCTCAACTGTTTTCTTCCGGTGGTATATCCGGAATCGCCGTTCCATGAGGATGATCGAATAAAGATGGGCAGAATGACCGATTGGCGTCCGCTCGGAGGGCCTTTTTACAAAGGATTGGGGCAGCATGTATTTCAAATCGGTGATGAAGATGTGCCCCTGTTGGAAATCAGAGAACTCATGCTGAATCAGCCGGTCACCCAGGAAGGTGCCGAAACAGGAGAGGGCCCAGAAACTGATGATCGATATTGATGCCATTCTAACCCCGATTTCCGAAGAAAACCCCGCCGGAGAAGACCTTCGGTACACGCCGGTCTATGATGAAATCAAAGAGGCTCGGCGTGCGGATGATCCACTGGCGCAGGGCGACTGGAAACGGGAATTAAAAACCTCCGATTGGGATGAAGTGATCAAATTGTCGGAGGAGGCCTTAAAAGAGAAGACCAAGGATCTCCAGATCGCAGCCTGGATGACCGAGGCGCTTACACATATGGAGGGATTTGACGGATGTCACTCGGGGTTTGAGGTGGTGAACGGGTTATTGCAACAATTCTGGGAGTCCTTGTATCCGGAAGTTGAAGACGATGATCTCGATTTCAGGGCGGCACCTTTAGAATTCCTAAACAATAACCTGCCCCTTGCCATTCACAAGGTTCCCCTGACCGATCCCAAGGGTACTTCGGGATATTCCTGGATTAAATATCAGGAGGGAAAAGATGTCGGTTATGAAGAGACCACCCGAGACCCCGAAGCCAGAGCCGAGTTGATCAATGAGGGAAAACTGGAGCCTGAAGTGTTCGATGCTGCAGTGGCAAGGTCATCCAAATCGTTTTATGTGCGGATGTCGGAAAAGATAACCGCATGCATCGAAGACTTCAATTCTCTGGACAAGTCGGTGGACGATCAATTCGGAAGGGATGCACCGCGACTATCGGAGATAGGAGCGGCCTTGAAGAATTGCGAGGGACTGATTGCTGATATCCTTAAAAAGAAACGGGAACAGGAACCCGATGAAGAGGTTTCCCCGGAAACGACCAGGCCGGAACCTGAGGCGGAAACCCCCGAAACGACTGTCCCTTCGCCGACGGAATCGGTATCCGCTTCCGTTCCTCCCCGCGATACGAATTCCCCATCTGTGTCTCAGGCATCGGTCGCTTCGGTCAATCGGCTCGTGGATACAGCCGCTGTGGAGGCCGATATTTGGAAGCAGGCGCTTCAAACCCTTCAAAGCGGCGGCATTAAAAAGGCGTTGGAACAGTTAATGGGGGCGGCCTACAGTGCCCCGTCAGTACGGGAAAAAAACCGGTATCGTTTGTTGATGGCCAAATTGTGTCTTCACGCCGATCGACCGGACCTGGCTCGACCGATCGCGGAGGAATTGAATGCCCTGGTGGAGGAGTTGACCTTATCCCGTTGGGAGTCCCCCATCTGGATTGCCGAGGTCATGGATATCCTCTATCGTTGCCTGACCTCTGAAAACGCTTCCAGTGACGACCAATACAAAGCACAGGAACTGTTCCAGAAACTTTGCACCACCGATGTGACCAAAGCGATCGGTTATAAAGGGGCGACCTAATACCCCGCTATCTGAAAGGAGGAACCGTAATGGCTAGAGAAAGTCGACAACATACGCTGGATCGGGTGAGATCGCCCAGGGTGCATATCACCTATGATGTGGAAATCGGGGATGCCATCGAGATGAAAGAAATTCCCTTTGTCGTGGGTGTCCTGTCGGATCTGTCCGGTAAACCGGAGGAGCCGTTGCCCAAACTCAAAGATCGAAAATTCATCGAAATCGACCGAGACAATTTCAATTCGGTGATGGAGGGCATGAAGCCTCGGTTGGCGTACCGTGTGGATAATAAATTGACCGATGACGATTCCAAATTGGCGGTGGAGCTTCGGTTCAAATCCATGGATGATTTTCACCCCGAGCGGGTGGCGGATCAGGTGGAGCCGCTTCGCAAACTGGTGGAAACCCGTCAACGCCTATCGGAAATGCTCAGCAAACTTGACGGCAATGACCGACTTGAAGAATTGCTGCAGGATGTGATCGCCAATACCGATTCCCTTGAAAAACTCGGAAAGGAAGCCGGTGTTGAAAAGAAGGAAGGAAGTGAAGCCGAGGAATCGGAAAAAGAGAGTCAGGAATAATTTAAATCGCACGAATTCCATTCACGATCATTAATAAACTTAAGTTCTAGGAGGTCTATATATGGCTGAAAACGAACAAGCCCAGGCTGAAACCGCATCAGCTGAAGCGGAAGTCCAAGAGGAGGAAAAAAGCCTTCTCGATCAGATTATTTCCGAGGGGCGAATGGCTCGAGAGGAAAGCCAACAGCAGCGGGCCAAGGATCTCATCAGCGAGTTTGTCAGTCAGGTGATGGAAGGAACCATGACCATCGCCAAGGACACCGAGGCGATGATCAATGCGCGAATCAGCCAGATCGACCATCTCATCTCGGCCCAGCTCAATGAAGTCATGCACGCCGAAGAATTCCAGAAGCTGGAAGCCTCCTGGCGTGGTCTGCATTACCTTGTGCACCAGAGCGAGACCGGCGAGCGGATGAAAATTCGAGTGATGAATGCCTCTAAAAAAGAATTGCTGAAGGATTTCGAACGCGCCAGTGAATTCGACCAATCCGCACTGTTCAAGAAAATCTACGAGGAGGAGTTCGGGATGTTCGGCGGAGCTTCTTATGGGGCACTGATCGGGGATTATGAATTCGGCAATCATCCTCAGGATCTGTCCCTTCTCGAAGAGTTGTCTCATGTCGCAGCTGCGGCCCACGCACCTTTCATTTCGTCGGCGTCACCGGGAATGTTGAATCTGGACAGCTATACCGAGCTGGGAAACCCCCGGGATCTGGCCAAGGTTTTCCAGAGTGTGGAATACGCCAAATGGAAATCCTTCAGAGACTCGGAAGACTCCCGGTATGTGGCCCTGACTCTTCCCCATATTTTGATGCGCCTGCCTTACGGGCAGGCCAATGTGCCTGTTGAAACCTTCAATTTCGAAGAGGACGTGGACGGCAAACAGCACCAGAAATACCTTTGGGGCAATCCTGCCTATGCCTTGGGTACCCGGCTTACCGATGCCTTTGCCAAATACAGCTGGTGCGCTGCAATCAGAGGTGTGGAAGGGGGCGGACTGGTGGAGGGGCTTCCCACCCATACCTTTCGAACCGATGAAGGGGAGGTGGCGCTCAAATGCCCTACCGAAATCGCCATTACCGACCGGCGGGAAAAGGAGCTGGCCGACCTTGGTTTTGTTCCTCTGGTACATTGCAAGGGAACCGATTTTGCCGCCTTCTTCAGCACGCAAACCACCAATAAGCCCAAGCTCTATGATACCGATTTTGCCAACGCAAATGCCCGACTGTCTTCTCAGCTTCAGTACATCATGGCCGTATCCCGCTTCGCCCATTATCTGAAATCGATCATGCGGGATAAAATCGGCAGTTTTATGACCCGCCAGAATGCCCAGGATTTTTTAAACCGTTGGATCAGCAACTATGTGCTTCTGGATGACAGTGCCGGGCAGGACGCAAAGGCCAAATATCCGCTGAGGGAGGCCCGCATTGATGTTGCGGAAGTTCCTGGGAAACCGGGTGCTTATAGAGCTGTGGCGTTTCTGAAGCCTCACTACCAGTTGGATGAACTGACGGTTTCCTTGCGTCTGGTATCGGATCTGCCGCCCCCAGCGAAAGGATAAAATACGTTAATTATTTTGGGATAACTAGTGTTTTGAGGACTGAGCGCGCATCTCCGGTGAAACAGCATTCACAAAGACGATGCGAGCATTTGAGTAGAAAATTCATTTAGATAAGGAGGTTTCGCCATGGCATTTGATGCATTTTTGAAAATTGACGGCATTGACGGGGAATCCACAGACGATAAACACAAGGATTGGATTGAGATCCTTTCTTATTCCCATGGTGTTTCCCAGCTAAGCTCCGGATCGGTCAGCAGCGGCGGGGGACGGAGTGCTGAAAGGTGTGATCATCAAGATCTGGTCGTGATGAAATCGCTGGACAAATCCTCTCCCAAACTGAACCTGTATTGCAGCGATGGAAAGCACATCAAAGAAATCAAGCTGGAGTTGTGCCGAGCCGGCGGAAACAAAGAAGTCTACATGGTCTACAAACTGGAGGATGCGATTGTCACCAGTGTACAACCGAGTGGTTCCGCCGGAGCGGGCGATTTGCCGGCTGAAAGTGTATCCTTCGGCTACGGTAAAATCACCTGGACCTACAATGAGACAGATCACAAAACTGGGGCCAAAAAGGGAACGATCGAGCATAACTGGAGCCTCCATGATAACAAAGGCGGATGATAGAGAAATTTTAGTGCATGAGTTGTGAATTGAAGGAGAATATGGGTGCCGGGCAAGCTGTTGTGTCCGGTACTCCTTACCGATTCGATCTGCTGGTTTGAACCGGAGTGCGAGACACTTAGAACGGGAATGATTGAACTATTTCAAAATGGCTGCCAATGATGAATACTTGCAATCGTCCGTCCTGGACCGATTGATCGACTATGAACCGGGCGTGAAACATGAAACTGCCGTGTTCAGGCGTTTCGGCAAGGCGGATATTCGAGATTCCGTTGTCAGGGATTTGGAGTATCTATTCAATACCAGGCAATACATCCATATGCCTGATGAAAATTTTCCGGAGGTCTTGCATTCGGTGTTCGGATACGGTCTTCGTGATTTCTCTTCGGAAAACCCCAAAAGTCCTTTTGTCAGGAAAAGGCTGCGCCAAGAGATTGAAGAGACCATCGCCCGTTATGAACCCCGCCTGAAAAACGTAACCGTCCGTCTGGATGCGCCGGATGAGGCTTACAGAACTTTCGGCTTTCGAATTACCGGGCTTCTGGAAGTAGAACCTATTTCCGAACCGGTCGTCTTCGATACCTATTTTGATGTGAATCGGGGGGAATATGTGATCGAAAAATGACCTGACGCGGAGCATTGAAAAATGGAAGACCTGCTGCTAACTTACTACGAACGAGAACTCACATTTATCCGTGAAATGGGTGCGGAATTTGCCAGGAAATACCCCAAAATTGCCGGGCGCCTTCTACTGGAGCCGGATAAATGCGATGATCCCCACACCGAACGATTGATTGAAGCATTTGCTTTTATTGCGGGGCGCATCCACAGAAAAATAGATGATGATTTCCCTGAAATCACCGAAGCCCTTCTCAATATCATTTATCCCCATTATATTCGGCCGATTCCCTCTCTTTCAATCGTCCAATTTGAACCGATAGCTCAGAATATATCCGAGACCGGTTACCTGGTCAAAAAAAGAACCAACCTGTTTTCCAAACCGGTGAAAGGAGTGCCCTGCCAGTTTGTGATCAGCCAAGCGGTCCGGATATGGCCGGTGGAAGTGGTTTCAGCAAGTCTTCAAGATCCCAAGAGACCTCTGAAAGATGCGCAACAGTGCATACATATTCGGCTGAAAACCTTCAACGGAATCAAGTTGTCGGAACTAAACTGGGAGAGCCTGCGGTTTTACCTGAACGGCCAGCCTCAGCATGTATTCCCGTTTTACGAACTCCTTTTTAATAACGTGATCCATGTGGAAATGGAGGCCGCCACAGAGAAAGGCAAGACAACGCGAATCACCCTGTCTCCCCAAGATATTCGCCCGGTCGGGTTTGAACCTGACGAGGGGGTGCTCCCGTTTCCGCAGCGGTCCTTTCCGGGGTATCTGCTTCTGATCGAATACTTTAGCTTTCCTGAAAAATTTCTGTTTTTTGACCTTCTGGGTATGAACCGGCTTCGGAATTACGTGCTGGGAGAGGAGCTGAATATCTGGATATACTTGGACAGAGCGCCTCGCCCCCAAATGGTGGTGGACCAGGATACGTTCTGTCTGAATGCCGTTCCGGCCGCCAACCTGTTTCATCGAATCGCCGAGCCGATTCGTGCGGAACAGCGCAAGGTCGACTATCAGGTGATTCCCGATATTCGCAGGCAGGAGGCGACCGAGGTGTTCAGTGTGGATCAGGTGAAATCTTCCCCCCTGGATACCCAGGATGAGAGCGTCGAGTTCAAACCTTTTTATTCGATTCGTCACCATCTCGAAGAGATGCTGGACAGGCGGCATAATGCCTTCTGGCATTTAAAGAGGCGGTTCTCCGGGAAAAAGGGTGATCATGGAACGGAGGTCTTTCTCTCCTTTACCGACCTGGATCTTAAGCCCTCGGATCCGGGAGTGGAAGTCCTGACGGTGCATGTCACCTGCACCAACCGGGATCTGCCGGGACGTTTGCCTTTTGGTGATCCGGAAGGGGATTTCGATCTGGAGGCCGCCGCCCCTGTTGCTCGGATCAACAGCCTGGTGAAGCCGACCCCTACTCGAAGGCCTTTTCTGAGAGGCGCGCTTCAATGGCGTCTGATTTCTCACCTTTCCCTCAATTATCTATCTCTGGTGGAAGGGGGTGAAGAAGCGCTTCGGGAGATTTTGAAACTCTACGACTATGAGGATTCGCCGGCCACCCGGCAGCAGATCGCCGGAATTGTGGGGCTCGGTTCCGAGCATGTCACCAAACGGATCGGCCAATCCTTCAGCCGAGGGGTTCAAACCACCGTTACGTTTGATGAGGATAAATTCGTGGGAGCCGGATTGTATCTGTTCGCCTGTATTCTGGAACGATTTCTGGGGCAATATGTTTCGGTGAATTCTTTTTCCCAGATGGTGGCAAAAATTGTTCAACGAGAAGGGGTGCTGAAGAAATGGCCGCCAAGAGCCGGAAATCAAATCCTACTCTAAAAGAGCGGCTTTTCGAAGAGTTCTACCGCTTCTCTTTTTTTAAAGCGGTGGATCTGCTGGAAAAGCTGCTTCCCGAAAAAGAACCGCTCGGCCGAACCCTGGCACCGTCCAAAGAAGCGGTACGTTTTTCGGTTCGCCCCAGTTTTGTTTTTCCACCCAGCGACATTACCGATTTGAAACAGACGCAACCGGAAGATCCGGTTGAAATGGCGGTCGCCTTTTTGGGACTGATCGGTCCTGCGAGGGTGTTGCCGAACTGGTACACCGAAATGGCATTGGAAAGGAATCGTCAGCGGGATTATTCCATGACCGCTTTTTTCGATCTCTTCCACCACCGATTGGTTACTCTTTTTTATCTGTCCTGGAAAAAGTACCGATTTCCTGAAAATTATCTGTCCGGCGCCAAAGATACCCTTTCCGGAGACTTGCTGGCTCTGATCGGTTTGGGCACCCAGGGGCTGACCGGTAGAATCGGGCTGCCGGAAGAATCCCTCGCCTTTTACACCGGTCTGTTGTCCCGGCCGATGGCATCGGGTGTGTCTATCGAAGCCACTGTCGGTTATCTGTCCGGAGAGCGGGTCTGGGTCGACCAATTCATCGACCGGATGCTGCTCCTGGATAAAGAGGATCAGAGCCAAATCGGATCAGCCAACAGCCTTCTGGGGGAAAATACCGTCTGCGGCAGCTATATCTGGGAGAACCAAACCAAATTCCGAGTCAATATCGGTCCCCTCGGTTATGTTCAGTTTCTTCGTTTTTTGCCCACCGGGGATATGTTGCGGCCGATTTTTTCTCTGGTACGTTACATGGTCGGGGTGGAATTCGAATTCGAGATCCGCGTCTATCTCAAGCGGGAAGAAGTGCCCGGATGCGTCCTCGGCGCCGATACCCCGCAACCGCGTCTGGGGTGGTCGACCTGGACGAAACATCCCGGGTTTGTCCATGAGGCGGATCCGAATATTACTTTCTTAAATCCGGAGCCCTGATTTTATCCCAAGCGCCCGAAGATTTAAACTGAGAAATTTTTTGTGATACCGACTTGCGAGTTCGCCCCCTTTCGCGTCTTTCACCGGTCCCACCAACATATAGAAAGGAGTTTAGCCATGCCTGGTACCAATCTTAAATCCCTGGTCGGAAAACTGAACACCACGTGCCGAAATGCCTTGGAAGGGGCTGCCGGGCTGAGTCTATCCCAGACCCATTATGAAGTGGAGATCGAGCATTTCCTGCTGAAACTGCTCGATTCCACCAATACCGATCTTCATAAAATCCTCAGGTATTTCGAAATCAATGCAGACCGCCTGGTCTCGGATCTGATCCGGGCCATGGAGGGCTTTAAAACCGGCAATTCCAGAACCCCCGCCCTGTCCCCTCACATACCCACTATGGTGCGAGAAGGATGGCTGACGGCTTCCATCGACTACCAGGCGCCGAGGGTGCGATCGGGTCATATTCTTCTGGCGCTGTTGAGCAACGATGAAATGGCTCGAATGCTGACCGAGAGTTCCCGGGCTTTTGCCGGTATTTCCCTGGAAGAACTGAGCAAGAATTTTGAAGATTTGACTTCCGGTTCAGCCGAAGCGGAGGCTGCTTCGACTGAACCAGGGGCGGAAAAGGGGGCGGCGCCGGGTCGAGCGGTCAAAAGCGGCGGCAAGGCCCTGGATCAGTTTACCATCAATCTGACCGATCGCGCTCGACAAGGGGATATCGACCCGGTATTGGGGCGGGATTTCGAAATTCGCCAGATGGTGGACATTCTGATTCGCCGGCGCCAGAACAACCCGATCCTTACCGGGGAGGCCGGTGTCGGTAAAACCGCTGTTGTGGAGGGGTTCGCTCTGCGAATCGCAGAAGAGGATGTGCCGGATATTCTCAAAAATATCGAGGTTCGAACCCTGGATCTTGGCCTTCTTCAAGCCGGTGCGGGAATAAAGGGAGAATTCGAAAACCGGCTCAAGTCGGTGATTGATGAAGTCAAAGCCTCTCCCATTCCTATTATCCTCTTTATCGACGAAGCCCATACCCTGATCGGCGCCGGCGGTGCCCAGGGTTCGGGGGACGCAGCCAACCTGTTGAAACCGGCGCTGGCCCGGGGAGAACTGCGCACGATCGCGGCTACTACCTGGTCCGAGTACAAGAAATACTTTGAAAAAGACGCAGCCCTGGCCCGGCGCTTTCAAGTGGTGAAGGTCGAGGAACCCGACATTGAGAAGGCGATGATCATGATGCGGGCTATCGGACCCTTTCTGGAGAAACATCATAGTGTTATGATTACCGATGATGCTCTGCTGGATGCGGTGAAGCTTTCCAGCCGGTATATTTCCGGCCGTCAGCTTCCGGATAAGGCGGTGAGTGTTCTCGATACCGCCTGCGCCAGGATTGCCATCGGGCTCAACACCAGTCCGCCTGCAATCGAGGATGCCACACGGGAGATCGCCGATATCGAACGCCAAGAAAAGCTCCTTCGCCGAGAAACCCTTATCGGGCGGGATCATGAGGAGCGGCTCGCTTCCCTCGAAGCCAGAAAAGAGAAGGTGGGGAAGCGATTGGAAGAACTGACCGAAAAATGGGAAAAAGAAATGGAGATCGCCGGTCAGCTGGTGGAAATCCGGCGGGAGATTCAAGAAATCCATGAAGCGGAAGGGGACGGTCAGCCCGAGCAGCTTTCGGAGAAAAAGGACCGCTTTCGAGAACTGGAAACGAACCTCTCGTCCATTCAAGGCGATTCGCCCCTGGTTCAGATCGCCGTGGAGTCCCAGACCGTCTCGGAGGTGATCTCCGGATGGACCGGCATTCCCACCGGCAGAATGATGACCGACGAAATCGAATCGGTCCTGAAATTGAAGGATACCCTTTCAGAGCGGGTCATCGGACAAGATCATGCCCTGGATGCCATTGCCCAGATGATCCAGACCGCCCATGCCGGCATTGAAGATCCATCCAAACCCACCGGGGTTTTCCTTCTGGTCGGCCCCAGCGGCGTCGGAAAGACCGAAACAGCCCTGGCCTTGTCGGAACTGCTTTACGGCGGAGAGCAGAACCTGATCTCCATCAATATGTCCGAATACCAGGAGGCCCATACGGTATCCGGTCTCAAGGGTTCGCCTCCGGGCTATGTCGGCTACGGTGAAGGCGGCGTGCTGACCGAGGCGGTACGACGGCGACCCTACAGCGTGGTGCTCCTGGACGAAATCGAAAAGGCCCATACCGATGTCACCGAACTTTTTTATCAGGTCTTCGACAAGGGGGTTCTCGAAGACGGCGAGGGGCGGCGGATCGATTTCAAGAACAGTCTGATCATTATGACTTCCAATCTCGGCACCGACCTGATCATGAAGGTCTGCGCCGATGAAGAGACGATGCCGGAACCGCCGGCGTTGGCTGAAATGCTGCGGCCTGAATTGCTCAAGCAGTTTAAGCCGGCCTTCCTGGGGCGGTTGAAGGTGGTGCCCTATTTCCCGATTACCGATGACAACATGCGATTGATCGTCAGGCTGAAGCTGAATCGAATCGGGGCACGCATGAAAGAAAACAAAAACGTCGCATTTGCCTACGATGAGGGGCTGATCGATGCCATCGCCGACCGATGTACCGAAGTCGACAGCGGCGCGCGAAATGTGGACCACATTTTGACCAATACTTTGCTGCCGGAAATGTCCCAGGAGATTCTGTCTCGAATGGCGGGCGGGGAGCAGATTAAGTCGGTGAATGTGTCGTTGGAGGGTGAGGGATTTGTTTTTTCTATTCAATAAACGTATTCTTTTTTCGGTTTCTGACAACAGGTCTCTTTCAGGGCCTGGAGGGATTGCTGATGGTTAAATCCAATAGCTTTGGAAATCTTGAAGTCCGGATGAATATTTCTTTGGATACTCAATTGGAGCGTCTTGAATCGGAAACCCCCTTTCGAATTCTCATTCTCGGTGATTTTTCCGGGCGAAAGAATAGGGCACTCTTCGGTTCGCTTGCCGGGCGAACCCCGATAATGATCCACCGGGATAATTTCGATGCGGTTTTGGCGCAGACGGCGCCTGAGCTTCATCTTTTTTTTATCGGAGAAGACAGCCCGCCGATCACGGTCCCATTTCAGGAGTTGGAGGATTTTCATCCCGATCGACTGCTGGAAAGATTGGATGTATTCAAGGCCTTGAGACAAGCACTCGAAGACCTGAACGACCCGGAGGCCTTGGATTCTGTGACCGCAAATTTGGGGCAATGGACCGAAACGGAAGTTTCTGTTGATTCAACTGGGGAGGAGGGAGAAACAGAATCCGGTGCGGATAAAGAAATCGGCAACACCGACAGCCTTCTGGATATGATTTTAGATGAAAGCCAGCCCGTCCCGATCCGAAAAGAACAGGCAGAAAAATCTTCTTCCTGGGATGACTTTCTTCACCGATTGGTACAACCGCATCTGGTTCCGGATGCCGATCCTCGGCAGGCCGAATTGCAGATCTCGGTGGAGGCCGCCATCTCGGATGTCATGCGAAAAATCCTCCATGATCCGGTTTTTCAGGAATTGGAGGCGAATTGGCGGGCCCTGTATCGGCTCGTTTCAGATTTGGAAACCGATGATTATTTAAAGGTCTATGTCCTGGATGTCGCCCAGAAGGAACTGGCCGCAGATCTGACAACAGATGAGGATTTAACCTCGTCCGGGGCTTACCGAATTCTCGTTGAGCAGACGGTGGAAACCCCCGGAGCGGACCCGTGGTCGGCGGTGGCCGGCTCATTTTTCTTCGGTCCTCATATCCAGGATATCCAAACCCTGGGTCGAATGGCCAAGATCGCCTACCATGCAGGCGCGCCTTTTTTCTCAGCCGCAGATGAAATTCTGCTCGGTTGTAAATCACTGGCCGATACTCCGGATCCGTCCGATTGGACTCTCGGCTTCGATGCGGACACCAAGACGGCCTGGGAGGCGCTTCGAAATTTGGACGAGGCATCCGCATTAGGTCTTCTCCTGCCCCGTTTTTTATTACGCCTTCCGTACGGAGAAGAGACGGATCCGACCGAGCGCTTCGATTTTGAAGAAATGGCGGGTGAACCGATGCATGGTCATTATCTGTGGGGAAATCCGGCATTCGCTGCGGCTTACCTGCTCGGCAAAACTTTTGCTCGAAAGGGATGGGATTTTAGTTCCGGCCCTGTTTTGGAATTACCAGGGCTTCCCCTGCATATCTACAAAACGGCTGGAGAATCCCGAGTGAAACCGTGCGCCGAGTATTTAATCCCTGAAAGAACCGCTCATGAAATTCTGGAGCGGGGATTCATTCCGCTCCTTTCGTATAAGAATCAAAACGTCGTTCGACTCGGACGATTTCAATCCATATCAGATCCGCCGACTCGGCTTATCGGCCGATGGGAATCTGCGTCATGAACTGGAGAATCGAACAGGGGCCCTTTACCCTTGATTCGGGGTTGATCAACGGTGTTCGTGAGGTCCTGGAAAGAACCGATTTCAATGAAAAGGGGATATTGGATCACCTGAATCAGGAGGATTCGGTCCGGGTGGATCAGAAAGAATTCCCCCGTCTGCTCCGCTTGACCGCGGGAGGGTCCCCCCTGGAGACTTTAATCCGCCTGTTCGTAATGAACGTGGCCGTGGACAGGCCGAGTGTTCAGCGGGCGTTGGCTCCCATGACCATAGAATCCTGGGTTGATACGGGGCTTCTTCGACTCGATGGAGAGGATTCGGTCCATTCCGATTTTCGGCTGATTCCATCGGGACCATTGTGGGTGGCCTTTGATCCCTCGCACAAGGACGGAAATCAGGGGATTAAACCCGACCATGTGCATGGCCCGGGTCCTTCTTCCATCCGGTTGATTCATGCAACCTTACGGCGAGATGTCGGTCAGGTGCTGGATATGGGCACCGGCTGCGGAATCCAAGGGCTTCTGTGCGCATCCCACAGCGGCCGGGTCATCAGCACCGATGTCAACCCGAGGGCGCTCAATATCGCCGCCTTCAATGCGGCCCTGAACGGCATCCGAAATATTGAATTTCGAATGGGAAGTATATTCGAGCCGGTTCAGGAAGACCGCTTCGATTTGATCGTGGTCAATCCGCCGTTCGCCATTTCACCTGAGAACCGTTTGATCTTTCGCGACGGCGGAATGGATGGGGATGGATTCGTGGAGCGGATCATACGGGAAGCCCCCCGACTTCTCAATGAGGGCGGATTCTGTCAACTCAACGCCCAATGGGGACATATTCGGGGAACGCCCTGGGAGGAACGGTTTGAGGATTGGTTCCAGGGCAGCGGGTGTGATGTCTGGATCCTGAAACTTGCAACGGAAAGTCCGACCTCTTATGCGACCAATTGGCTGAATGAGACGGAAAAGCTGGACCGGGAAACCTATATAAACCGATGGGAAGACTGGACGAACTATTACGAAGAACAGAATATCGAAGCGGTCAGCACCGGATGCATCAGTATGCGAAAAACGAATCGAGCCGAACATTGGTATCGGTTTGATGCGGATGGCGAATATCTGGATGAGGAGGCGAACAAGTTCATTCAATTTGGATTTCATCTGCGGGATTTTTCATCGACGGTTTCACAGGAGGCGCTTCTTGGGACAATTTTTTCATTGTCCGATTTTGTTCTTCTCAAGCAGCATCTCCGGCCTTCCGGTGACGGCTGGGGGATGGAAAGGCTGGTCCTTACCTTGACGCAGGGCATCCATTACACCGGCAATATGGATGGCCGAATGATCGGATTGTTGGGTCACTGCAACGGCAAAAGGCCATTGGGAGAATTGATCGAAGAGCTTGCCGCTGCATTGAAGGTGGAACCCGGGCAAATAACGGAATCGGTGCTCGGCATTATTCGGAAGCTCATGGAAAGGGGGTATATCATTCCGGATTATCTGCTGGAGTATTCTCCAAAAAGGCGCAATTCGATAGATGAGAATAAGGGGTGACACCGTGATCTATGAAGGATCTGACCTCGATCAATTCATTTTCGAAAATACCGAACTTACCACAACGCCCCTGGTGCCGGAAATACAGCTTTATCTTTTGGAACCCGCTTCGGATTTGTGGCGTGCTTTCGATCCTGAATTCACGGCATCCGATATTCAGCGTCCCTATTGGGCGTTTTCATGGAGCGGAGGGCAGTCGATTGCCCGGTATCTTCTGGATAATCCGGGTCTGGCAAAAGGCAGACGCATTCTCGATTTTGGATCGGGGTGCGGTATTACCGCTATCGCCGCGGCCCAGACCGGCGCCGCGTCGGTGCTGGCCGCGGACATCGATCCTGTCGCGATTTGTGCTATTACACTGAATGGGCGGATCAACGGTGTCCATGTGGACACGATCTGCCAGGACCTGATTTTCAGTGAAAACCGAGGGTGGGACCTGGTCCTGGCGGGGGATATCTGGTACACGACCCGGCTCTCCCGGCATGGTCTCAATTGGCTGAGAAAGCTCGTCGGTGAGGGCTGCGAGGTCCTCGCCGCCGATCCCGGCCGGCAATTTTCACCTTCCCGCGGGTTGAAACCGCTCACCACTTATTCGGCTCGAAGCGTGCCGGATGTGGAGCATCCGGGTTTTCAGGAGGTATGCGTATCCCGTATACTGCCGCCCGGGGGTTTTGCGGATGCATCATCCTGAGCGAGGTGAATCGGCAACAAAAATCCCTGAGCGATCAGCGTTCGGACAATGCTGCACAGGGAGCTGGTGAGTTTTCCCACAGGCTCGTTTAGGGCAGCGGCTGCTTGGTGTATCAGGTTGTTCAGCGGTGTCCGGCCATTACACTTGACCAATAGATTGGCGACAATCGGATCGACATTGGCGGAATAGGCCAATCCTTCTGAAAGGCGAAGGTGGAAGGATTGATCCATCCACCCCTGGTCTGTGGGGATACTTTCTCGATCGAGACGGATCTTGGGGGATACTTGTAAGACCGAGCGCATAAGATCGGTGTCTCGGGAAGCGGACTCCAGATAATTCTGGAGTGCGAACCCCATGGCGACATCTTCCCCGCAGGGGCCTATCATCCTTTCCGGACCATCTTCAGCCCGAAACCAGGCGGACCGTCCGGAAGATTTTCTGAGGGTGATAATTCCGGCACCGATGGACTGGATCGATTGCTGTTCATAATAATCGGTCCATTCTTTAAAACGGGGCGCGAAGTCTTCGACCGCTTTTTTTTCGGTATGCCGAATCCAGGTTGATGCATACGTCGCGGCGTCTCGGGTTTCCGAACGGATCACCCATACGTCGCATTGAGCGTTCTCGAACCAAGATTGAATCCGTTCTTTCCAATCCTGATCCGCCTTTTCCGCCCAGTTGCAGAGAATGTGGCAGAATCCGCCGTCCGAGAGATAATCGGCGGCTTGGCAGGCGATTTTTCGAATGAGCTCATCCCCGGCCATACCCCCGTCCCGGTAAATATAGCGGTTTTCCGGTGAAATCACGAAGGGCGGGTTGGTGACGATCAGATCGAACCGCTGGTCGCGGACCGGCTCGAACAAATTTCCCGGGCGGCAGGTGATGTGGTCCATTCCGTTGAGCCGGGCATTGAAGTCGGCCAGTCGAACCGCCCTCGGATTTTGGTCGGTAGCCCAGACCTGTTCGGCATGATGCCCCGCCAGCAGGGCTTGAATACCGCACCCGGTGCCGAGATCCAGGGCCTTTTGAACCGGTCTTCGAACAGTCAGGTTCGCCAGGGTGATGGTGCTGCTGCCGATGCCCATCACATATTCGGAGGCCTGATCGGTCAGGAGCATTCGAGGTTGATCAAAGGCGATGATGAGTCCTTTGAAGGGAAGCAATTTGACCTTTCCATAAACATCCGAGCCATCCATGCGGATGAGATCTGCTTCCGCTAATGTCTCTATTGTCAAAGGTTTGAGGGCTTTGCGGACATTCTGGACGGGGCAGGGACTCTCGATCAAGAAAAGCCGGATCAAGGTATCGAGAGGTGAGCCGCCTTCAGTTCTTTTTTGAAGCAGGAAGATGTCCTTTTCCCCAAGAGAACGGAGATGTTTGATATTTAAGGTTTCGATTATGGATGCTTCATTGAACCCGATATTTTGGAGAATCTCCCGGAAACGGCGGTAATCGTTTTGGTCCTGAAAAGAAAAGAGAGATTGCAGTACACATTTTGGTGGCATTCAGCGCTCCCTTGAAGGATCGTCAGTTGATACGTCCGTCATTTGTACTCCTGGAATCGGCATCTGTCAAAGCCGAAGATGTCTCGGCCCCTTGGGCCTTTTCTGTTCGACAGGACCGCTTTTAATCGAGTTAAGTATTGACAATTCAAAATGGGGTGGATACAAGTATGAATATAAATCATTACCTAAATCCTTCTTATTTGCTTGTAGGACTCAAAACCTTTTTCCATCCACCTAATTTACTTACTGACTTCCGCAGAAATGGGAACCTTCGGGCGTACCATTTCAACCTTCCATGCTTGACCATCGGACGGGAGTAGGCCATGCCGAAGCTATCACAAGAAGAGCGAATGATCTCCATCGATACTCCTCTGGGAAAGGATGTTCTTTTGCTCACCGGACTCAAAGGGATGGAGGGCCTGTCGGCCTTGTTCGATCTTCAGTTGAATTTCATTTCAGAGAACCACAGCATTGCTTTTCCGGATATCATTGGAAAAAATGTAACCGTCTCCATCTTGTTGGCAGACGGCGGTAATCGCTATTTTAACGGCGTTATTTCCCATTTTTCCCAGGGCCGTGGCGGTGGCGAATCTTCTGCAAGTGATTCGAGGGTTTCCTATTACACCGGCCGAATGGTTCCTTGGTTATGGCTGCTGACCCAGACCGCCGATTCCCGAATTTTTCAAGATAAAACCGTATCCGATATTGTGGAACAGATTTTTTCGGAAAAAGGTTTTCAGGATTACAGTCTGCGCCTGCACGCAACATATGAGCCTATGGGATATTGTGTTCAATACCGGGAAACCGACTTCAATTTTATCTCCAGGTTACTGGAAGAAAACGGCATCTTTTATTTTTTCGAGCATGAGAACGGTAAACACAACCTGGTTATCGCCGACACCAGGGATGAAAATAAGCCGTGTCCGAATCAGGCGGACGCGAGCTATCAGATCAGCGAAGGCGGTTGGCTGAAGGAGGATGTGATAACCGCTCTGGAATACCGGCAGGAGATCCGACCCGCCAAATATTTCCTGCGGGACTTCAATTTTGAAGCACCTGGCGCCATTGAATACGAATCCAAGGCGAAGGAGGTGCTTGGGCCCGGAGAAAGAGAAATCTATGATTATCACGGCCGTTTTATGAAGCGTTCTCTGGCCGAGCATCTGACCAATCGACGGATGGAGGAGGAAGAAGCCCAGATCACGACGATCATGGGTGAAAGTGATTGCCGGGCGTTTACCTCGGGATATCGGTTCAAGCTGATGGACTTTTACCGAAAGGATATGAACAAAAAGGATTACCTTCTGACTTCTGTTGAACACGAGGTTACGTATGTGTCGGAATACACCGGGATCGGCCTCGATGCCGGGGAAGGCGATTTGCGCTACACCAATCGCTTTCGGTGTATTCCTTATGAGGTGCCGTTTCGGCCCATGCGGATCACTAGAAAACCGATTGTGCAGGGTACCCAGACCGCCATCGTGACCGGCCCGGCCGGCGAGGAGATTCACACGGATCAGTTCGGTCGGGTAAAAGTGCAGTTTCATTGGGACCGCGAAGGCAAAAAGGATGAAAACAGTTCCTGCTGGATTCGAGTCAGCCAGGCATGGGCCGGCGGGAGTTGGGGGGCTATGTACATTCCCCGGATCGGACATGAGGTAATCGTCGATTTCATAGAAGGCGACCCGGATCGTCCTATTATCACCGGCCGGGTTTACCACGGCACGAACATGCCGCCTTATGGACTACCGGGGGAAAAGACCAAGAGCACCCTCAAATCCAATTCGTCCAAAGGCGGCGGGGGATTCAATGAATTTCGATATGAAGACAAAAAGGGGGAAGAGGAGATTTACCTGCACGGCCAGAAGGATTGGACCATTGTCATCGAGAATGACAAAAACCAATCGGTGGGCCACGATGAAACCCTGTTTGTCGGAAACGATCAGACCATCTCCATCGGCAACAACCGGGACAAGACGGTCGGGGTCAACCAGAGCGAAAAGATCGGTGTTAACAAAACCATCACGGTCGGTTCCAATCATACCGAAACCATCGGCGCCAATATGACTCAGAATGTCGCCCAGAACAAGGCTGAAACCATCGCCGTTGCCAAGGTATTGTCCATCGGCGCCGCATACCAGGTGAGCGTCGGTGCGGCCATGAGCGAAACGGTCGCAGTGACCAAGTCGGTCAATGTGGGTGCGGACAGCTCCGAGAGTGTCGGAAACAACAAATCGGTCAATGCCGACGACAGCATCAGCGAAAGCGCCGGAAAAGATGTCTCGATTCAATCCGGAAAACGGATGTCCCTGACATCCGGGGACGATTTCACTATCTCCGGCAATAAGAAGGGCGTGATCGAGATCAAGGATCAGCTGACCATCAAGTGCGGCAAAGCGACTATCACGATGAAAAAAAACGGGGACATCGCCATCAACGGAAAGACGATCAATGTGAAAGGAAGCGGGAATATCGTCATGAAAGCCAAAAAGATACTGGAGAACTGAAATATGACTGGATTGCCGGCCAAACCGATGAATGCATTTTCGAAAGCGGAATCCGTGGAGGGAATCCGAGTCGGGAAAATCGTCAAAACAGATGGGGACGGCCGGGTGTATGTGGATTTTCCCGGGAACGGCGGCGGCCCGGCGGCCGCCCGATTGACCCAATCGGTCAAGGAACGGCTGGAATCCAGGGGTGTGTCCGTGTTTTCCCAGGTGCTTCTGCTTTTTGAAAAGAATGATCCGGCGTGTCCGGTGGTGATCGATGTGCTCGCCCATTCCCTAAAAACTGCGGATGATGGTTCGGAAGTCGCCTTGCAGGTCGATGAACCGAAGGAAGTCACCATTGACGGAGAGACGGTGACTTTCAATGCGAAAGAGCAGATCGTCCTGCGGTGCGGAAAGGCCAGCATTACGCTGACCAAGGCCGGCAAGGTATTGATCCGCGGGGCCTATCTCTTGAACCGGTCGTCGGGGGTAAACCGGATCAAAGGGGCATCGGTGCAGATCAACTGAATGAAAGGGGTGCCGGAATGCGACTCGATAATGCAACGGATATGGTTGCCGGCTATACCATGGGCATGCGTCCCGACGGGCGGGAACTTCTGGTCGTATGCGTGAAAGGCACCTTTCAGATTCCAAAAAATGGCGGAACCCCACCGCTTCTCAAGGAACAGATTCCGCTGGTGGAAGCGGACACCTTCACAGGCGAACCGGGCTTTTCCGCACCGGTCTGCGAAAGTGACTACCCGCCGTTCAAGCCTCGATGTGATATTTTATTGAACGGGAAAGCCTATGCCCCGGAAGGAAAACCGGTTCCCAGAGTGCCGGTGGCTCTGCAGTTCGGGGCGATGACCAAATCCTTTCTGGTCGTCGGAGACCGGAGCTGGGATGCCGGGTTGTTGTCCATCAAGCCGGGACGGTCTAATCCGTTTCTACGCCAATCCTTTTCCTACGATACCGCCTTCGGGGGCGTCGACAACAGCCTTCAAGATCCTGCAAAGGTGAGCGCTTATCTTCAGAACCCGGTCGGGGTCGGCTATCACTACCATTTGGAATCCAAATTCGTCGATCGGAAACCGATGCCCAACTCCGAAGAAATCAATCAACCCATCAAAAAGCCCAACGGAGATTATCGTCCGATGTCTTTCGGACCGATCGGTCGGGGGTGGTCTCCCCGAGCGGATTTGGCCGGCACCTATGATCAGAAGTGGCTCGATGATGTGTTTCCTTTTCTTCCTGCGGATTTCGACGATGCCTACTATCAATCGGCGCCGACAGATCAGCAGGCACCCTATCCCCAAGGCGGAGAGCCGGTGGCTTTGATCAACTTGACCCCGGAGGGGAAAACGGTTTTCCGATTCCCGAAGGTCGAGGTGCTTGTCTGGTTTTTTATGAAAAACGGCGAAGAAAAGGAGCACAAGGCGGTGGTGGATACGGTCATGATCGAGCCGGAGGCTGGCCGATTTTCGGTCACCAGCCGGACTGCGCTGCCTCTCAGGCGGAACATGTTTGAAGTGGAGTTTGCGTTAGTCGGGGGGAAACCGGAGGATCGGTTTGAGGCAGTGGGAGAGGAGGAGATCGCCTTTCCTTTCCCGTTGACCTTTGAAGAGGGAACAGAAGAAGAGAGAGAAGGGGAGATCTGAATGCGCCCGCTCTCTGTTCTTGCATGCGGAATGATGACCAGCGTGGGCCTCAATGCGCCCGCCGCGTGCGCCGCCATTCGCGCCGGGTTGACAAATTTTGCCGAAACCAGGTTCATGGGAAGGGACGGAGAATGGATAGTAGGTGCGGAGGTACCCTTGGATCCGCCTTGGCGGGGTCGCGCCAAGCTCGTCCACATGGTTGCGCCTGCCATTCGCGAGTGTTTGGATGCGGTGGGGTCTGTCGATCTTGAAAAAATGCCTTTGCTCCTGTGTGTGTCAGAGAAAGATCGGCCGGGTCGGTTTGCGGGGATTGAAGAACATCTTTTGGCGGAGGTCCAGGAGGCGTTGGGGATGACATTTCATCCCGATTCCGCCGTTATTTCACGGGGGCGGGTCGGTGGGGTGAGCGCGGTCCAGAAAGCAGAGACCCTTATCTATGAACAGCATGTGCGTTCATGTATTGTTGCCGGTACCGATACCTATTTAACTGCAGGAACCCTGAGCTCTTTTGAGCAGGATTTGCGGCTGCTGACTACCGAAAACTCCGACGGCTTTCTTCCTGGAGAAGCTGGGGCGGCTGTGTTGCTGGGGCCGGAGGCTCAAAGCTCATCCGGTATTCATATCACCGGCATCGGGTTCGGCACGGAGCCCGCTCCGATAACTTCTGAGGAACCTCTTCGGGCTGACGGATTGACTGAAGCAATCAAAAATGCTTTGACATCTGCTCGGCTGAAAATGGGGGATCTTGATTTTCGCATCTGTGACTTGAGCGGTGAACAGTACGGTTTCAAAGAAGCGGCCCTGGCGCTCTCCAGAACATTGCGTGAGCGCAAAGAATTTTTTGATATCTGGCTTTTGGCTGAATCCCTCGGTGAAACCGGTGCCGCCGTTTTGCCGGCCATACTTGGGGTTGCCGGAGCAGCTTTTCAGAAAGAATATGCTCTCGGAGACAATGTGCTATGCCATTTCGGCAATGATGACGGTTCTCGCGGGGCGATCATTCTTCAGCATACCTGATATATAGAGGTTGAAACAGATGGGTAATGATGTTTTTGCCAATGGTCGGGAAATTTCGTGTAAAGCGGCAGATGGAAAGGCAATTGCTGCATTTCCAGATGTCTGTTTCACTCCGCCTGAAAATCCAACTACCCCGCCAGGAGTTCCGATTCCTTATCCTAATACAGGAATGGCCAAAGATACCACATCAGGCAGCAAAAAAGTAAAAATATCCAACAAAGAGGTAATGCTTAAGAATAAATCCTATTTTAAAAAGAGTATGGGGGATGAAGCGGGATCAGCAGCGAAAAAAGGGGTTGTCACGAGTACGAATAGGGGAAAGGTTTATTTTAATTCTTGGTCAATGGACGTTAAGTTTGAGAAGAAAAATGTAGTACGCCATCTGGATATAACGACACACAACCATCGATCCTTCCCGGGAAATTCTCCAACTTGGCCCTATGTCGATTCAACTGCAATTGTTCCAGGGGGTGTTTGCCATAAAGAAAGCGAAGAGGTTAAAGAACATTGCGATCCCGAAAAAGATTGGCAAAATAATTGTCCGACGCCTCCTAAGCGACCGGCTAAAGGCGCTCCTAAATCGGAATGGGAAACTTACATGAGTGAATTCCCTGGTTTCGCCAAAAAATGTAATGGCAACCCGTGTATTCGTGCCAGACGATGCATGATGGTTCCCTATAAACCTGATGGAGGTTGTTGCCCGGGACAAACAGGTGATCACGTGATTGATGCTGCTTCCTTTTTGGGTCCAGTGGAATTTCGTGGCCAACCCCGAAACAAAAGACCCAAAATTGAAGGTTGGGAAAATTATGATGTAGATGCAGCTCCTTGTGTATGTGCTGAAGGGCCAAATCAGACAACAGCAACTCACGGTCAAATGCATACACGAAGGGGAGTAGCTGCAATTCATTTAAAAAACGCAAATGGTAAATGGGATCAGAAAACTGCTTCAACAATAGGTGCAAAGGCAGTTTGTAAAACATTTCCTGCTTCTGACTGCTCTCAAGAATGTATGGAACAGCAGTTGAATAATTTTCATAATCAAGCTAGTACAGCAGATCCAGCAAAACCAATAAAAGCTTCCTCCAGTATGACTAAATCAGAGACCAGAAGAAATGAAGCTAGAGCTGACATGGGCATTCCTGTTCCTTTACCGACAGGTAGATAAAGGAAAGAAAAATGGAACACTATTTTAAAGGTCTAAGTATAACTACCGGAGCAGTTAGATATAGGGATCTTTGCTATCTACTTACAACCAAAGACTCTTTAAGTAAAGAGAAAATTCCGCATACCAGGATATATGAAATAGACCAAGGAAGGATTGGTGGAATTGATTTAGACTGGATTGGAGTTTCTGGAACAGTTTGCCATTTTCCCGAAGAGAAATTTATCGCTCTTGGGGAAACGGGGAATATATACACATTGGGAGGTAAACAAATTAAAGAAGAACAACCAGTAACCCAAGAAGAGATTCTTTTTCGTGAAATCCGGGGCATTTCAAAAGGCAGAGCCTATGCTGTTGGTCCAGCTAGAAAAGTTTTCAGAAGGGATGCACCCGATAAATGGTCAGATATTAGTGCTCCTATGCCAGAGCCAGAAAACCTTTTAGATGCTGGTTTTGAATCGATAGATGGAAAAACCGAATCTGATATCTATGCCGTGGGATGGGGAGGGGAAATTTGGCACTTTGATGGGAACTATTGGGAAAAAATTGATTATTTAACTAATCTGGCATTATATAAGATCCGCTATGCTGGAGACGGATTTTTTTATGCCTGTGGTCAGATGGGTACTGTTTTAAAAGGATATGCTGGGCAATGGGAAATAGTTGAAAATAATGTAACCGTTGAAGATTTCTGGGGAATAGAATGGTTTGCTGGCAATATTTATATCTCTAGCCTTTACCTTTTATATGTTCTGGAAAATGGAAATCTTTCGCCGGTGGATTTTGGAGAAGTAGCTCCGCCCTCAACATGTTACCATTTGAGTGCGGCAGATGGAATTTTGTGGTCAGTAGGGGCAAAAGATATTATGCAATTTGACGGGAATGAGTGGACTCGTATACTTTAGGTCTGTGAATGGATATTATCAACAAAATTATTTCTCAACACTGCGAAGATGCCGCATTCCTATGGCAGATACGCAGTTTTGCTGTTAATGACCCCCATTTTTTGCTTCAAGATTTATGTGAAATTGATGACCGAATCGAGGCCAATATTGATGGACTCGAAATCGCGATAGACAGAGGGTGGAAGATCTGTCAAGAAGAATTGGAGTGGGAATATTCAGGTGAAACCTTCACCGCTGTAGTGCTTGCTTTAAAAAGCAGAGAAATGCAACGGGTCAAAGCAGTCCAAAAAAAAATTTCTAAAAATCCAGATATGATTAATGGTATGATTTCTGCTTTTGGATGGCTGGATTATTCTCACACAAAACCCTTCATCAAAAGCTTTTCGACAACTGAACCCCCACTGGCCAAATATATCGGCCTCTCTGCGAGCGCCATTCATCGGAAGTGCAGGATGAACTTCGTTACAACAGCTGCTGAAGCTGAAGATCCGCTTCTCAGAGCACGCGCAATCCGTGCAGTCGGCGAAATGGGGAAAGAAGAATATCATACCATTGCGAAAAGTCATTTAACAGATGACGACCCGACCTGCCGCTTTTGGGCGGCCTGGAGCGCTGCCCTCTTCAAAGACATCTCGGCGTTAACCGTACTGACCGGCATCGCCGAAAAAGGAAGCAAACATTCAGAGGCGGCCTGCCAGACAGCCATGCGTCTGATGCGTCCACAAGAGGGGCGGGATTGGCTGTCATTTCTCAGCAAAGATCCAGAAAAACAGCGGTTGGCCATTAAAGGGGCAGGTGCTTTGGGGGATCCATCACTAATCGAATGGCTCATCGAATTCATGACGGTACCGGAACTGGCGCGACCTGCCGGAGAAGCTTTCACCTTTATCACCGGGGTCGACCTCGCCTACGAAGACCTGGAGACTGAACAACCCGAAAATTTTGAAGCCGGCCCCACCGAGGATCCCGAGGACGAAAACGTAGACCTCGATCCCGATGAAGACCTTCCCTGGCCCGACCCGGAACTGGTCGAGAATTGGTGGCATCAGAACAAGCATCGGTTTCAACCGGGAACCCGGTATCTGGTGGGAAAACCGATCACAGAAGAACACCTTCAGGATGTGTTGAGAACCGGCTATCAGCGGCAGCGCGCCGCCGCGGCGATCGAGTTATCGATGCTTCAGCCGGGAAGACCGCTTTTTGAGGTCAGAGCCCCCGGTTTTCGGCAGAAGAAGTGGTTGGGGATACGATAGCGAAGTTCTACAAAATGCTTATATTTCATATAACCGAACTTCAACATCCAAAATGGAGGAATATATTGACTGGGTTTAGAATGAGATAGCAAGTTTGTCATTATCATATTCCAATCAGCAGGGGTGAAAAATGAATACAAAAAAAGCCCTCCATTTTATCCTGCCCTTCACGCTTGTGATTACCTTATTCAGCTGCACCTCCCGCATGGCCGGTCGTTTCGACATGAGACAGGGGGATTACCCATCGGCCATTCAGAACTACCTGGAAGTGGTTTCGAAAAATCCTGACGACTGGCAAGCCCAGGAACAACTTGGGATCGCCTATTACAAAAGCGGGCAAATTCCGGAGGCGGTCAGCGCCTTGAAAACGGCGCTTCAGAACAATCCGGATGCGGCGGACGCCAGGTACCACCTGGGATTGGCCCAGTTGAAGGCAGGACGGCGGGATGAAGCCATTCAAAACTGGGAAGAATATGAAAATCCCGACGCCCCCTTGGTTCAGGGCGAAGTCAAAAAACAGCTGAATCTGTTACAGATTAATAACAGTCTCCAATTCGCAGAAGAAGCACTGGCTCAAGAAGCCGCCCTTCAAACGCAAACTCCCCGGCCCAACTCTGTCGCGGTCTTCTACTTCAAAGATCTCAGCCCGGAGAATCAATTTGAGTACCTGCAAAAAGCATTGGCATCCATGATTATCACCGATCTTTCCCGGGTGGAATCCTTGAATGTCATCGAGCGTTTGAAGGTTCAATATCTGCTGGAAGAGATGGAACTCGGTTCGACCGGCATCGTTGATCAAAGCACCGCCCCCCGCACCGGTCGATTGCTCGGCGCCGAGCATTTGGTCTTTGGTACTCTGGATTCCGGGATTGTCAACCAGACCGGAGTGGCATCCACGCAGAAAAAGGATGTCATCGCCGCCTTCGATTTGAGGGAAGAGCAGGAAAAATTTTTCGTGCTTCAAAAAGAGATCGTCGACAAGGTATTACAGGTGCTGAATGCCCGGCCAAAACCTTCTGAAAAGCGCAGAATCAGCCGGTATCATACCAAGAACCTTAAAGCGGCTACCTTTTACGGCCAAGGTCTGGATGCCCGGGATCGGGGGCAATGGAAAGAAGCCAAGGTCTTTTTTAGAAAAGCACTGAAAGAAGACCCGGACTTTTTCCTGGCATTTTGGCAAAGCGATACCAGTCCCGATGAATTCGCCCCTAGTCTCGAACAATTGGCTCGGATGTCGCCCTCAGCGATTGCCGATTCGGCAGAAAACGCCATCCAGGCGGCACGGTTTCGGCAGCGAAGTGCCGCCTCCCGAACCCGGCAGCAACCAGTGCAGAAATCGACCGGTGATGAGACTGGGGCCCGGAAAACGGAGGCAGGTGATATTTCGGTGTCCTGGTAATAGACATCGGGGAGTTGGGTGCATGGATCGAATTACCCGGATTTTTTTTAATGAGGAGATAAGAAATGACATTCTTCCATCAATTTCGATTCAATTTTCGATGCCGGGCGTTTTTACTTCTTTTGGTCTTCGGGTTTGCCTTTTTCGGATGCAGCGGGGGGGGCGATTCCGGGGATAATCAAACCGTCGAAACCGGCGTAATTGCATTCAGCCTCAAAATAGACGGGGAGGGTATTCAGCAGGAGCAGCGCCTGTCGAACGGCGCCCAATTTGATTGCGAAGCCAATGGAATCGCCCTGATTGAAATCATCGTGTACGACGAATTTGATGATGTCATCGCCTTTGGAGGGCCCTTTGAATGCGAAGCCGGTGAAGGTATTATTTCAGGCGTTGAAGCCGGAGTGGATCGCACGGTTGAAGTGCTGGCCAAAGATGGGTCGGGTGCGACGATTTTTCGAGGCGAAGTGACGGGCATTCGGGTCGTTGCGGGACAAACCACGGAAGTAGGCCCCGTGACCCTCTTTCCGGTTTTGAATCGACCGCCGGTTTTGGATGTCATCGGCCCAAAAAACGTATCGGAAGGCGACCCGCTTGAATTTACCATAACCGCGATGGACCCCGATGCCGATAACCGGCTGTCCTTCAGCGCGAGCAATCTTCCGCCGGGCGCCGCTTTCGATCCGGACGCAAATGTTTTTCAGTGGATGACCGAATTCGGAGATGCCGGTGTGTATACCGTCCTTTTTGTCGTAACCGATACTGGTGATCCGCCGTTGAGTGATTCGGAAACGGTGACCATCTCCGTGGGGGACGTCAACCGGCCGCCGGTATTTGAACCCATCGGCGATAAAATTGCGAAAACGGGAGAACTTTTGACATTCACCATATCGGCCGAAGATCCGGACGGGGATATGCTGACCTACCAAGCCACCAACCTTCCGGAGGAAAATTTGTTTGACCCCGGAACGCAGACCTTTGCCTGGATTCCTGAACGTGAGGACGTCGGCAACTACTTGGTCCTTTTTACGGTGGTCGACGACGGAGAACCTCCGGAAAGCGATACCGAAGCGGTGACGATTACGGTCGGCGCCACCAATCGGCCGCCCGAATTCGATCCGATTGGGGATCGGCAGGTGAATGAAGGCGAACTGCTCGAATTTCAAGTCACCGCCACCGATCCGGATGACGATTTCCTTTTCTATGAAGCAACCGGACTTCCTGAAGGTTCCGAATTTTTTCCTGAAACCCAGGTGTTTGAATGGCAGACCGGGTTCCAGGATGCTGGAAACTACGAGGTGACTTTTATGGTCGCCGACGATCGTGATCCGCCTTTGAGCGATTCCGCCGTGGTGATCATTACGGTGGGGCAGATCAACCGGCCACCCGAATTTGATCCCATCGGATCCGTCATCGGTGGTGTAGAGGGAGATCCCATTCAATTTCGAGTAACCGCCGAAGATCCGGATGGAGATGATCTGGCTTTCCGTGCGGAAAATCTGCCTTTCGGCGCCAGTTTCAATTCGCAGACCCAAACCTTTTTCTGGTCTCCCGGTTTTCAGGATGCCGGGTCCTACCCGGTGACCTTTGTTGTAGTGGATAACGGCGACCCGCCTCTAAGTGATGAGATTCAGGTGGTGATTACGGTAGGGGACCGGAATCGAGCGCCGACACTGACTCCGGTTGGGGATAGATTGGTGAACTTGGCTGATTTTATTGAAAGCACTCCTTTTCTCGAGTTCACCGTTAGCGGATCCGATCCGGACGGGGATGATTTGATCTTCAGCGCCGAGAATCTGCCGATGGGAGTCGAGAGTGAAGCCACGTTTGATTCGGCCACCCGGACCTTCAGCTGGCTGGGCATCACCTCCAGTGATCTCGGCAGGTATCAGGTTCGGTTTACCGTCACGGATAACGGTTCTCCTCCCCTGAGCGATTTTGAAGACGTGACCATCACCGTCGCCGATAACGATCCTCCCTTTTTTATCAGCATCGGCGATATCACAGCAGGAGGTGGAACCATAGAAGTTATCGAATCTGAGGGTTCTCCCGTAGCCTTGGATGTCCAGGCATCCGATCCCAACGAGGATCTATTCACCTTCGGCGCAACCGGTCTTCCGGACGGGGCCGCTGTCGATCCTGCCACAGGCACCCTATCTTGGGAATTTCCGGTTGAGGGAACCTACGAGATTCGGTTCATTGTGACCGATGATGGTGTGCCGACCTTGAGCGATACCCAAACAGTTAATTTAATCATAGAGCCTGAATCGATTTTGTTTTAAAGTTAAGAGCTAAATCTATAAAATTCTGCAGAAGGAGGCCACTTTCGGTAAACACCTGCCGCTCCTGATTTTGAATGTTCTATTCTGCTTATTCTCTCCAGCCGAATTAACCGCACAAGAGCTGGAAAGGGTGTTCCCGCTTCCGCAGAGGGAGGCCGAAGGGCTTATCAGTGATTGGCTGGAGGCGCGCGGGTACGCGGTCACCCGGAAAGTGCTTGGAACGGGGCGGATCGAAATCACCGGAAAAAAAACAGTTGATCGATGGCGAATCGGGCTGCAACCCC
>JBEPWQ010000003.1:0-47357 GCA_041642315.1 Desulfobacteraceae bacterium | reverse complement strand
CTCTGCCCGAATCGATATCGGGGTGAATCAGGGCTCCGACCAGATCCTGGACGGCCACCCTTTCATCGGCAAGTGCTGGCGGTTCGACCAGACCTCGAATGCAGTGCGATTTCGCTCCGGGCTCGACTTTATTCAATCCATTCGGCGGGAAAAATATGATCTGGTGGCGGACCTCACCTGTAACGACCGAACGGCCCTTTTCAGCTTTCTGTCCGGATCACCGCTTCGGATCGGCTATCGGAGCGGCCGATACTTTAGAGACCGAACGGCCTATACCCATACCCTTCCCTCCGGTTTAGGAAAAATGCATACAGTGGATCACCATTTGAGGGTAGCGGATTATTTAGGGTTGCCGGTTACGGATCGAAACCCCTCGCTTCCGGTTCTGACTGAACGGCAGAAGCGAATCACAGACATGCTCGAGAATGAAGGAATCCGATCGAATGAACCATTTGTGCTGATTCATCCAGGGGCCCGCCGGGTATACAAAAGCTGGCCTTTGCATCGATTCGCCCGGCTTTCCGATGATATGTACCGGGTGTTCGGACAAAAAGTAATTCTCTGCGGCGGTCAGGAGGATCGATTCACCGTCGCATCCATTGTGGCGCAAATGGAAACCGAACCTCTCAATTGGGCCGGAAAAATACCACTTCGGGATCTTCCTGCGCTCATCCAAAGAGGGCGCTGCCTCATCGGAAATGATTCGGCCCCCATTCATATCGCTTCGGCGGTCCAAACGCCGACCATTTCTCTCTTCGGTCCGACCCGGTGGGAAGACTGGGCACCCAGACGCGATTCCGATCGGGTGCTGGCAGCGGAATATCCCTGCAGACCCTGCGGCCATTCCCGGAAAAGGTGTCCACTGGAAGAGGCGTACTGCATGTCCTCTATTTCCTATGAATCGGTCTGGCAGACAGTGAAAGAAATGCTCAGCCCCGTTCCTATAGCAAAGATACAAGCATGAGTTCTTTTACTACAAAACACCGACCGCTGGTCAGTATTATCATCCCGGTTTACAATCGAGAAAAAATGGCGCCGGATGCGGTGGAAAGCGCCCTGAACCAATCCTATCCGAATATCCAGGTAGTGGTGGTGGATGATGCCTCCACGGATCGGACTCATGAGAAACTTCAATCTTTTGTACCCTCCATTATCCTCATTCGCCAACCGCGCAACAGGGGCCAGTCCGCCGCCAGGAATCGAGGACTATCCATTTCAACGGGGCACTATATCCTGTTTTTGGATTCAGATGATGTCTTGCTACCCGATGCCGTTGAAATATTATGGAAGGCGTTAAGCCCTTTGGAACGGAATGATCCCGCCTGGGGGGTGGCCTATGGGAAACGGATTACCTGCGACAAACTGCTGAATCCGCTGAAAACACGACATAAACGTTTTTACAGCGGCCATATCCTGGACCGGATGCTTACGGAACTTTTTATTCATACAGGCACTTACCTGGTCCGAAAAACCGCGATGGATGAGATCGGGGGATTCAGAGAAAATCTAGCGGTCAAAGAAGACCTGCTGGTTTACCTGTTTCTGGCTGCCAAATACAAATTCTGTTTTGTCGATCAACCCATAGTGAAATATCGTCGACACCCGGGTAATCGCGCCAGAGACAACATCGACTCAATACTCGAACAAGGCACCAGTCATCTCGACTATTTTTTCGCATCCTATTCCCCGACCAACCGGCAACAGAAGATGCTCAAATCGCAGGCGTATGCGGCTGAACATTTGCACATTGGGAAAACCGCATGGCGGGCGGGTTTACCTCATGCATATTTGCACCAATGGAAAGCCCTGTGCGCCTTGCGAAAACGTTTTTTTTTCCACCCCAAATACCTCTTTCGCGCGGTGGTCTGCAAATTCAAGACGCGTTCATAGCCCGGTAACCGATCTCAAGACGATGAGCGGTTTTCGAAGAATCTGCATGGCCATCACGGTGGCAGGGCCGTACACCTTGGAGGCGCCCTTCTGACCCGGCTGCACATCGGGCGAATCCCCCATCCAAATGGCCTCGGCCAGAACCGAGGGGACATGATTTTCCGACAGCTTCACTTCGAAACCGATTCGGGTGATAACGGCCGGGTGGCTGTTGAGCGGATCACTGTCCAGGCGAATGGATACCCGGGCCCCTTTTTTCAGAAATCCGATATCCCCGGCCGGCACCATGATGCGGATTTTGGTCTGGGACGGGTCGGCCACACTCATCACCGCCTGGCCGGTCTGGACGGCCGCGCCGATCAGCGAATCCGGATCATCCAGGACGACAACACCGGGTTCCGCGGTTCGAACGTCGGCCCGTTTTTGTTGATCGGCGAAAAACCGCACATCTGCCTCGGCCCGCTTCACCTCCAGTTCTGCGACCGGCAATTCGGCCCGGGCCTCGGGATCACGGTGGGCCGCCCCCTCCAGGCGTGAAAACTTGGCCTTGGCCACGGATACATTTCGAAAGGCTTCATCCAGCCGTTTATCCAGCACCCGTGAATCATAGCGAAAAAGGATATCCCCCTTTTCCACCCACTGGCCGGGACGAACATAGAGTTCTTTTAAAATGCCCTCCATGGGAGCAAAAATATGATGGGGCCGATCCGGCATGATCCGTGAGGGCGCGGTTACGCTCGATGTCACCGGCAGAGCCAGAAAGACCAACAGCGCCAGAATCACCGCCGCTCTGGTGAATCGCTTTCGGGAGCGCGTTTCGGGACGGGACCGGTTCAGCCCGTGTCCCAGAAAAAGGGCGGCATGCTGAAGCAGTTCGATGTCCGCCTTTTCCCAGGGTTGATTGTGCCAACGCTCCAACCAGAGAGCATACCTGAAGGGTACCTTGGCATCCCGGCTGAGCCAGAGCGGCAGCCATAGAATCCGAGTGCCGCCCATGGCCTTTTGGACCTTTCGCAGATAGGGCGCCGCTTCCTTTCCCTGGTCCGGCACCGGCGGGACCACGACGGCTTCCGGACGTTCACGGAAACGCCGCCGTACCACCTCCACCGCGTCCGCGAAAACGCTGTCCTGGGCGGCACCGCCTCCGCCGGTGACGGCAAGGATCGGGTTTTTCCCTTTAATCCGGACCAAGACCGCCCGGTCCACCCGCACCAGTTCGGATATTCGGTTGACGATGAGCGCAGCCGCTTCCTGAGGAACCGGGGTGGAGAAGACCGCCGAGCAGAGTCGTATGAATCGGACCAGGACCTTTTCCCGGGTCTTTTCCTCCGGTCCTTGGCCGATGGGCGGCGTTGG
This sequence comes from Desulfobacteraceae bacterium, assembly GCA_041642315.1. GTDB lineage: Bacteria > Desulfobacterota > Desulfobacteria > Desulfobacterales > Desulfococcaceae > JAABSQ01. The sequence goes on along the minus strand of JBEPWQ010000003.1, from coordinate 44,111 downwards.
GGAATCGGGCGGGACCGATTGGCCGCCGGATCCCTTTCCGGGATTTTGTCGCGAAAGTTGAAATCTCGGAGGTCTACTGGTCAATCCGAACTTCTCCTTTCATTCCTGGCAACAGTTTCTGATCTTCTTTTTCGATCGTCCATATGACCTGGGCGGTATTGCTTCGCTCATCCACTTCGGGGGCGACGGCAAAAACATTTCCCACTACTTCAACCCCCAGATCGTGGACATAAAAAGCGTGGGAAGCCCCTTTTTCCAGCGTGACCGCCAGATGGGCCGGAATATTGGCCACCGCACGAATATCCTCCAGGCTGACCACATCCACTACCGGATGACCGGAGGTCACCCATTCATGAGGCTGCATGCGGCGGCGTACAATGACGCACCCGAAGGGCGCCCGAATATAGGACTGATTGATCAGCCGCTGCACAAGTTCCAGATCGGTGCGGGTGACGTCCCGCTCCATTCTGGCCTTGGCCACATCCTCGTTGGTCGCCAACCCCCGCTGCTTCAGATTGGTCAAATCTTTGACCTGGACATCCAGGTGGCTGAGAGCCTGTTCTTCCCGCTTCTTGCGCAGCGCCAGTTCCCCGGTATCCACTTTGGCGATGACGCCGCCTTTTTTAACCGGGCTGCCCACCTCATATTCCAGTTTGGACAACACCCCGGCCCGTTCCGCAGAGAGCACCGCCTTGGACTTCGCCTCGAAAATGGCCGGATAAACGGATCGGTCCGTGGCGGAAGTCTGTTCCAACACCTGGTTTTTAAGGAGACTATCCTGGGGAAAACCCGTAATCGGCAGTATCATCAGCAGACATGCCGCACAGGTTAACATCAAGGCTGAAAGTCGAAACCAAGATTTTGAATCTGTCATTGTCATATTCCTTTTTACAAGAGCCCTCTTTCAGATAGGTTTTGCCACACCCATTCCCAACCCTGCTTGAGAATCGAACCCCCTTCGCTCTTCAACCAGATCCATCCCGGCATGCCGTGGGACATCCGGTCCGGTACTTCATCGACGGCGAATGTAAAAGCAAAGTAAGCATCCCGGGTCCTTCGGCCGAAAGAATCCTGTATGGACGCGATCGGCCCGCCCGCGACATCCAGAATGCTTTCATTGGGAAGGGTCTGAATCGGAAAAACCCCCTTTTCAAGGATGCGGGCTTCCAAAACAGGGGCTTCCGGCCCGGCGAAACGGACCGTCGCCGGCTGGTCGGCTTCCGCCTCCAGTCGACGCCTTCGTTTCTCATGGACAAAGCCGATGAGTTCATGGACATCAGGATCGGCTACCGTAAACAGGTAGGTCCCCTTGGCGACATACGCATCAGGATAGAGGTCTTTGTTCATTTCCACAACCCGTCCGGTGACCGGAGAATGAATTTCCAATTGGGCGATCGCCTGACGGTATTTGTCGACGGCGGCCATGATTCGCTTTTCTTCCGCCATCAGCCATTGCCGATATGCCCCTTGTTCTCCGCCCCCGCCCAGGCTTCGAATGGAAACCCGAACCCCCGCCAGATCGAATTGCGTCTGTTGCAATTCGTATATCAGCTGATCGCTGCTGATCCGGGTCAGGAGTTCCCCCGCTTGAATCCCCTGCCCTTCTTCGGGCAACTCCATGGCGAGTTGACCGGCGAATGCCGCCTCAATCCGTGTGGCGTTTTTATACAACAACAGGGCGGGTACATGTGCCGTGTAGGAAAGGGGAATGATCAGCAGGCTGAGCACCCCAAGGAAAACGGCCGCACTGACCGCCAGCCTCGGTTTAGACCCCAGAAAGCGCCGGTTGCGTGAGACCGCCTGAACCTCCATCCACAAGGGGCGAATCAGGAACAGCCACATCTGCGCCAGTAGGATCAATAACCCAAGAGCTGGAAAAAAGAGGTAGTAGACGGCGATGGCGATGGAAAACCCCACAAAGAGTCGGTACATGCCGGCCAGAAAACCATACATGATCAAACCCCGGCGGTTGGGATGGATCTCGGGTACCGGCCCTTGCCAATCCAACATCAGTTGTCTCAGGAAATGGCGAAACATAGCGAATGCACGGGGGCGAAGGTTGTCCACTCCCCAGTAATCCATCAGCACATAGTACCCGTCATATCGCATGAACGGGTTGAGATTGATAAACACCGTCGACAGCAGCGAAGTGCCCGACAAAAAAAACATCAGACTTCGCAGGATTCCGTCCGGCAGAACAGCCCAAAACAACAGGGCGATTCCGCCCACCACCGATTCAAATACAACACCGGCCGCGCTGACCCGCATGCGCCGGCCTCGATCCGGAATCTTCCAGGCATCGGTGGTATCCGTGTAGAGCAACGGCCAGATCACGATAAAAAACAGACCCATGCTGCGAACGTGCAGACCGAAAGATTTGGCGGTATAGGCATGGGCGAATTCATGGCCGATTTTCAACAGGCCCAGGCAGAAAATAAAAGCAACGCTCCCCTGGGGAGTAAAGAGATAACTTGCAGTTCCGAGGTATTGCTCCATTTCCGGAAGGGTCAGGCCGAGGCCGATAAAGCCGCAAATCAGGTAGACCCATTTCAGCGGAGCGGTCCATAGAAGCGACACAAGCGACAAAGTTCGCCTGAGAAAGGCGTCGGGCCTCAGCAGCGGAATTCTGAAAAAAATTTGACCATGAAGAATCTGATGCAGGAGTGAGGAATTCATCGCGGCTTTTGAACCGGCTTCCCGTTCAACAATCCGATCCGCCGGCAACACCGCCAGATGCTCCCACTGAAGCATGGTGATAAAACCGACGATCTCCTGAATAGTGGGCCGAAAGGTGGTGGTATTGTAGAGTTTACGAACTGCCGATTCCAGGTCCGGTTCCGTCGTTAACCGGTAGAGCAATTCCCCTTCGGCATGACCCAGCCGAAAATTGTTTCCTCTGACCGGATCTTCCAGAACCCAGGAGCGTTGCCCGTCGAAATCTAGAGGACCCGGATACAGAACCAGGTCAGAACGGAGCCCCATCCAAGAATGTTCCAGCAGTGAATCAAACGGTTGCTTGCCTCCGAATCGCTCTCGGGATTCGCGCAATGCCGCACTTTCGTTGGAGTTCAATGGTTTCAACAATTGCTCGTTTGACTATCTGCCTGTTTTGTCGAGGTGTTCTCTGTCGGCTAAAAAGGTCCGTTTTCCTTCGCCCGAATCCAATTCATTGAATCCTTCCCTCCCGGCTTTCTCTTCGAACACCTCGCGAGCCTGTTCGGCGAGTCCGCCGAGATCCCGCTGGAATTCATTCGCCTCCACGTTGAAACCGGGATCCCCTTCCTCCCGAATAAACAGCCGGGAATAGAGGTTGTATTCCTCATCCAGGTGTTCATAAGGCGGTATCCACCCCAGATCGGTGAAATCCTCCCAGGCGATGGAACCGAATTGAGCTTCGGGGTTACGGACATGGGCAAACCGGCACCCCAGGTGAGAACGGAGGGATTCTTCGATGGAACAGAAATCATAGTAGTCCCGACCCGCCAAGGCGCGGGCTTCGAAGAGCGGCCTTCCGACCCCTTCCGTAATGCCCGACGGCCCGGGAAGTCTCACCGTTCCAAGTTCGATTCCATCGACATCTCCGGCTTCGGGACGCGTAATGGGAAGGAAGGGGACATTCGGGGTTCCCGGCATTTCGGTAACCACATCGGTATCGGATTCAGTGACCTGAATAACGATGATATCTTGATCCTCCAAAGCTGTGGGATCTTGGGGAGTGCCTTCATCCGGGAACGAAGGCACCTGCCCGTCATCGGTCAGGTCGATGCCGATCAGACCGCCGAAATCCGGCCGGACATTTTCGGTGGGGTGAACACCGGTCCGCCCTTGGTCGTTCACGGTAATCGTGAGCCGATCCTCCCCCTGAAAATCCGTTGGCGGTGTATAGCTCAGACCTTGCAGCGCCGCATTGACCTGGGCCACCGTTCCCTCGATGGTTACGGTGGAACCGCCGTCGCTGATGATTTCAGCACCGCTGCCGTCACCGGCGACCTGAATCACTCCAAAATCGGAGCGAAGCGTCACCAGAACCTCCCCGTCCCCCGCATCCACATCGCTGATGGATATATTGTTCAGCGCAATCGAGGTGTTGATCGGTGCGAAGATCCGGCCGGGGAATTCATTGACGGGGGCGTCATTGACCGGGACAACGTTTGCAATTGATTGCGTTTCACCCGTCAGACCTTCCGAATCAGTCACCTGGAAATGAATGATCCGCTGCACCGGATTCGGTGAATCAGAGGAATTCTCAAAAGTAATCGAGTGTAATACCCGTTCATAATTCTCTGCCGTATCAACCCCATCGAGAGTAAGGACCCCACCGACATAAGACTTGGTGATATTGGTTCCGGAAACATCCGCTTCTAGTATATCCCCCGTCTGTACATTGGAAATAGTGACTACCAGGGATTCGATTTGATTCTCGTCAGGGGAAGTCAGTTCGACATCCTCGGCAATCGAAACCGGATCACGACCTTCAATAAAGGTAGCGGGTTCCGGTTCTTCCAAAGAGGGGCCCGGCAAAACAGTTACAGTTGCCACCGCAACATTTGAATCCTTAATAACACAGGTTCCCCCCTGATTGTCTCTGGCCTGAAATTCTATCCTTCTATCAAATATTTGTTCATCACCTAAGATATGGTTGACATTCAAAAAACCGATCGTGTTCAAAACCTGCTCATAATTTTGAATGGAATCGACTCCGGTAAGCAGCAATACACCTGTTTCGGAATTATAGCTCCCGGTGATATCGGTACCGGAGGTATCAAATTCAAGAACATCCCCTTCTGCTTTGTTGGTGATTTGAACCCGCAATTGGGATAGTTCCGTGTCGTCGAGATCTGAAAAGACTCCCTGATCGGTCACCGGAACCGCCTTACCGCCGGTCTCCTGGTCTACGGATCCCGTATAAATCGCTTCGAAATCGAAGGGCGGGGTTCCGTCGGTGGAATCCAAGTCCAGAACCGGCGGATCATTGATTTCCATTTCGAGAGTCCGGGTAACCGAATCGGTTTTAGACCCGCCGGCGGGTCCTTCCCCCAGGCCGCGGGAGTTCGCATCCTGTATGGTGAGGGTGAGCTGACGGGAACCGGGATCGACTTCATTTCCGGTATTGTTGTAGGTGACGGAGCCGAATGCGGCTGCATAAGCCGATTCGCTTGCGGGTCCGGTCAAGGTGAGGGTGCCTGTCGCTGAATTCCAACTGCCGGTTATATTGGCCGTGTCGTTGAATTGAAGGACATCTTCACCAGGGATGTACCCCTCGGTGATCTGTATGTCCGCCCGGGTCATATTCTCATCATCGACATCATCGACCTGAAAATCGTCTCCCAGGCGGATCGGCCCGCATTTCTCCACATAAGTAATAATACCTGTTTGCGGGTTCAATTCAGGAGCGTCATTGATGGCGTTGACAAAAACACCTCTGGCGGCGGAATCACTGGTCAGTCCGGAAGCATCCGTGACGGTGAAGACCACGGTCCGCACGTTTTCATTGGGGTCATCACCATCTTGAAGGCCCCCGATGTGTTCGTAGCTGACGGTACGCAGGGCCGCCTGATACTGGGCCGGAGTGGCGGTTCCGGTGAGCGTAAGGGTGCCGGTGCCGGGCTGCCAGGTTCCGGCAATCCCGCTCTGATCCGAAAATCTTAAAATATCCTGACCTCTTGCATCGTTCTGATAATTCCTGCTTATCTGAACGGTCGCCCCAGTGAGCGTCTCATTGTCGGCATCCGACACTTCCACCGACGGGTCCACCACGAGCGGCAAATCGTTTTCGATATACTCGGCATTCCCTTCGGATGTTTCCACCTCCGGTTTGTCCGGGACCGGGGAGACGGTGATATCTACCGTCGCGATTTGGGAAAGATTGTTCCGGCTTTGACCGTCATTCACTCTGAAGGTAAAACCGTCCGGGCCGAAATAATCCGGGTCGGGTCCATATGTATATTGTCCTGTATTTGGGTTATAGTCGGTGATCGTACCGTGTTCGGGATGGGTCACGATTTCAAAGATAATGGGATCCCCTTCGACCGGGTCATCCCCTTCCAGCGCATCGGTGATCGGGGTATCTTCCGGGGTGACGATCGAATCATTATAAGCTATCGGGGGATCATTTACCGGCAGGACCGTTACAAGCGTATCGAAACTCGTTCCGTCGATATTGAAATTGAGTGTAGCCTGGCCGCTCTGATTCTGAACCGGATCGAAATCTACGGTCCATCGATGGTATGCGCTCACCAGTTGCCCGTCAATGGTCCTGGGATCATTTGTGATCCACCCATTATATTCTACCTTGACACTGGTAAAAAGAGAGGAAATGGAGCCGGCCAAATCAACGCTTCCGTCCGTCCGGCTGCCGGCACTTTCACCTTCTCCGTAAATAAAAATGCCGTAACTTCCCGGCTGATCTTCAAAAGAAGCGATCTGAGCAGGTACACTGATGGCGGTCAGATTATACTCATACCCAGCAAGCGCATCCACATCCATCGGGGGATCGGCTTCATCCGCATTTGCGCCCTCAGAGGCGGATTCCAAATTCCAGTCTCCATCCTTACCGGTGATATCATCCGATGCAAATACCTTGGCTCCGGTTGCCTCAGCGAGTCGATCCAGCAGGTTCGGACTTTCCTCGGATTCATCTCCGACATTGCATCCATAAATATAAATATGTCCGTCGCCAGCCATGACGGTGTCGAGTTCAGCCCATGCCCTACTATTGTCTTGTATACTTGCTACGCTGATTTCCTCATTCCCGAATTTGAAAGACCCTTCTTCGCCATGGGAAAGAACGGTCAGGGAAGTAACCGGCCGACCTCGCTCTTCAGAAAGTTCCGTCACCCGCTTTACAACCTGATCAGCGGGTTCCCTCTTTGCATCATACACCACTACTTCATCGGCCTTTTGCTTGGCCGCTTCCACCAGCTTGTCGTAATCAGGAAGGATATCGGAGACAATCACGATGTCCAGGGATTCAGATGAGGGGGTTTCCGCCGAATCCGCCAGAAGGGCGGCGGCTTCGGCGACAGTGGCACTTTGCGCATGATCTGTGCCGTAATCGCGAATATGGTCCTGTCCGTTGCCGCTTCCATTGCCTTGCGCATCATGACCCTCGGCATGGTCGGCAGCTTCGCCGAGGCCGGCGCCGTCCAGAACGATCCTGCTTTCGAGTTTCATTAGATTCAGCATGTCTTCACCTCCCTGTCTCGATTACCGGTTTCCCATATCAGCTGCCGGGAATCGGTTTCGGTTGCATGAACCAGACCGACAACCGCCGTATGTCATCATGATTACCAGTGAACGCTGTGGGGTGCGATCACCCAAGAATCCATTTCGTGCGTCTCCAGCTCCTGCGCCAGATTCTTGGCCTGCGTTTCCGTAAGCCCGAGCACCCGCACGCGATTAAATAACTGGCCATGAACCCGCTTGGTGGTGATGATGGCGTCCCGGCTGTCCATCAACCGGGTGGGTAGCCCCTCGACCTCGGCGAGCCGTTTGGTCGGCCCGGCCGGTTTGACAAAGGCGCCCATTTGTACCTTCCAGAGAAAACGATCTGAAGCCGGTCCGGCGTAACCCGGAGGAAATTCTTCCCTGACGACCTCTTCCCCGGTCATAAAAGGAGGGGCGGCATCCCCCCAAGCAAGGTCCTGCCCCGCAGGGCCGGTATTTTCAGCGACCCCGATATCGCTCACCGGCATAACGTCACTAGCGCCGGTGGATGCGACCAGGATACCGTCCCCTTCGGCCCCGTTGGTGATTTCCACAAAAGCCTCGCTCCCGACCCCGCAAATCGGGCAGATCTCAGGGGGTTCGAGCCCTGTATGGAGATATCCGCACTCCTGACAACGCCATTTTTTTAGTCCGGTACCGGCGGTGTATTCATAGCCGCCGCCCTCGGAATCTGCCGAAGCCAAAAGGCCGCTGTCACATTCGAGCGGATCCATGCCGATACTGACGCACAATCGCTTATGAGCCACCAGCAGATCCACCACCGCTTCATCCCGGCGAAGCTTGGCGGCCATCTCTTCAAGATTTCGCTGGGTTACCGCCAGTTCCGGCAGCCGTCCGGCACGATTCTTCTCTTCGGCCATCCCGAACAGATCGGAAGACAATTTATAGGTTTCATCCAGCAGACGGAAACGGTCCACCTTGATGGCATAATCCAGAAGCGCGATATGGACCTGGGTGATGACTCCCACGGTGGTCATCAGCCGTTGGGCCCTGGCCATTTCAACGGCCCTTTTCTGACCCTGAAGCGCCACATATTTGGCGGGAAGATCCAGCAGTTCCAAGCCGACGCCGGCGCCGATGGTATTCCAGTTGTTGGACAGCAGGAGGCGATTGTCTTCAAAATGGGTGCCCGCAAAAATGCTGAGCCCCGGGAACATGGCAAGGACTTTGTTTTTGGCTTCTTCCTTTTGAATCAGCACCTGCATATCGCTGGCGAAAAGCTCCGGCCGGTGGAGCAGTGCATACTCTTCGAGGATATCGATATTCAGCTCTTTGGTATGCGGGAGTTTTGCGATGACCGGTTTCAGAGGCGGGCGGGCAAGGGTGAACTGGACGTTCTGATTCAGCCCCATGAGGCGGGCCAATTCCAGCCGCTCCCGGGAAAGGTTCGCCTGAAGCTGCCGAATCGTCAATTCCAGTTCCTTGAGCCGCATTTCCGCATCCGCCGCAGCCATCCGGTCGAAGGCACCGCCCGCGACGGACCGCTCCATATTCCGCTTTACCTTTTTGAGGTTGTCCTCCACCACATGGACATAATCAAGGGCGTCCTCCACCGCGGCCGCATTCCAGTAGGCTCTTGTTACCTCCAGGGCCAGTTGCTGGGCCTGCCGCATGCGCTGTTGTTTCAGCACCTCTTCCTGCATTTCAGAAGCGCCGGCACGTACATATTGCATTAGGGTATCCAGTATGTTCCAGGTCAAGACCAGGTTGGCGAAAGAATTTTCCTTGAGTTCGGACACCGTGAAATCCGGCTGCTCTTCATCAATCAGCCAGTTGTAAACGTCGCTCTTTCGAAGTACGTCCCGCCGCCGCCAGGAAGCATCCGCTCTCAGGCTGGGCAGCATTCGGAGTTGTTCCACCATGGATTCCTTATCTGCGATCTCTTCATTCAACTTGGCCACACGCAGCTCAAGATTGTTCTCCAGGGCATACATGATGGCATCCTCCAAGGTCAGCGGCTCTTCCCCGAAATTGCCATATTCCATGGAAGGTTTGATGAGTTCCACGTCTTGACGGGCATTTTGTTCACGCTGCACCTCCATTTCCTGAGGCGTCGGCATTTTTGCGCAACCGCTTACCAACATAGCCGATACAAGAACCATGCTCAGCAGAAAAAAAGCAGATCCCGTTTCCCACCACCGAAAAAACTTTCCCGCCTGTTTTCTTTCATCCATAAGTTTCTCCGTTATACTGGCTGGCATTTATGTCATTTCCTTTCCTGATCCGGTTCTCAATCATTCAAAATGTAATCAACGACCATCGAATACTTCCGCCCCATCCCGGCATTATCAATAAACCGGTTTCATTTAGATTTTTCTCATAGTATCTAATAAATCCCCGCCCGACTTGTAAAGTGAATTCCTCACACGATACCCTTATAAATCATAGGAAAATCAAGCAACTGGAAGGAAAGGCGAATTTCCGGGGTAGGGAAACCCTACTTCAGGGAGGAGGTTTTTCTGCGCCTCGTCGGTCCGCCAATGGCCGTAACGGGTATCTCCTGCATGTTGCTAGCCTGGCGGAATGGGTTCGGTAATGTGTTCGCATTCTTTTTTGGCGGCGAGCACCATCCCCATAAAGGGCTCATCGGCCGGGCAATACTCCTCGGGCACACGCAGCCGATCGGTGACGGCGGCGTCATCTCCCCGGATGATTCGATACCGGTGATAGTTGGGTCTTGACTTTCTTTTGTCGGCCTTCTATGAGAGCGGGGCGATTCAATGAACATATGGATTTCCAACGCCCGTTTATCCGGCGCTTGCTGAGAGAGAATAGGAACCCGATGACCATACATCCGCCACATATTCGAACCATCGCCCGCGAACTCGACCTGGCAGAAGCCCAGGTTCAAGCCGCCGTCGGCCTGCTTGAAGAAGGCGCCACCATCCCCTTTATCGCCCGGTATCGAAAAGAGGCTACCGGCAGTCTCGACGAAGTCAGCGTCACGGATATTCGAGACCGTATGAAGCAGATTCTGGAACTCGAATCCCGAAAAGAGACGGTCTTAAAATCCCTTGAACAGCACGGCCATCTGTCCGATGAACTGCGGGCTTCGGTAGAGGCTGCAAATACCCTGTCCGTGCTCGAAGACATTTACCTTCCTTACAAACCCAAACGGAGAACCAAAGCCACCATTGCCCGGGAAAAAGGGCTCGACCCCCTGGCCCAGATTCTGTGGAAGCAGTCCGGGGCGGACCCTCTTCAGGCTGCCGTCGAATTTATCGACCCCGAAAAGGGAGTCCACTCGGCGGATGAGGCCCTGGAAGGGGCCCGCCATATCATGGCGGAAATGATCAGCGAAAACGCCGAGGCCCGGGCGGAGCTGCGGCGGTTGTTTGCAACCAAAGGCATTTTTCGAAGCCGGGTGGTGGCCGGCATGGAAGAAAAAGGGGCCAAATATCGGGATTATTTCGACTGGCAGGAGCCGACCGCCCAGGCCCCTTCTCATCGAGTGCTGGCCATGCGGCGGGGGGAAAGGGAAGACATTCTCAACCTCACCATCGCTCCGCCCGAAGAAGAGGCGATCGGACTTTTGATACAGCGGTTCATCACCGGCAAAGGGGAGGATGCCCGGCAGGTGGAGTCGGCGGTAAGAGACAGCTACAAACGGCTTCTCTCCCGCTCAATGGAAACGGAGATTCGTTTGGCCGCAAAGGAACGGGCCGATGCCGAAGCCATTCGGGTATTTGCCGAAAATCTTCGGCAGCTGCTTCTGGCACCCCCGCTGGGGGCCAAACGGGTCATGGGGGTAGACCCCGGGTTTCGAACCGGATGTAAAATCGTCTGCCTGGACCGCCAGGGAAAACTCCTTCATCATGATACTTTCTACCTGCACCAGCCTGAAAAAGCCGCGGTCCTGATCCGGCGCCTCTGCAAGGAGTTCGAAATCGAGGCCATCGGCGTGGGAAACGGCACTGCCGGCCGGGAAACAGAGAATTTTCTTCGAGAAACCGGCCTGCCTGCAGGCATACAGGTGATCATGGTCAATGAAAGCGGGGCCTCGGTCTATTCGGCCTCCGAAGTGGCCCGGGAAGAATTCCCCGACCTTGACCTGACCGTCCGGGGGGCGGTGTCCATCGGCCGGCGGTTGATGGACCCTCTGGCGGAACTCGTTAAAATAGATCCCAAATCCATCGGCGTCGGCCAGTACCAACATGATGTGGACCAGACCGCGCTTAAAGATTCTCTTGACGACGTCGTCATGAGTTGTGTGAACGCGGTGGGGGTGGATGCCAACCGCGCCAGCATTCAACTGCTCACCTATGTCTCAGGCCTCGGGCCGCAACTCGCCAGAAATATTGTTCAGTTTCGGGATGAAAACGGGCCTTTTCACACCCGGGAGGAGCTGAAAAAAGTATCCCGGTTGGGGCCCAAGGCGTTTGAGCAGAGCGCCGGTTTTCTGCGGATCACGGACGGAGAGAACCCCCTGGATGCCAGCGCCGTTCACCCGGAGAGCTATTGCATTGTTCACCGCATGGCCGGGGATCTGGACTGCACGATATCGGACCTGATCCAGCGGGCCGAACTGCGAAAACGGATTGTGCTGGCCGACTATGTCAGCGACAGCGCAGGCCTGCCCACCCTCAAGGACATCCTGAACGAATTGGCCAAACCGGGCCGCGATCCGAGGGAACAATTCGAGGTATTCGCTTTTGACGCCGGGGTTCAGACCTTGGCGGATCTCGTTCCCGGCATGCGCCTGCCGGGCATTGTCACCAACGTGACCGCTTTCGGCGCATTTGTAGATGTAGGGGTGCATCAAGACGGCCTGATTCACATCAGCGAACTGGCGGATCGGTTCGTCAAAGATCCGGCCGAAATCGTGAAGGTTCAGCAGAAGGTAAAAGTTACGGTTCTGAATGTGGATGTGGATCGAAAGCGGATTTCACTTTCTTTGCGGACGGCGCCGGGTCAGAGGCCTTCGGCGCCGGCCAAACCCTCGGGCAAAAAACCCGAACCTTCCTCAAAAAAAGAAAACCGACCCTTCAACAATCCGTTTGCGGATGCTTTCCGGGGGCAAAGACGATGAAAGCGGTGATTCAGCGGGTCAAGGAAAGTTCCGTTACGGTTGGGGGGGCGTGTATCGGAAAAATCGAAAAGGGCCTCTTGGTCCTTCTGGGAGTCGAAAAAGGCGACACCTTCCGGGAGGCCGATTTTCTGGCGGACAAAATCATCCATCTTCGAATTTTCGAAGACGAACAGGGAAAAATGAACCGGTCTCTGAAGGATACCGGAGGCGCAATGCTGGTCGTATCTCAATTTACGCTTCTGGGAGACTGCCGCAAGGGCCGCCGGCCCTCCTTTGTCCAGGCGGCGGACCCGGAAAAAGCCGAAAAACTGTATGAATATTTTGTCGAAAAGGCAAAAGAGAATGAAATCACCGTGGAAACCGGTCGGTTCCGCGCCATGATGGAGGTTTCGCTGATCAATGACGGTCCGGTCACGCTTCTCGTGGAGAGCAAATAGGGTTGTTATGATATCCATTCTTCGGCCACGACTTCTTTTTCTGATCCTCACCGCTCTTTTTCATCTTTCTCTGGCAGATCCCCTTTCCGCCACAAACTGGAACCCGGTCAAAGAGCTGATCGGGACCCGAGACGCGGTTCTAGTCGCCGGCCCCGAAGGAAACATTCTGTTCAGCCGACACGCCGAGCGCAAGCTGATTCCGGCCTCCATTCTCAAACTTCTGACCTCCCTGGCGGCCCGCCACCATCTGGGATCGGATCATCGGTTTGTCACAGAATTTTATATGGATTCGGAAAACAATTTGAAAATTAAAGGGTACGGGGATCCCTTTCTGATCTCGGAGGTGATCGTCGATCTTGCCGAAATCCTCAGTCCTAAAATCAACTGGTGCCGGGATCTGGTCTTGGACGACACCTACTTCGAAGATGTAATTGTTCCGGGAGTGGCCGCATCCTTCAATCCTTATGATTCACCCAGTGGTGCACTGTGCACCAATTTCAACACAGTCAACTTCGACTGCACGGGCGGCAAGTGCACCAGCGCGGAATCGCAGACCCCTCTCGTCTCTTTCGTGGTGGACCGTGTGTGTGAGTCGGGGCTGCCCAAAGGGCGCATCGTTCTTTCCGCCGAAAACGATGAAACCACGCTATATACCGGATATCTCTTTAAAACCTTTCTGAACCGGAAGGGGGTTTCCTGTACCGGAAAGGTGCGGATGGGCAAAGTGACCGAAAACGACCGGTTTATCCACCGATATACGTCGGTTTTTTCTCTGGATCAGATCATTTCCAAACTTCTAGAACATTCAAATAACTTTGTGGCCAATCAGCTTTTTATCTCGGCAGGCGCCGCTGCTTACGGCCCCCCGGGGAATCTGGAAAAGGGAATTCGCGCGGCCGAAGCCTATTTGCGGGAATATGTGAAAGGCGAAGGGATTGATCTGGAAGAAGGTTCCGGAATTTCGAGAATAAATCGGATATCCGCCCGAAGCATGCTCAAAATTCTGGAAAACTTCAAGCCTCATCATCGGTTGATGACACATCGAAACGGGCAGTACTTTAAAACCGGAAGCCTGTCAGACGTTAAAACCCGAGCGGGTTTCATGGAAGGCCCGACCGGAAAGCTATACCCGTTCGTGGTTCTGATCAATACCCCCGGAAAATCCCCCGATCAAATTGTATCGCGAATACGGCGAGCCCTGCTCCTTTAAAAAAAGGGCTTACAGGCCCCTCCGCCGGGTGAATCGATATCGTTCCGATTCGAAATTATCGATTCGGCGGTTCACCGCTGGTTATGGATGCATAGGCGCTGTGGTTGTGAATCGACTCGAAATTTTCAGCACTAACCGAAAACCAGGTGATGTTTGCATCCCGGTAAAGACGGGATGCGATATCCCGCACCACATCTTCCACAAACTTGGGGTTCTCATATCCTTTTTCGGTTACGCATTTTTCATCCACTCGTTTGAGTACGGAAAAGACCTCGCATGAGGCCGAATTCTCAACCAGTTCGATCATATCCTCGATCCAGATGAATTTTTTAAACCGGGTGCTGAGCCAAACCTCACCCCGCTGGTTATGTGCTCCGGCCTCGCTGATCTCTTTGGAGCATGGGCAGACCGAGGAGATGGGCACCGTCACTTCGCATATCAGATCGACCTTGTCGACGGGATCACTGGTGCCGATCATTCGGCAGGTATAATCCATCAGACCCGGAGAGTCACTGACCGGGGCTCTTTTTTCGATAAAGTAGGGAAAAGTGACTTCGATATGAGCGGAGGCGGCATCCAGGTAGGTCTTCATGTTTTTGAGAATTTTCGCAATTCGCTCAAGGGATACTTCAGGCCGGAACATATGAAGCATTTCCACAAACCGGCTCATATGGGTGCCCTTGTAATCCCCGGGCAGATCGACATACATATTGATTGAAGCCACCGTATTCTGAAAGCCGTTCTTTCGATCCAGTACAGTTATGGGATATCGAAGATTCTTGATGCCGACTTTGTCGATGGGGATATTGCGATTATCCGGCAGACTTTGAATATCGATCATGTTTTTAAATCATGGACTTCAGGTTTTGGTTGAAAATATCCGTTTTACATACCCGAAATCGGATGCGATTACAACAGGTACTCGAGTTTGACCCGGCTCATGGACCGGAAAATATTTCCCTTGATTTTTCGGTTGGACCGGTAGAGCTGGTTCAGCAGGGTTTTGATTTCATGCCGCTTAGAGTGAGCGGCGCTGGGACAGGGATTCCATAAACGGGGAAATTGCATTTCTTCGCTGAACCGTTGAATCGAGTTCTCATCTGTGAGGGCCAAGGGCCGAATAATCGTGAATCGCCCCTGAAAAAGGGTCTGCAGCGGCACCATCGTACTGATTTCTCCGGCATAGCACATGTTCAAAAAAAGGGTTTGAATGATATCGTCTTTATGATGGCCCAGGGCCAATTTACGGCAACCCAGTTCATCGGCGATCTCAAAAAGACGTTTTCGGCGGAGCCTGGAACATAGAAAACACGGATTTTCCCGATTCACCTCACTGTGGCTCAAAATACCGTAATCCGTTTTTTCGACCCATAGCGAAAATCCCATTTCAGAGACGAATTCAGCCAGCTCATCGCCGACCCCCCCTTCGAATCCGGGATCGATATAGATGGGAAAGAGCTTGTATTGGATGGGAATACGGGAGAGGCGATCTTGAAGAAACCACATCATGGTCAGGCTGTCCTTTCCACCGGACAGCCCGACCGCGATTCGATCGCCGTCTGATATCATACTATAACGGTGAAGGGCCTTTCCGATGGACCGATTCAGCACCTTGTAAGTCCGAGTGGTCATTTATTGCTGATCCGGACTCGTCTCCTTTTCTGCCGGTTCCTGTTCCGGCTCCTCTTTCACCGATTCGATCTCTTTTACCGGATGAACCGGGGATACCACCCGCGGTTTCAGGTCCCGCCGCTTCATATAAATCTTTCCTGCTGCGATTTCCCGCAAGGAGACCACGATATCTTCGTTTTTCGGAGAACTGACCAGATACTCCGACCCTTCTCGAATCTGCCGCACCCGCTTGGCTACCATGTGGACCAACACAAAACGGTTCGGAACACGGTTCAAGCAATCTTCAATGGTGATTCGCGCCACAGTTTACCTCCTGTTTTAAAAATCCTTTTTGGATATCCTTCGGCATGGATTCAGAGGATCTCCACCAGTTCATAGCACCGTTTACCCCCCGGAGCCTGAAGGATGATCTCCTGCCCGGGCTCTTTGCCGAGCATGGCCCGGCCCAAAGGGGAAGAGACCGATATGCGTCCCTCCTTGATATTGGACTCATCCGGGCCTACCAACTGATACCGAACCTCCTCGCCGGTGTCGACATTTTCCAGAATCACCGAACAGCCGAAAACGGCGCGATCCTTTGAGAGTGTATCGGGATCGATGACATCGGCATTGCCCAGTTTGTATTCCAGTTCGCTGATCCGCCCTTCGAGAAAGGCCTGGCGGTCTTTGGCCGCATCAAATTCGGCATTTTCGGAAAGGTCGCCGTGGGCCCTGGCCTCTTCGATGGCACGGATATTCTGAGGCCTTTCAACGGACTTTAAAAGTTCAAGCTCCTTTCGTAGGGCTTCATATCCTGTTTTCGTAATGGGTACGCGTTCCAATGTAATGGCTCCTATACGCTCGGAAAATTCATCTGTTTTAATGGTTCGAAAGTATACTACAAGTAATTCTCGGCCAACAGTTCCGCGATTTGAACCGCGTTGGTGGCGGCTCCCTTGCGAATGTTGTCGGCCACGATCCACATATTGATTCCGTTGGGAATGGATTCGTCCTGACGGATTCTTCCCACCAGGGTCAAATCCTGACCGGCCGCATCCGTGGCCAAAGGATAGAGGTTGTTTTTGGGATCATCCACGACCCGAATCCCGGGCGTCTTCTCCATCATGTCCCGAACCTCGGCAGCGGAAATCGGTTTTCGGGTTTCAATATTGACCGATTCGGAATGGCTGTAGAAGACCGGCACCCGAACAGTAGTCGCGGTCACCCCGATGGAATCATCCTCGAAAATCTTGCGGGTTTCGTTTACCATCTTCATCTCCTCTTTGGTGTAGCCGTTGTCCTGAAATGCATCGATGTGGGGAAGACAATTGAATGCGATGCGATGGGGGTAGACCGTTTTCTGGTACTCCAGGAAATTGATCATGGCCCGGGTCTGATCGAACAGCTCATCGATCGCTTTTTTACCGGTTCCGGAGACCGCCTGATAGGTCGAAATCACCAGCCGCTTGATGCCGCACCGCTTCTGGATCGGATGTAAAGCCACCACCATCTGAATGGTGGAGCAATTGGGGTTGGCAATAATCCCCTTTCGGGTATAATCGGCCACCGCATGGGGATTGACTTCGGGCACCACCAGCGGCACCTCCGGGTCCATTCGCCATGCGCTGGAGTTATCCACCACCACGCACCCGGCCTGAGCCGCCTGAGGAGCGAAGGTCCGGCTGGGGCCGCCGCCGGCTGAAAAGATGGCGATATCCACCCCTTTGAATGCATCCCCCGTCAATTCTTCGACCGGAATCATATCGCCCCGGAACCGAATTTTCCGGCCGACGGACCGGGAAGAAGCCAGAAATTTTATCGACTTGAGGGGAAATTTCCGCTCCTCCAGGCAAGTGATCATCTGATTTCCCACCGCGCCGGTGGCGCCGGCGACGGCCACATTGAATGTCTTCTCAGGCATATCGTACACTCCTTTGCGCGTGATTAAATGGCGAAAACCCCGCGGTTTGAATCCGAAGCGCTCGGGCCGCCGAATAAAATGGCACGGTTCCGGCTATCCGTTCCGCCGAATGTAATCGACGACCCGATCTCCGACCTCTTGGGTCGAAAGCCCCATTCGGCCGGCGGCCACATTCTGAATGTCATCCCGAAGCACCTTGATGACCCCGCCTTCGATCAAGGCCGCAGCCTCTGTTTCCCCAAGGGTTTCCAGCATCAACTGGGCGGATGAGATGGCCGCAACCGGGTTGATGATGCCTTTGCCCGTATACTTGGGCGCGGACCCGCCGATGGGTTCGAACATGGACACCCCGTCCGGATTGATGTTCCCCCCGGCGGCAATTCCCATGCCGCCCTGAATCATGGCGGCCAGATCGGTAATGATATCCCCGAACATGTTGTCGGTGACGATCACGTCGAACCAGTCCGGATTTTTGACCATCCACATGCAGATGGCATCCACATGGGCATAATCAGCGGTGATATCCGGATATTCCTCGGCGACTTCGTAAAAGGTCCTCTCCCAGAGATCGAAGGCATAGGTCAGCACATTGGTTTTCCCGCAAAGGGTCAGCCTTTTCTTCCGGTTCCGCTTTCGACAGTATTCAAAAGCGAATCGAATGCACCGCTCCACCCCCTTCCGGGTATTGATCGATTCCTGGACCGCAACCTCGTCGGGGGTTCCCTTCTTCAGAATTCCACCGGCGCCGGCATAGAGCCCCTCGGTATTTTCCCGTACCACGACAAAATCGATGTCTTCCGGCCCTTTGCCCTTCAGCGGAGTGTCCACCCCCTCATACAGCTTGATGGGCCGCAGGTTGATGTACTGGTCGTAATGAAAACGCAGTTTCAGAAGAATTCCCTTCTCCAGTACGCCCGGTTTGACATCCGGATGGCCGATGGCCCCGAGATACATGGCATCAAATCCTGAAAAAGATTCCAGGGTTTCATCGGATAGAATCTCACCGGTTTTTTTGTAATGCTCTCCCCCGATTTCATACCGGGTGAATTTAAAATCGAGACCGCATTTTTCCGATACCGCCTTCAGAGTCTTGATACCCTCCGCCACCACTTCCGGTCCCGTTCCGTCACCTGGGATTACTGCAATCTTGTATAATGTTGACATGATACGATTTCACCTCTAAAAAATAGAAGGTTTTAAGACATGCCTCCGGGACATGAACTTAAAACCCGATCCGATACCCCGAAAATTCTATCTGAAAGACAAATACAATACATACGAACCGGAGGAGTCGGTATCCCCTGTTCGCCGATGGACCGATTTAGCTTGTTATTGGATGGATGGGGCTATAGGTTCATGAAAATAGCCCAAAACGGAAGTTCCAGCCTTTACCCTGTCCCCGACTGAGACGGCCAAACGAGAGTTCGTCGGAAGATAGATGTCCAGACGAGAACCAAAGCAGATCATTCCAAAGCGCTGCCCTCGATGAACCACATCTCCGGTGCGGAGGTTGCATATGATTCGACGCGCCACCAGCCCGGCGATCTGAACGAAACAAAAAGTCTCCCCGGTATCGGTTTCCATGATCAAGGCATTTTGTTCATTGTTCTTGGAAGCCTTGTCTAAGTTGGCGGACACGAATTTTCCGGGATGGTAGACGATGTCTCGCACCACACCGGAATACGGAATCCGATTCACATGGACATTGAAGACGCTCATGAAGACGCTGATTTTGGTCCAACGCCCTTTCAAATAGGGATTTTCGTCCACCGGCTCGGCCAGAATGACCCGACCGTCCGCCGGCGAAACCACAGCCCCCGCCAGCTCGGGGACCACCCGATGGGGATCCCGGAAAAAGCCGCTGATACAAATTGTAACCGCCAACCCCAGCAAGGCGGACACGGTCAGCCCCAGCAAAGCAAACACCGCGGTGGCAAAGGCACAGCCAAAGATCAGGGGATGGCCCGGTTTGGCTACCGGAAATGCGCTCTGCCCGGGTGGATCCGCCCAAAGATATCGATCTTTGGAATTTTGAACCTTTTCGGAAAGCGCCATTTTAATAACAACTCAAAAGTAAAAATATAAAAAACATATTAGCCATTTTAAGGATAATTTTTTCTTTATACCCAATCAAATCGGCCCTGTCAACCGAAAGAAACCCTAAAAATCAGAAATTGTGAGCGCTCGACCCGAGATGGAGTTCCGCATCGGATTTTCGAATATAACGGGGGGTAAAAGCGGCCGGAGCCTCGGTATCGCCCTTCTCCAGTCGGGATTTGGCCATAAAAGCCACGATAGAGGCTCGAAGGGTGTGAAACCCGGCCGGGGCAAACAGCGCCTGCTCACCCAATCGTGTGGAAATCAGATCCCGAAACATCAACGCACCATCTCCAAGGAAGATGCAGGGCCGGTCAATCCCGGAAACCGCTTCCGCAGGCGGCACCGCCCGTTCACCCGTCAACTGAGTAACACCATCGGTCGCTGTTTGATAAACAGCGGTGTAGACCTCTCCTTTTCGGGCATCCAGAATGGGACAGATCAGGTGGGTTGAAAAAGGGAATTGCCGGGCAAGAGCCTCCAGCCCGGAAATTCCGATCGAAGATTTCCCCGATGCCAAAGCCAAGCCCTTGACGGTGCTGATCCCGATGCGGAGTCCGGTGAAGCTTCCGGGACCCCGATTCGCGGCAAATCCGTCCAGGTCCGCCACCGTGAGGCCGGCCGTTCTCAGAACCGAGTCGATCATCCCCATCAGATGCTTGGAGTGGGTTTGCTTTCGGGTCGTCGTCATTTCAGCCGACACCCGATCCCCGTCCGTCAGGGCCACGCTGCAACTGCGGGTGGCCGTATCCACAGCCAAAATCCTCATTGGATCAATCCATCATGCCATCATGCGCGTGCACTCGGTATTTTCTTTCTGGACTTGCGCCGCGGCAGCTTTTTTTGCGGCTTTTTGACCGGGTCTTCCTCGAAAGCGATGGGAAGAACCTCATCCATGTGGTTCACCGGCACAAATTTGATCTTGCGTTTGATATTGGCGGGAATCTCGGACAGATCTTTCCGGTTCTTTTCGGGAATGATGACTGTTTTGACTCCGCCCCTGAGCGCACCCAAGGCTTTTTCTTTCAGCCCGCCGATGGGAAGCACCCGACCCCGAAGCGTGATCTCGCCGGTCATGGCCACGTTTTTGTTCACCGGTTTCCGGGTGACCAGAGAAATCAGGGCGGTGGCCATGGCGATGCCGGCCGACGGTCCGTCCTTGGGAATGGCGCCGGCCGGAACATGGATGTGAATGTCCAGATTCTCAAAATAATTCTCGTCTACATCAAATGCGGCCAGGTTGCCCCGCGTATAGCTCACCGCAGCCCGGGCCGATTCCTGCATTACCTCACCCAGCTGGCCCGTGATGATCAAATCCCCTTTGCCGGTGAACAGGGAACCTTCAATATAGAGAACTTCGCCCCCGACTTCGGTCCAGGCCAACCCGGTGGAAAGCCCTACCTGGCTTTCGTCCTGATCCATTTCCGGGAAATACTTGGGGATACCAAGATATTTCTGAAGATTGTTCCGGGAAATCGTGAAAGGCCCCTTTTTATCCTCTGCGATCTGGCGGGCGACCTTGCGGCATACGGATCCGATTTCCCGCTCCAGATTTCGTACCCCGGCCTCAGAGGTATATTCGGTGATCATCTGATCGAGGGCCCCGGGGCTGAGGGAGAGGTTCTTTGGCTTGAGCCCGTTTTCCTTGATCTGCCGGGGCAGAAGATGCATTTCTGCGATCTTGCGCTTTTCTTCTTCCGTATAGCCAGACAGCCGGAGCACCTCCATCCGGTCCAGAAGGGCCGAGGGAATGGTGTCGGTCATGTTGGCGGTGAGAATGAACATCACCTTGGATAGGTCATAGGGAATATTCAGGTAATGGTCGCTGAAGCTGTAATTCTGTTCGGGATCCAGCGCTTCCAGCAGGGCCGATGAGGGGTCCCCTCGAAAATCGGACCCCAGCTTGTCGATCTCATCCATCATGAATACCGGATTATTGGTGCCGCATTGCTTCAACCCCTGGATGATTCTTCCCGGCAGAGCGCCTACATAGGTGCGCCGGTGGCCTCGAATTTCCGCCTCATCTCGAACCCCGCCGAGGGAGATGCGGAAAAATTTGCGCTTCATGGCCTTGGCGATGGCTCGACCCAGGGATGTTTTTCCCACTCCCGGGGGGCCCACAAAACACAGAATAGGACCTTTCATATCCGGATTCAGCTTCCGCACGCTCAGGTACTCGAGAATGCGATCCTTGACCTTGTCGAGACCGTAATGATCCCGGTCTAAAACCTTTTTGGCGTTGCCGATGTCGAGATCGTCCTTGGTTCCTTTTTTCCAGGGAAGCTCCACCAGCCAATCCATATAGGTGCGCACGATCGATGCCTCCGCCGAATCGGGGTGCATCTGTTCCAGCCGTTTGAGCTGCTTGTCCGCCTCCTCCCGGGCCTCTTTGCTCATGCGGGCTTTTTTTATTTTTTTCTTGTATTCATCGATCTCGGCGGTGCGCTCATCCAGTTCTCCCAACTCTCGGTGGATGGCCCGAACCTGTTCACGAAGAAAATAATCCCGCTGGCTTTTGGAGATTTCATCCTTGACTTCAGACTGAATCTTGGCCTGCATGGCCGATAGCTCCACTTCCCGGGAAAGCAGGTCGTTGACCTTTTTGAGGCGTTCGACCGGGTCCAAGGTTTCGAGCACCATCTGAGATTCATCGATCTTCAGTTTCAGATTGGAGGCGACCAGATCGGCGAGACGGCCCGGTTCATCGATCGATTCGAGAATGGCGCTGACATCCCCGCTCATCTCTCCGCGAAGCGCCAGAATTTTTTCCGAAAATTCCCGAACATTCCGCATCAGGGCTTCGGTTTCCAGATCGGCGGGTTCGGACGACTCATCATCGATGACTTCTATTTTCACCCTGTACCATGAGCGTTTGCGGACGTAATCGACAACCTTGGCCTTTGCCACGCCCTGGACCAGCGCCTTGAGACGACCGTCGGGAAGCTTGAGCATACGCAGAATCCTTCCCACGGTGCCCACCCGGTAAATGTCATCCGGATTGGGATTTTCAACACCCGGGTCTTTCTGCGTCACCAGCATCAAAAAGCTGTCTTTTGCGACCGCCTCTTCCACGGCTCGCACCGACTTCTTTCTTCCCACGAACAGAGGCAGCAGCATATCGGTAAAAATAACCACATCCCGCACCGGCATCAGCGGAATTTTGTCCGGAATTTCCCCTTCGATATGTTCCTCTTCAATGATGCTGATCAGATCGTCTTTATCCGTTTCTGCCATTCTATCTCCTGTATGCTCTTTCCGTTTTCTTGACCGACATGATCGACCTCCGGAAGCGGAAGCGTATCGGAACTTCACAAAGCGAAAAGAAATGGTTTGAAAATTCAGGCTTATCATAACGCATTATTTTCCATTTACAACATCGCACTTGATTTTTTTATCCAAAGCGTTTTAAGTTCCCAAACAACCAGAATCCTTTAGCGTACTCGCTGTTGACATGCGTTTTCAATCCGAGGATACGCCTCTTATGCCGCCATATCCGCTCATCGTGCCGATTGTCATCTTCCTTTTCGGTATGTGCGTCGGGAGTTTTCTAAACGTCTGCATTTATCGACTCCCCATATCCAAATCCATCGTATACCCCCCTTCGGCCTGCCCCCGATGCGGGTATCAAATCCGATATTATGACAATATCCCAGTGTTGAGCTATCTCTTTCTGAGAGGCCGCTGCCGGCAATGCCGGGTGCATATCCCGGTACGGTATCCTCTGATTGAGCTCTTAAGCGGATTGGCGGCGGCCGGCATTTACTTCAAGTTCGGCTTGACCCCCCAGGCCTCGGTTTATTATTTATTCATCTCAATATTGCTGGTGATCACCTTCATAGATATTGATTATAAAATCATCCCCAATGTCATTTCCCTGCCCGGCATTCCGATTTTCTTTTTGGCTTCCTTTTTAACCCCGGCGGTCACGTACCAGGAGTCTTTACTCGGGATTCTGGCGGGGGGCGGCAGTCTTTTTCTCGTAGCATGGGGCTATACGCTGATGACGAAAAAGGAAGGAATGGGTGGCGGAGACATTAAACTGCTGGCCATGATCGGAGCACTGCTGGGGTGGCGGGGGGTCTTCTTCACCATTTTTGTGAGTTCCGCAGTAGGAACTCTGGTGGGCCTCGGGGTCATGACCTATACCCGATCCAGCATGAAATTGGCGGTGCCTTACGGACCGTTTCTGTCCATCGGAGCGATCGCCTATATTTTTTTCGGACCGGCACTGATTTACTGGTACCTCACCCTGTTCCGATGATCTGATTGAAAAATGATGCGTATCGCCGTCATCTCAGATATTCACGGCAACCTGGATGCCTTTGAAGCGGTTCTGACCGACATCGATCGATCCGACATCGATCATGTGGTAAGCCTCGGAGACAACATCGGGTACGGGCCCGAGTCGGAAAATGTGGTCCGGCGGATCATGGAAAGGGAAATTCCCTCGGTACTGGGTAACCACGAAAAGGTCATTCCCGACCCCGAATTCATCGACTGGTTCAATCCGATGATCCAGGAATCGATGGGAAAAATTCTGGAACAACTTTCAGAAGAGAGCATCGCCTATATTCGGGACATGAAGCCGTTCCTGACGCAATGGGGCAATCGGTTCGTTCACGGTTTTCCGCCCGAATCCACCAGCACCTATCTGTTTCAGGTTTCGGAAGTCGAAATTCGGAATGCCTTGGAAGCGTATCCAGAGCGGCTCTGCTTTGTAGGCCATACCCATGAACTTCAACTCGTCTCGACCGACGGGGATCGGATCGAATCCCCCCATTTCGGCCGGGGCGTCACCCGCTTGAATGCGGATACCCGCTATATCGTCAATGTCGGCAGCGTGGGTCAGCCCCGGGATGGGGACAACCGCGCCAAATATGTTATACGGGATGTCGAGGAGGATACCCTGGAGGTTCGGCTTGTCCCCTATGACATCGAAGCGGTGGTTCAAAAAATTCTGAAAGCCGGCCTGCCTGAATTCAATGCCTATCGGCTTCGATAGCGCCCGATTATTTTCCAAGTACGGCACTCCGTTTCATATATTCATTCAGCAGGTCATACATTCGCAAGACCGAGTCGATCCCGATATGTTCGTCCGCCGCATGGTGGCTGCGATCCCCGTCGGCTCCCCAAACCACGCCGGGAATGCCGTGGTCCGAGAGAAACCGCGCGTCACTGGCACCGTGTTCGGTGCCGGTTTTCGCACTATCCGCGACTTCCAGAAGCAGGTCCAGGTAGGGGGATTCTCCGGCATAAAAAAGCGGCGCTTTGGACACCAGCGTCAGCTCTCCCCGTATCCGCTTTTTCATCTGTGTAAAAATGCGGTCCATGTCATCATGCTCGGTAAACCGAATATCCAGCTGGGCCTCCGCATAATCAGGCACCTGGTTGATCGATTTGCCGGCCTGAATCATCCCCAGGTTCAGGGTTCGGTGCCAGTGGCCTTCGGCTTCATAGCCCAGCTCCGAGGTTTCAAAGAACCCGCGAATCCGCACGTAGTCGGCCATCAGATTTTCTACGGCATTCTCCCCCAGCCAAGGAGTGGACCCGTGGGCCGCCTTTCCCCGGCCGATCAGTTTGAGCCGGAAAATCCCTTTTTCCTTGACCACGATATTGTTCAATCCGCCGCCGTCCAGGGCGATGGCAAAATCGGCCTTGAACCGTTTCAGCGCATTCTGCACCCCGTTGCTGCCCCCGACCTCTTCGTCGCCGGTGATGAGAACCCCGAAAGGCATTTCCGTCTGCGCCTTTCCTTGTTTTTGAAGCGCTTCAAAATGCGCCTTGAAAAGAACCAAGGAGAGGGCCACCGCGTACTTGTCGTCCAGAGCCCCGCGTCCATAAAGCTTTCCGCGTTTTTCTTTCGGTTCGAACAGATCGTTCGGCGCATCCACCACATCGATATGGCTCATCAGCACGACAGGGGTATAGGCGCTTTTGGGGAGGGCCAGAATGGAGGGGACGCCGTTGGATTCCAGAAGCGTGTACTCCGCGCCGAAGCTCTTCAGGTAATCACCGATGAACTGCGCACAGGAACGGATTTCACCCGGATTGGAATGCATGGTCTTGAATCGAATCAGGTCCTTCGTCAAAGCAATGATGTCGTTCATAATCGGTTCATCCTCACAATTCTCATTTCCCAAGGGTTTCAACCGAATGGTTTGTTCCAAGGACATAGACGAACGGCATTCGCCGGGTCAATAAAAAGGTTCATTCGGCATCTAAAACCGTTCCCGCCTTTCCGGTAACCGCCGCCTCGATTTGATCAATGGATGCAATCACCGCCCGCCCTCCCCCGGCGCGGATAAAACCGGTCGCCGCTTCCACTTTGGGGCCCATCGATCCCGCAGGGAATTGCCCCTCCCGTAAAAATTGTTCCGCCTCCCCCACGGATATCCTCTCTAGGAACCGTTGCGCCGGAGTGCCGTAGTACATGGCGGCGCCCGGCTCGTCGGTGGCGATGACGAATACCTCCACGCCGACCTCTTCGGCCAGTTTGGCGCTGGCCAGGTCCTTGTCGATGACCGCATCCACCCCGGCAAAATTCCGGCCGTTCCGCACCACCGGAATGCCGCCGCCTCCGCAGCAGATGACGATGAAGTCCATATCAATTAATTTTTGAATCTCCCGTTTCTCCACAATGGTGATCGGCCGGGGGGATGCGACGACTCGGCGAAAACCTTTGGCTGTTTTTCGAATCGGATACGGCAGCCCCTTCGACTCCGCCTCGGTGAATACCGGCCCCACCGGCTTGGAGGGTTCGAAGAAAGCGGGGTCGTCCGGATCGACCACCACATAACTGAGAAGACTCACAAAGAGTTGCTTGTCTTCAATCCCCATCTCCATCAGTTCGGAATCGAGAGTGGATTCGATCATGTATCCGATCTGCCCCTGGGTCTGAGCCACCAGAATCTCCAGGGGAAGGTTGGGTGCCGCCTGGCAGCATTCCTGCTGAAGCAGCAGGTTTCCCACCTGCGGGCCGTTTCCGTGGGTAATAATGATTCGATAGTTCCGTGAGAGCCGGGCGATCTGCCGAATCGGCGTTTTCAGGTTTTCAAACTGCTCTTCGGTCGTACCGGCCTGTCCTTTTTTGATGAGGGCATTCCCTCCGAGGGCTACCAGCAAGGTTTGTTTCCTGGATGCAGAAGTCATCACTCCCTCCCCACCAGATTCAAACGTTTCAACAAAACCGCTTCCAGCCCCGGATCTCCGTGATCGGCGTATTCATACCGGACCCGAACTGTCGGTTTGTTGACGGAAAGAATTTTGGGCAGATCGATGGGAGTGGCGAATAATACCAGATCGCACTCGGCCCGGTTAATGGTCTCTTCCAGTTCTTTCATCTGCTTTTCGCCGTACCCCATGGCCGGCAGCACAGCGCCGAGATGGGAATACCGGTCATAGGTTTGTCGAATAGATCCGACGGCATAGGGTCTCGGATCGATGATCTTTTCGGCGCTGTTCTGCCGAGCCGCAAGCAGGCCGGCGCCGAAAGGCATGCCGCCGTGCGTGAGGGTGGGTCCGTCATCCACCACCAGCACCGATTTTCCTCGAATCTTTGCCGACCCTTCCACCGCAATAGCAGATTCCGCCATCACAATGTCGGCGGTCGGGGCATGGGTTCGAATATTCCGCCGCACCTGGGCCACCCCGTCTTTCGCAGCCGAATCGACCTTGTTGATGATCGCGATGTGGGCCATCAGCATATTGGTCTCACCCGGATAATAGGTCAGTTCATGGCCGGGCCGATGGGGATCGAACAAAACGATGTGAACATCCGGGAAAAAGAAGGGGGTATCGTTATTGCCCCCGTCCCAGACCACCACATCGGCTTCGGCTTGCGCCGATTCTAAAATCGCGGCGTAGTCGATTCCGGCGTAGACCACAATGCCTCGGTCCACCAGAGGTTCGTATTCTTCGCGCTCTTCGATGGTGCACTGATGGCGTTCAAAATCCTCGTAAATCGAAAACCGCTGCACCCGCTGAGCGCTCAAATCCCCGTACGGCATGGGATGGCGGACCACCACCACTTTTTTCCCGGCCCTTTTCAGGATATCGACCACCTTCCGGGTGGTCTGGGACTTGCCGCATCCGGTCCGGACCGCACAGACCGAAACCACCGGTTTTCGGGATTTGAGCATGGTATAGGTGGCGCCGATGAGAATGAAATCCGCTCCCCCGGCCATAACCGCCGAGGCTTTGTGCATCAACTCCGCATGAGGAATATCGCTGTAGGAAAAGGCTACCAGATCGACCTTGTGTCTTCGAATCAGCAAAGGAAGCTCAGACTCGGGATAAATGGGAATGCCATCGGGATAAAGTTCTCCGGCAAGTTCCGCCGGATACCGGCGGCCTTCGATGTCGGGGATCTGTGTCGCGGTAAAGGCGACCACCCGGTATCGGGATTTGCCTTTGAAATAGACATTGAAATTGTGAAAGTCCCGGCCTGCGGCCCCCATGACAATGACGTTTTCAATCATTTCCGCTCCTTTC
Source organism: Desulfobacteraceae bacterium (assembly GCA_041642315.1). Classification (GTDB taxonomy): domain Bacteria; phylum Desulfobacterota; class Desulfobacteria; order Desulfobacterales; family Desulfococcaceae; genus JAABSQ01. The sequence continues at coordinate 16,089 of JBEPWQ010000003.1, read as the reverse complement.
CTCGATCCATTTGATGGCCACGATCACCGTTTCGGCCACCCCGGGATCATGTGGTCTTTACAATGGTCTGCGGTCAACGTAATATAAAACCTGATTCCAATTTAGCATCACTTAACTCAAACAAAGAGACTTCACCCGATGAAGATGATCGGCAGATATGCGGTGCGCGGCCAGCTCGGACGGGGCGGAATGAGCCGGGTCTATAAAGTGGAAATGCCCGTTACCGGCAAAATCGCGGCCCTCAAGCGTCTTGAGCCCAACCAACTTCTGGTGGACTTGATGGGGATGGACGCGGTGCGGGACCTGTTTGTCACCGAAGCGGTTATCGTGGCCAACCTGAGGCACCCCCATTTGACGGAAATCTGGGACTTCGACGAAGACGAGGGCAAACCGTTTTATCTGATGGATTACTATTGCAACAATCTGGGCGTCATGATCGGAGAAACCTATGAAACTGAAAAGCCATCCCGGATCATCAAAACCGATCGTGCCATTCACTACATCCGCCAAATTCTGATGGGTCTGGATCGACTGCACCATGCCGCCATTATCCACCGGGACATCAAACCCTTCAACATCCTCATCACAGACCATGATACCGTCAAAATCTGTGATTTCGGACTTTCCAAAATTAGAGGCGAGGCATTTCAGGGGCCGCCCCAGCTCAAGGTCGGCACCCCCTGGTACGCCTCGCCCGAGCAGGAGGAAAACCCCGACTGGGTGGATCCCAGCGCGGATCTGTTCTCCGTGGGAATCATGCTGTATCGAATGCTCACCGGAATCCTTCCCATGGAAGATCCGAAACCCGCCAGCCGCTTCAATCCCGATTTGAATCGAGACTGGAACGCCTTCCTGTTCAAAGCCATGGCGCCCCGGCCGGAACATCGGTTTCGACGGGCCAAGGACATGCTCGCCGCACTGGATGACACCGTCTCGGCCTGGGAAGCCGAAAAGGATCGCGTCTGTCGACTCCCTCCCGAAGAATCCACCGCCTCTCCCCTTTCGGCCCCGGGAAGTGAAAAACGGAGAAAACAGCCGGTCAAAGTGCGACCCCAGGTGGCTCGAGAGCGGTTCGCACTGGATGAACTCTGGCGCCCCAGAATTTATATTCCGAACCGGTTTGAAGAATTCGGAAACAGGCTGGTTTTTGACCATAGCACCGGTCTCACATGGGAGAAATCCGGGTCTGAATACCCTCTGAACTGGCATGAAGCCAATGCCTATATCGACGGGCTGAACCGGAACCGCCCCGACGGTCACTTCGACTGGCGGCTCCCCACCGTGGATGAACTCACCTCTCTGATTACGGAAACGCCACACGGCCGTTCGCTGTGCATTGAACCCGTCTTTGATCCGACCCAGAAACAGATCTGGAGCTGCGACCGCAGGTCCCACATCGCGGCCTGGTATGTGAGCATCGATTTGGGATTCGTGGCCTGGCAGGATTTTACCGGCTACTATTATGTCCGCGGCGTTTGCGGATAGAGGTTTCGGCTGCAGCATACATGAAAGCCGCCGATTCAGCCGAATGGATCGAAGATCGATGCGGGCATCATTTCGGCCGCCGATCTAATCGACATTGCGAACCGTTCCGCCCCACCGGCGAATGTTTTCGGAGATGAAGGCCACAACCGCACGATGGGCGTCCGCGCTCTTTGCGGATACCCTCATGGCCGGGCCGAATCGGACGTGGATGGTTTTTTGGGGGGCGATGGGGCCGAAATCCCTCAGCCATTTCCCCTGTCCCTGAAAATCGGTTTTCAAGGCCACGGGAATCACCGGCACCTTATTTTTTTGGGCCAGTTTAACCCCGAGGCTGTTAAACAGTGCCCCGTCAAAAACCGGGTTGCGGGTGGCCTGGGGAAACACGATGACGGAGCGGCCCCGGCTCAGATACCGGGCACCCTGCACCAATACGGTTTTCAGATCCTCCCGGGGGTTCTTTCGCAGCACGGGAATGGGATCCACCGCCCGCATTACCGCGCCGAAAAACGGATACCGCAGCAGGGAATCCTTGACCACGAAGGTGACATCCTTGAAGGCGAGGGTGATTCCCGGCAGGAAAAACGCATCGATCATGCTCATGTGATTGGCCACCAGGACCAGGGGACCTCTGTGTTCGGCCAGATGTTCGAGTCCTGAAATATCGAGGCGTCCGCCCAGATTCTCCACCAGGGTCATTACCGCCACCGATCTGTCCGACCATCGAAAGGTGTCGAGGTCGCCCCGCTTCGCGATGAGGTTGCCGTCGAAGATGATTTTGATCAGGGCGGGATAGTAAGCGGCGGTTACCGCACCGGGAAGTCCGGGCGGCAGGAGCCGTCTTCGAACCGGTGTCCGATACTCATAGCGCGTTCTTAAACTGTGCCAGAAGGTTTTTCGATCCATGGTTTACTTTCCGGGGTTTACTTTCCGGGCGGACCATTCTTGTTTTTTTGCCTAGTCCAGCAGGGTCATCTGTTTGTGCCCCTTTCCCGGTTCCGGTTTCGTCCGATTCGGGGTACTCGTTTTCCCGGTCGGTTTTTTGGCCGGTACATCCGGCATATCCGTTTCCGTCCGTTTTTCGTCGGAGCCGTACCGAACCTCAAAGGCATCCTCCCGAACCTGTTCCGCAGAGAGCAGCGGATAAAATACAAGATCTTTTTCCTGCTTTGTGATCACGGGAAATCCGTAATGGAGATTGGTATGCTTTAACGGTTTTTCAGCCGCTATCCGCTCTTGGACGAATTCCCGGTGCCGTTCGATTCGGGCCCGGATGTGTTCATTGGAAAAGTCCACAATGGTATCCATTTTGGACTGAATGGATTCCCGCAAAGTTTCATCGATCTCATATCCGATGGAATTCCGCTGGGCCGATATGGCTGCGAATGTGGTCGTCCCGAGTCCGGCAAAGGGGTCCAGCACCGTGTCACTCCGAACCGAAAACATATGAATCAGCCGAAAAGGCAAGATGAAGGGAAAGGCGCCGCTGCGGTTTCGGGTGTTTTTATCGAACAGTTTCTGAGTGGTGCCTTTCAGATCCATCCATACATCCGAAAACCAGTTGTTTCGCTCCTCCCAGAAATAGGCGCTTTCCCGACGGTTTTGCTTTTCCGAAGCCTTGAATTCCCTTTTCCCGCCTTTGCGGAAGATCAGGATATACTCATGCTCCAGAGTCACATAAGCCCCCGGCGGATACATCCCCGAGCCCATGAATTTATTCGGGGCATTGGTCTGTTTCCGCCATAGAATGACCGGCATGGCTGTGAATCCCTGTTTCAGAAAATAAACGATCATCCGGGAATGATTGGGATAAAGGGCAAAATCGCCTCGGATGGTCCGTGTGGCGTCTCCGATATTGACGCACACGATACCGGACGGCTTTGAGACCCGGTCCACCTCCTCCCAGACCGCGTCCAGCTGCCGGTGCATCAACTCAAAAGCGGTCGGGCCGTCGTTCGCCTTCAACGCTTTTTCGATGGCCTTATCCTGAAGTGAAAACACCTCGTCCCACATTTCAATCATCGGGTAGGGGGGAGAGGTCACCACCAGATCAACGGACGCGGAAGGAACCTCCGACATGTCCTTTGCATTTGTAAAGTAAAATTGATGGGTTGTTTTCATACACCCCTTTTCAAATTGGTAATTGGTGAACAGAAATAAACCGGTCGACCGATCAGGACGGAATGAGCAGGGAAATCATATAATAGATCAGCGGAATTAAGATGGCGGGCAGCATATTGCCTACCTTGATGCGCTTGAATTCCAGGATATTGAACCCGATGGCCATGATCAGCAGCCCCCCCACCGCCGACATCTGTGCGACGACAGATGGAATCAGAAAAGGTTTGATAAAGGAGGCGGTCACCGTAATCAGCCCCTGGTAGAGAAACACCGCGCCGGCCGAGAGCATGACCCCGAAACCGAAGGTGGAAGCGAATACGATGGAGGAAACCCCGTCCAGAACCGATTTTGCGAAAAGGGTCTGGTGATTCCCGGTGAGGCCGCTTTCGAGTGAACCCACAATGGCCATGGACCCGACACAGAACAGCAGGCTGGCGGTGACAAACCCTTTGGCGATATCGCCCCCGGCTCTGGAAAGCTTGCGCTCCAGCCAGAGACCCAGGTGCTCCAGCCGCTCTTCGATCCGCAGAAACTCCCCGGCGACCCCTCCGATGGCCAGGCTGAAAATCACCAGAAGCAGATCCTGGCCACCCAGCGCCCCTTTCAATCCGATGAGGATCACCGCAAGCCCGATGGCCTGCATGACCGTATCCATATAAGCTTTGGGGATGCCCCCTTTTACGACCAGTCCTGCGAGGCTGCCCGCGATAATGGCCAGGGTATTCACAACAGTACCGAACAAAGGTGCATCCGTCCTTTCAGTGACCCTGAATGTCTTGAAGGGCTTTTAGTTTTTCAAGGGCTTTGCCTTCCGCCAGAGCCGCCCGGGCCATTTCCGTTCCCCGGGCATAGGAAGCGGCCCGGTCCGAAATGAAGAGGGCCGCCCCGGCATTCATACAGAAAAAATCGGCTTCCGGAGAATCGTATTCTTCGGTAAGAACGCTGAATATCCGGCGGGCGTTCCCGTGGGCGGTTCTGCTGCTGGCGATGGCGGAAAGGGGGAGGGTCTTGAGGCCGAAATCCGCCGGCGTGACCTCATAGGTGGCGATTTGACGGTCTTTTAACTGCACCACACGGGTGGGGCCGGAAAGCGAAAATTCATCCATGCCCTGTGTTTTTTCCACCCCCTCCACCATTCCGAAGGGGGAGAGTGCGGCGGCCATTCCGATCTCCCGGAGCACAGCCACCAACTGGTCACAGACCTTTGGGGAATAGGCCCCGATGACGATCCGGTCGTTCCCCTCACAGGGCCGGGTGAGCGGACCGATGATGTTGAAAGCCGAGGTAAACCGCATATGCCGAATCAGCCGGGCCCAGCCCGATTTTAGAAAAGCCTCTCCGGGCAGATAACAGATGCCGTAATCCCGCAGGCACTGCTCCGCCTTGGAAAGCGGGGCATTGAGATCGATCCCCAGGTTTTCCAGAATGTCCGATGCCCCGGAGACGCCGGTCACCAGGCGCGCCCCTTTTTTGGCCATCGGGAGATCGCAGGCTGCTGCGATGAGCGCGGCCGGCGTGGAACAGTTGACGGTCTTGACGGGGTCGGAACCGGTACCCACAATGTCGCAGATGGGACCGTCGATCTCCGCTTGAATTTTGGCGGTATCGTACCGGTCCAAAGCGTCCCAGGCGCCGGAAAGTTCCTCCGTCGAAGGCCCTCTGGCGATATGGGCCATGAGGAAGGCGCCCTGCTGGAGTTCCGGCTGTTCATTGAGGATGATCTGGCGATAGGCCTCGCATGCCTCGGCACGGCTCAGGTATTTGCCGGCCGCGACCGAGCAGATTTGCCGACCGAAATCGCGAAGTTGAGATTCCGAAGCCATGGGTTGTGGTATCCTTATCCGTTCCGGGGCATGGTCCCGGTCGAATCCAGTTCGATGATGTATTTGAGCGATTCCCCCGACAACAGTGTCGGAAGCACCGCGGGAACCCGGTCCAGAGAAATCCGGTCGTGGATCAGGAGCGCCAGGATGTCTTTGTGATCGGCGAGGATTCCCAGCGCCTTCACCATCTGAAGCCGGGTACAACCGTATGCCCCTGCCAGGCGAAGCTGGCGATAATGAAGCCGGTTAACGGTCGACACCGGCACCGGGTCATCGTCGATCAGACCACTGAACAGACAAAATGTGCCGCCCGGCTTCAATCGGGAGAAGCCCTGGGTGAGGGTGGCGGAATCCGGGGCCGCGTTGATGGCCCGATCGAATTGGAATTCGGATTCATCTGTCAGAATCGAAATCTCCGTCCGGTCTAAAAACGCCTTTACCTGCTCGATCCGCCGGGGATTGACCTCCCGAATGAACGGAATGCCGCCCATGGACCGCACCGCCAGTGCGAGCATAAGTCCCACCGGACCGGCCCCGAAAATCAGGACCCGGTCCCCTTCTGCGGCGCCGACCTGCTCCAGCCCGTTGACTGCGCAGGCCATGGGCTCGGTCATACAGGCCAAATATCCCGGCAGATCCTCGGGAACCGCGATCAGGCTTTTTTCAGGGACCGCCGTGAATTCAGCAAACCCGCCGTCTTCATGGAATCCGATAATCCGCATTTCCCGGCACAGGTTTTCCGCTCCGCTCACGCATTGAGCACATTTTCCGCAGGCGGTCCCCGGCCATACGACATACCGTTTTCCGCTCCCGGAAACCCGTCCGCAGATTTCATGCCCCGGAATCCGAGGCGGTACAAGATCCCGGTGCCCATATTTCCAAATCTTGGCATCGGTTCGGCAGACGGCGCAATGGGACACCTGCAGCAATACTTCTCCGGCTTTCGGAACCGGTTCCGATGTGGATTCCATACGCAGGGAACCGTTTGTGTTCAAAAACAGCGATTGCATCTTTATGGCCAGGGTTTACCGAAAAATGAAAAAACAAACAGGAGGGCAATTTAAGAGAGCGGACCGGATGTGTCAAGGAGATTCATCCGGCTGCCGTCTATTTCAGGGGAATAATATTTTTGCGTATCGCGAGCAGGATCAGATCGGTCGTGGATTTGATATTGAGTTTATCAAAGATATTGTATTTATGGGCTTCCACGGTTTTGTGGCTGATACAGAGGATATCGGCAATTTGCTTGATGCGTTTGCCTTCGGCGAGAAGTTGAAACACTTCCCGTTCCCGCAGACTGAGGGTTTCGAACCGGCTTTTCACATCCTGCCCCTCTTCCAGGGCTTTCAGGTGGTTCAGCAGCACATCGGGAAGCAGGGAGGAAAAATAGGTGCCGTTTCGCCTCACCGCCTGAAGGGCCAGCACCAGTTCGGACAAGGGGTCTTCTTTCAATACATAGGCGGAGATCCCGGCCTTGAACATTTCGAGAACCATATCCCGGTTGGATACCATGGTATACACGACGATGCGGGTGTCAGGGCGTTTTTTTTTAATCTGCAGGGTGGCGTCCAGCCCGTTCAAATCGGGCATGGAAATGTCCAGAATAACCACATCCGGTGAAAGCTCATTCACCATTTTGACCGCATCACGGCCGTTGAGTGCTTCACCGATCAAGATAAACTCCGGATATTCCTTGAGGATATGGCGGATGCCTTTCATGACGACGCGGTGATCGTCTGCAATGACCACGCTGGTCTTTTGATCGGCCATCAATTCCACCCCTATATTCGGCGAATTGCTGATTCGTTTGGCTGACAAAAAGCGGGCTCCGGAAAACTCGGAGAAAAGAAAAGCGCTTTTATGAAGGGTAGTGTAGATGATAAACAGGAAAAAGACAAGCTCATACCAGGATTTTCCCCTCCAGTATCGGGCGCTTTCCATCTCTATCCGATATAGCGAAGCAGTCTGCTTCACCGACAGGAACCAACAGGAGACTGATAGATCGAAGATACTGGGGAAGCAAAACTCCTTCACCTTGCCGCTTTTCAAGGAAAAAATCTCGAAATTCGGCTTTCATCTGAACGGATCTTTCGAGTCAACGGGTATTTCGAAACATTCTCAGAGAATTGGGATGGTGCATCTCAAATTCCATATCCACGGTGTGGCAAACCTTGCAGTTCTTGTCGGCACCCATGGGATAGGGAGCGCCCTGGTACTGCATGGGCGGAATATTGTCCCGGTCGTTGCCGAAGGGATTGGTCGCCGGATACAGGGCATGGGTGATGCCGTGGCAGCCGGCGCACATCACCCCCGCATCCCCGGTGCGGTTTCTGTAAAGGGCCTCCTCGGAGGGGGTCCACCGGTTGAATGTTTCGATCACCTCGGGCATCTGAAAATCGACGTGGCAGTTGAGGCAGTCGGGCTGACTGATCCACGGCTGCCGGGGGTTGATTTGGTCGACCGATTCCACAAGACGGGGCTTGAGGTGGGCCATGAGCCGGTCGGCCGTTGCCTTGCCCGCCGCCTTTTCCGCAATCAACAGGCTCAGGGCGAGATCTTCCAAAGTGCCGTGACAGCTGATGCAGTCGATGCCCACTTGTTTGTGTATCCCGCGGTAGGCATGGGTCACTCCGTCCGGATTTCCGGGATGGCAGGCGGCGCACGCCTCGGCCCACCGGTCGGTCAGGTAGTTGGCATGGAATCCGTGGACGGCCGCCGACAGGTTGAGATGCTCCGGCTCTCCGCCGTGGCATTCCTGGCACTGAACCGGGTTTCCTTCTTCGGCCCGCTCTTTCAGATCGGTGCGGTTCATTCGATCATGGACCGTCAGGATATCTTCGGCGGTTTGGGCGGACAGACCGGCCTGGCCTGCCACCCGCCAATCGCCGCCGTGGCACAGCTTGCAGTTCATTTCTGTGGAAACCGGGGCGGTGATTCGGGTCTCGGCCAGAAGGTTTCCCTCCTTATCCCGCGCCTCGATGGTCGCCAGGGGATAGGGATGATATCCGCCGTCGTCCGGATAGGGAACCACCGGTACAGCCTGGGCCTTGAATATCCGCTTCTTCGGGTCCGGTTCCATATCGCCGCTCAATTTGTTTCCGGTGAGTCCGGTGTTTTCCGGAACCTCTTTCCCGGTCAGCGACTTCGAATATTTCCAGAACTCGACCTTCTTGGCCGGCTCCTGAAATCCTTGCTGAATGCGATAGGTGAGGGTCACCCCATCGGTCACCTTTTCAGGGGACTCCCCTCTTCGAATCAGCTGTGCAAACAAATCGTTGCCGGGAGAGGAAAAACTGAAGTAGGCGTCGCTGTCGGAAATGCAGTGCATTCCTTTTCCGCTCCAGGCCAGAAGGATGTAGCCGTCCTCTTTTTCATCAAATGTCGGAACCTTCACGGTTTCGAATTTCACCCTTGATGCCGATGTCTTTGCCTCGGATTTACCGTGAAGCACTTGAACGATATAGGTAGCCAGGGCCCGGCGCTCGTCCCGGGTTCCCATGAAAGGCGGCATATACGTGTTGATCTTTCCCATGCCGTTCAACATGGCATCCATGCCGAAAACCGTAAACTTCTCCGTCCGGCCCAGAATGTCGTTCATCGGCCCTCCGACCGAGTGGCAGGCACTGCAAAGAAACCGGAAAAGCTCTTCGCCCGCGGCCAGGGTATTTTCTTGGGTGATCTCCCGGTTGTCCACCCACCGGGCCGTCTTTAGAACCCCGGCCTCCTGAATGGATGCCGCATCCGCCGCCCGTACCGAATTGGAATAGGTATACCCCCGCACAATATAGGGCCGCCGGCCCGCTTCCCGGGCCCATTCAAACGATCCCATATAGGCCAGGCCGATCAGCACCAGCACCGCGGCCAGCCCTCGCTTCATCATCAGAGGCGTGCGAAGGGCCAGCAAAACACCGATGACGAAAATGAACGGGGAAATCCACAGAAAGATCCGCAGGTACCGAAAGGCTTCCGGAGAACGCTCCAGGACCATGATCTTCTGGGCCTCGGGAAGCGCCGCAAGGTACCAGGCTCCGGCAGCCAACACCAGTCCCAGCGGAATCAACAGCCATTTGGCGCAGTATTTCATAAGCCCTTCCCGGAGGTCGGGATTTTTGACGGAAAGAGCGGTAACGAATCCGAAAAGCCCGGCCAGCATGAAAGCCATGGCGGTTCGAAAGGCGGTAGAAGACCAAAAGGCCGGGTTGAAGATGCCGTCCCAGAAATTCCGGGTGGTGAGCCACTCCCCGGGAGTGAGCATGAAAGCCACGATTCCGTTGATCACGAACAGAGACAGCCAGCCGAAAAGGAAATAGAGCCATCCCAGCTGAAGGTGATGACGTCGGTCGATCTTTTCGAAGGTATAGTAATAGAGGAAGAGCACCACGATCTCGGCCAGAAAGAAGAGCCATTCCGTGGCCCATCCGAAAAAGAAATAGTGGATCAGGGTGGCCGTCGCAGTGGGGCTCAGAACCGAAATCACGAACCAGATGCCTACCCCGGTAACGGAACCGAGCACTACGGTCAGCAGCAGAAAAAACCGGGCGTGCATTCGCGTGTAGGCCAGCATGTCGGCGGAGTTTTCCCGGTAGGATTTCATCTCCGTGAGAACCACGAAGAGACCGCCGCCGACGGCGAAATGGGCGATAAAGACATGGATGACCGCCATGAAGGCGATCCAGAAACCGCCGCCGAACACATCGAGATTCCACACCGGATAGCCGAGGAACCAATGGGTATTCATGATCGTTTACCTCACGGGTCTGTAAGTGGGCCGCTCACGCAAGCGCATGAGAGAAGATCGTCACCGAAGATGGAATTCGTTATAGGCGATCGGAACGGCAAAAGTCAATAGATCTGCCGTATGATCGCTCGGGACAGGTGGGGGGTGGATGGATCCGACGGCGGGTCGCGGCGGATAAAACCGCTTCGATGCCGTCGAATCAAAAGGGGGTTGGAATAAAAAACGGAAATCGGTTAGAAGGGCCAGAAATTTTGATCGTTCCAGATCTGTTCCGTGAGCTGCCGATCCATATCCAGCAGAATCTTGAGGTGGTCCCGCTCCCAGTCCGAAAGCCATTGATACAGTTTTTTCTCTTCGGGATCATCCGTGGCCTCGGCCCGCTTTGCGTAGAGATCGACGGATCGCTCTTCCATGGAAATGGCGGCGGAAATGGCGGCGGATTCAAAACCGGCGCCGGAAATCTTTTCCCGAAGGGCCTGGGTCAGCACCTCGGAGGCCACTTCCGGTGCGTTTCGGGTCTGGTAATCCCCCGGATTGAACCGACCCTTTTCCTTGTAGGCTTTGAATTGTTGAGACAAAACGCCTTGGTGGTTTTCCTCTTCAACCGCCATCATTTCAAAAAATTCCTTCACTTCCGGGCTATCGGTCTGCTCCGCCACCTTTCGGTAAAAGGCTTCTCCCCGTTTTTCGAACAGGATCGCCTTCTTCAGGATATCCAGTGCCGTATGCTCCTCCATAACGCCTCCTTTTTGATTCCCAGTATTTGATAATCCGTTCCAGAGCTTTTCTCAGGTTCCGTATGATCATTCTAAATCGGGGTCTCCCAAAAACTCCATGTGCCCGCACCCCGGCCGGATCCCCGCACCACTCCGGAATAACCGAACGCCATGGATCGCGTGTCCGGGGGCGGTCGCATCTCTTTTTCAAAGGACCAGAAGCGGACCTGCCGGCGCCCGCCGGCGCCGAAAAGCAGGGCCTGCTCCAGAATTCGGCCGTTGCCGTCGACGAAATAAACGGACAGGCTGAATCTTTTCACCGTTTGAAAATTGGCCGCACCGCCGACCAAATCGATATTCCCGGTCAGGTCGAGGGTTCCGCCCTGCCAAATGTATCGGTATTGAAATATCAGGTCGTTGGTATCCCAGACCCCGGAATGGGGGCCGCCCGATTGAAGCGGCACCCGATTTTCTTCCGCCACCAACTCTCCCCTGTAACCCAGGAAATTCCCCTGACATCCCCCCAGAAAAACCAGAAATAACAGGGTTCCGACAGCGGCAAGCGTTTTAAATCTGATATTTACGGCCATATGTCCTCCCATCTGATCCGCCGCTAAATCGGCGTCTCCCAGAAATCGAATCGATCCTGATCCGACCCGACGCTCTGGACCTGTCCGGAATAGCCGAAGGCCATGGATTCGGCGCCGGCCGGCTTTTCAATCTTTCTTTGAAAGGTCCAGTTCTTGCCCATATCATTGGTAACGGCGCTGAACAGCGGCTCCTGTTTGATGATTCGTCCGTTTCCGTCCACGAAATAGAGGTTCACATCTAGATGTTCCACCTGTTGAAAATTTTCAGCGCCGCCGGCCAGCGCCACTTCGCCGGATATGTCGAGCCGATCCGCTTTGTTAATGTAGTCATAAGAGAGAATTACGTTTCGGGTATTCCAAACCTCCGAATGGGGGCCGCCCGGCTTCAAAGGGACCTGGTTTTTTTCTTCCACCAGCTCCCCCTTGTAGCCCAATACATTTCCCTGGCAGGCGACCAGCAGTCCGATGAGGATCATAAGGAAAAAAATTCCGATTCCATGCAAAACCCGTCTTTTCGTCATGCTCTCCTCCTTTATTTTCCGTTTCTGAAAAAAAAGAAATATAGGTGGAATATAGGAAGGACCGAGGAAGGTGTCAATCGTCTCAGAGTACAGGAAACCGACCGGTTAGGGTTCTCGAAAACCGAAACCCGCCGAGGCAAGTGCGGCCGAGGCATCCGCCAGTCTGTCTTCTTTTACCAGAAGATAGTCGGTGTCGTAGGTCGAAAGAACAAATACCGGAACCTTTTCCTGCGCCAAGGGAAGCGTCAGTGCGGATACGATGCCGGTGAGGCCGAAATCGAGGGGACCTTCCACCCGCAGGATTCGCCATCCCTTTTCGCACGGCACATTCAAAGGAACCTTCTTTTCAGGACAGACCAGGGACAATTCTGCGGGGGTTCGGGTGATGGAAAAAAAACCGGCACGGCAGGCCCAGTCGGGAATCGCCGCATCCGGCGCCATACGGCAGATGCCGTACAGGTCGGGCCTCAGACTCAGGTGCAATGCCATTCAAGAATCCTCCAATGAAGGCTGTACCCGTCCCGGACCACGGAGGCCAGATGGCCGTCGAAAAAATGGTGGGCCACCGTCCAGTTTTGTCCCTGGAAAACGATCACCAGATGGCGGGCATCCATAATTTTAAGAATCCTGCATTCGGAGAGTGCCGCCAACCCCACGCCGGCGGCTTTGAGAACCGCCTCTTTGGCGGTCCAGTAGCGGAAAAAGGATACAGGCTGTTCGGCATCGATGAGTTCCCATTCCTCCGGACCGGCAATGCGATTCTTTAGCCGCTCGGACCGAGGCCGGATTTCCTCAATGTCGATCCCGATCGGACCGGGCGCCGCCACACCGGCCACGAAGGCCGGTTTATGGGTCAAAGACCAGTGGACGCCGTTCACAGGCAGCGGTGCACCGTTTTCATCTTTGGGAAATGATTTGAGCCCAAATCCGGCCCGTGCGGCCGATTCCGAAACCGCCCGGCGTCCGTGCCGGCTCAGGAACCGGACCCGCTCCCGAACCGGCAATCGGTCGTATTCGGACGGCACCTTGAGAATGACCGGATGAATTTCACATTCAGGACTGCGGCGCATCGGGCGCTTTGAGGATCATGCGGCAGTCGGCCACCGTGGCCCCCTTCCCTTTTTCATGGACCAGAAGCGGGTTGATGTCGAGCTCCTCGATTTCAGGATGGTTGATGACCATATCCGACAGGCTGACCAGCAGTTTTTCGATATTCTGAATGTCGGAGGGCGGAGTCCCCCGAAACCCCGTGAGCAGCTTGTGGGCCTTGATCTTCTGCACCATCCGCCGGGCCTCGTTGCGGCCGATGGGGGCCAGGCGAAAGGCGACATCCTTGAAGACTTCCACGAAAATGCCGCCGAAACCGAACATCAGCAAGGGGCCGAAAACGGGATAGCGGTTCGCCCCCAGAATCACCTCGGTGCCTTTGGGCGCCATTTGCTGCACCAGCACCCCTTCGATATCGGCATCCGGGCTGTAGTTTTTGGCCCCGGCGATGATCTGATCATAAGCGGTACGAACGGCATCGGCATCCTTCAGGCCCACCTTGACCCCGCCGGCATCGGATTTGTGCAGAATCTGGGGCGAGACGATCTTCATCACCACCGGAAACCCCATCTTTTCAGCCAGGGTGACGGCTTCGTCGCCGGAGGCGGCCAATTCCGTGGGCAGGACATGGAATCCGTAGCACTTGAGCAGACCCAGCCCGTCCATCTCCCCCAGACGGGTGCGCCCCTGTTGGAGGCACTCGCGGATAATCTCATCAGCGGTTTCCACATCGTGCTTGAGCCGAAACTGGGCCAGCATTTGGCGGTTCATCCACTGGGCATAGCGATAGAGGGCGCCGTAGGCCTTGGCGGCGTTTTCGGGAAACCGAAAGACCGGCACCCCGTTCTCCTGAAGGTGCTTGACCCCGAGGGAGACATCCACGATTCCCATAAAGCAGCAGAGGATCGGCTTGTGCGTGCGCCGGGCGATCTTGACGATGGCTTCGGCCGTGCCCAAAGCGTTGGTCATCGACTGGGGGGTGAGAATGACCAGGGCGCCGTCCACCCCTTGGTCCCGAATCACCGCGGCCAGGGCGTTTTCATACCGCTCCTGGGAGGCGTCCCCGATCACGTCCACCGGGTTGTGCAGGTTGGCCGCCGCCGGAAGATGGCTGGCCAGGGCCTCCACCGTTTCCTCCCGAAAACCGGCCAGTTCCAGCCCCGACGTAATCGTCATATCGGTGGCCACAATGCCCGGGCCGCCGGCGTTGGTCACGATCGCCACCCGGTTGCCGTCGGGAATTTTTCGGCGGAATTTCCCGAGGGTGGATTCGTTTTTGTAGGCAAAGGTGCTGGCGTAATCGAAAAGCTCATTGATCGATTCCACCCGAATGATCCCCGACTGCTCGAAAATGGAATCATAAACCGCTTCGGAGCCGGCCAGAGACCCGGTGTGAGAAGCCGCCGCCTTGGCGCCGGCGCCGGTCCGGCCCGATTTGATCACCAGAATGGGGGTGGGCCGGTCTCCGGAGGTGATCCGCTTGACCTCTTCAATGAATTCGGGACCCCGACGAAGCTCCTCCAGGTAGATCATGATCACTTCCGTATCCATATCCCGGTGAAAATACCGCAACAGGTCGAGTTCATCCACATCGGCCTTGTTCCCGATGGAGATGAACTTGGAAAATCCGAAGTCCCGGTCCGCCGCAAAATCGAGCACGGCGGTGCAGAGGGCGCCGCTCTGGGAAATAAAGGAGATGTTCCCGGGTTTGGGCATGCGCCCGGAAAAGCTGGCGTTCAACCCGACCGCCGGCAGCGGATTGATGACCCCGAGGCAGTTGGGACCCACCAGCCGAATGTCGGCCTCCCGGCACATGGCCACAATGCGGTCCTCCATTTCCCGCCCTTCCGGGCCTACCTCGCGGAAACCGGCGGAGACGATCACCATCCCCTTGATCTCTTTTTCAATGGCGTCTTCCACCGCCTGAAGGGCCAGCTTGGGCGGCAGGATCAGAATGGCCAGATCCAGCGCGTCGGGGATGTCTTTGATGGTGGGGTAGGCCCGGACGCTCAGGACCGACCGGGCCGAGGGGTTCACCGGATAGAGGGTGCCCCGGTAATTGCCTTTGAGGATATTGGCGAATATGTCATGCCCCACCTTGCCGGGGGTGGTGGAGGCCCCGACCACCGCCACCGATTTCGGGGAAAAAATGGCATCCAGCTTATCGGTCATCTCACTTCCTTTCATTTTTTAGACGAAGGGCTTCCGCATAGACTTCGTTTTTGGAAATCCGGTATTTTTTCGCGATTCGTTTCGATAATTCCGATATTCTGCTTTCAGAAGATTCCAACTCCCTGGCGATTTCTTCACGCACCTCGTTTATATCCGCCCCATCGGATTCTTCCGCGCCCGACACCAGCAGGGTGCACTCCCCTTTGACCCGAGGACGATTTTCCAACTCACCCAGCATGTTCGACAGCGGTCCCCGAATAAACTCCTCATAAACTTTGGTCATCTCCCGGCCCAGAACCGCCTGGCGATCTCCCAGCAAATCGATCAACTCTTCGATAAAAGATTCAATCCGCTTGGGCGACTCATAAAAGATAAGGGTATAGGGGAATGCTTTCAACCCTTGCAGCAGCGCCTGCCGCCGGCCCGGTTTTTTCGGCGGAAATCCGATAAAGGTAAAGGCGTCGGTGGGAAGTCCGGAGGCGCTGAGAGCGGTAATCACAGCCGACGGCCCGGGAATCGGCACGACCCGAATCCCCTTTTCCACCGCCGCACGAATCAGACGGAACCCGGGGTCGGAGACCGACGGGGTCCCCGCATCCGACACCACCGCCACCGATTCCCCCGCCTCCAGCCGGACGATCAGATCCGGGGTCCGCTCCGCCTCATTGTGCTCATGGAAAGAGATCAGATTCGCCTGAATGGAGTGGTGGGACAGCAGGCGGGCGGCATGTCGGGTATCCTCGGCCGCCACCAGGTCCACCTCCTTCAGGGTGCGAAGCGCCCGGATTGTGATGTCGTCGGGGTGACCGATGGGGGTGGCGATAATATAGAGAGCGCCCATTTCGGCTAATGAGTTTTCGCTCATCTGACTTTTTCATT
>JBEPWQ010000002.1:0-50142 GCA_041642315.1 Desulfobacteraceae bacterium | reverse complement strand
TCCGTGCTGAACCGTTCAAAGACATCCGGTATATAAACGCTTGGAAAATCCTTGAAATTGTTTCGAACGACCCGCATGTGCCGGCCCTCCCGGGTGAAGTCGAGTTCCCGAAGCAGGGTTTCACCGCTTTCCCGGACCAGGCCGGGGAGATCATAAATCTTAAGCTCCTCGAATTTCTGGTGCAGGTAATCGGCAACGGTTTCTAGGATGTGCAGGTCGGTTTGGATGGTTTTTTTAATCCCGGGCCGCTGCACTTTGACGGCCATGACCGGGCTTCCCTCCTTCAATACGGCCCGATGGACCTGGGCGAGGGAAGCGGCGGAGATCGGCTCTTTTTCAAAAATGGAAAAAAAATCTTCGACTTTCGCCCCGAGGTTTTCTTCCAGCAAATGCTGAATTTCGGCAAACGGCAGCGGGGGCACTTCGTCCTGCAGTTTTTGAAGCTCTCTGATCAGTTCCGCCGGCAGCAGATCGATCCGCAGGCTCAGAATCTGTCCGAACTTGATAAAGGTGGGGCCCAGCTCCTCCAAGGCGAGGCGAATGCGCTGATGGGTGCTCAATTCCCAGTCGGTTTTTTGGGCTTTCATCACCAGATGGGACCCGGGCAGGTGAAACCGCTTCATCAGGTCCTTGAACCCATATCGGATGAGGATGGTGACCATATCCTTGAACCGCCCGAGATTGGAGATGGTCTTCAGATCCACGGGCTATTCCTCTTTGCCGGGGGTGGGCTTGGGTTTTTCCGCAATCGTTTTTTCAACGATGGACAGGCGCACCTCCAAGGCTTCCACCTTGTGCTTCAGCCTGTAGAACTCTTCCTCCCGGCTGATCCCTAATCGGTCCAGCCCTTTTTTCAGGGCCTCGGAAAAGGCGTTTTCCATCTTTGAAAACTGCTGTTCTCCGGTGTTCAACAGTTCGTCCTTTAACCGGCGGGCATCCGCTTCGGTGATTTTGGATTCGTCGACCATTTTTCGGACCACCTCTTCAATTTTATCTTTTGAGAGCAGAACCGCCCCGAGGCTGGTCAGGAACCCTTTTTTGATTTCCTTGTACATTGGATTTCTCCTAGAGTAATGAGTTTATCCGGTTTTATGGCATAGGCGACGGTAAAGGTAAATACTTTTTATTCTGTATCTTTCTTGGGAAAGGGCGTATTTTAAACAGCCGGGTACGCCGTCCGGCGGGCATGAAAGAGGGCCGGAAAATTGTTTACTTTACTATGAATCGCCCGTATGTTATATACAGGATATACCGTATATTGAAGCGGTTGAAAGCCTTATTTAAGAAACTATCATACGGCGTCTGTTTTCGGCAATGTAAGTGAGATCGGAAATTAGAGAGAAGAATATGGAAAAGAAAAATATCGTCATCGCCGAAGATCACACTCTGGTCAGAGAAGGGCTCCGGTCCCTTCTGAGCGATAATAAAGATTATAAAGTGGTCGGGGAAGCCGAAAACGGCCTCGATGCCATTAAATGCGTTCAAAAACTCTCCCCGGATTTAATTTTGTTGGACCTCTCCATGCCGAAAATGAACGGCATCGCCGCCATCAAGGAAATCAAGCGGCTTTCGCCGGAAACCAAAATTTTGGCGCTGACCATCCACACCGCGGATGAATATATTCTGGAGGCATTTCAGTCCGGGGCGGATGGGTACTGTCTCAAGAATGCCCACCACCACGAGCTGTTGATTGCCATCAACAGCGTTCTCTCGGGAAAGACCTATTTAAGTCCGGAAATTTCGGGTAAGGTTTTAGACGGATATTTAGAGGGTCGAAAAACATTGAAAACCAATACCCCGTGGGACAATCTCACCCAGCGCGAGAAAGAGGTTCTCAAATTGGTGGGTGAAGGGTACAAAAGCATTGAAATCGCCGATTATCTGGGAATCAGTGCGAAAACGGTCGACAAGCATCGTTCCAATATAATGAACAAGCTGCAGCTTCATAACGCCGCCGCATTAACCGCATATGCCATTGAAAAGGGGCTTGTGACCAAATAGAGCAACAACCCCGATTTTTCATTTTTCCTGCGCTCACATCCGAAGATCAGCCGTGAACGGCGTGCAAATTCGAATGATGACCGCCTCCAGGATTCGCACAGGATTCTGGCCGGTCGTCTTCAACCGAAGGTCGGCGCTACTCAGATATTCCAGAATTTCATCTAATTCGGAAGCAGTGAACCGATCCGATTTCAAAAGGGTCTGGTAGACCGGGTAGGGGCTTTTGGATGATTTTGCGATCAGAAGGTCTCCCGGAGCGGAGCCGGATTTGCCGCCGGTCCGATTCTCCTCCCGATAGGAAAGCAGATCCGCCCATTCCGCCATTCGCTCCTCCATGCTTCGATCATACCGCCGAAAAGCATCCATGACCTGATTTTGGAACCGGGTGTATCCCATTCCCTTCTGCCACACTTTTCCGTCCGGGCTTTCCACAAATCCCTTGGCCAGGATCAGCTTGCGTACCTGATTGGTTACGGCAGCCAATATCTGCAGGGGAAACAGGTTTTCGGACAGCAAGGTTTTGAGATAAAAAAGTGCGATGGAAAGATTGCGGTCGGCTACGGCCCCGGTCAGTTCATAAATGGGATCTTTTTTGGTGCGTTTGAGAACCGCCGTGACGTCATCCACCGTGATCCGCCGGCGGTCCCCGGTAAAATCGGCCAGTTTTTCCAGGTTGGCGGTAAAGGTGCGCAGATCGAATCCGAGCATCTCCCGCATTGCCGCAAAAGCCGTGGGTTCGAGGATTTTTCCTCTCTTGGAAAGGGTGACCCCGGCTCGTTCATTTAGAAGGGCGTCCTGGGCGGCCCGGTCGGCTTTACGGGAACCCTGGGGCACGGAACAATCGACAATCATTCCATGATCCCGAATGGCCTTGTACAGACCCCTGCGTCTGTCCACCATGTCCGCGGTGATGATCAGGTGATTTCCCGGGGCAAACCCCTTTTCCACCGCACGCTGAAGGTCTCCGGCGCTGTCCTGGGGCGGCGACGGAGCAATCGATTCCTCCTTGCAGTAGTGCACCAGTTCCGTCAGCCAGGCCCCGTCTCCGGCGATCTCCGGGTCCGGCTTCAGATTTTTTTTTATGGCGGTCGGTTCCGCCACATCCCCCAGCGACAGATTTTCCATTCCCAGCAGACCGGAGAAGAATTTGGCCGCCTTCTTCATCTGGTCGGCCTCGAACGCTTCACGCGCCTTTTCCAGCAGTTTCGGATTGTTCCCCTTGCCGTAGAAAATTCGGGATTCGGGAAGGCTCACTACCTTTACCGGCGATAGGAGAGAATAGGTGTTGAGCCGTTCGATGGCCTCGTAGATATCATCATGATCCACCGGTACATGGTTGACTGTCCGGTCCGATTGGGGCAGCAGACACGTTAAAACCTCATCCAGAGCGGTTTTATAAAGCACCTCTTCTCCGTGCAGAAGGTAAACCGGAAAGGTGCGGGGCTTTTCGCCATCGGCCAGGTATGTCGGCAGGTCACGATAGGTGATTTCAGGCATATATCGACCCGGAATTCTTTTCCCGGCTGTTTTGTGTTGCCGGAGGTGGTAATATGAATGGGCGGCCGGTACGGCTATTCCGGCATCTTATTGAAAACCAGATGGATCAGAAAGATGGACACTCCCACCGTGATTGCGCTGTCGGCCACATTGAAGGCGGGCCAGTGGGCGTTGCCCAAATAAAAATCGAGGAAATCGATTACCTTGCCGAATCGAAAGCGATCGATCAAATTCCCGACAGCTCCCCCGAAGATCAGGGCAAGGCCTGCGGCGAGCCAGGAATGCGTTTTCGGAGTATTGTGGTAGAAATACAACACCATAACCACGGCCACCGACGACATGAACAGGAACACGGTTTTTCGAACCCACGGGCTCTGTTCCGCTAAAAAACCGAAGGCCCCCCCGGGATTATGGATATGAGTGATGTTGAAGAGTCCGGGAATCACCGGAATGGTACGATACAGCGGGAGTTCGCTCAGGATCACGGCCTTGGTGAGCTGGTCCAGAAGCACCACCGCTCCGGCGATCATCAACAGCATCATATACTTTTTTCGGTCGAACCCGGTATTTTTCATGATTCGTTCCATAGATCCGCATACGGAAACAGGGGCGGCATTTTGCTGAAAAGCGATGCTGCTCCGAATTTCGGGTCGCCTACATGGCCTCGAGCTGATTCATGCACCGCTTGCAGATGGCGGGATGGTCGGGAATTTCGCCCACGGTGGTATCATGAACCCAGCATCGCGCGCATTTTTCACCCGGAGCCCGGCCGACCGAAATGGTGAGGCCCTTGACCTCCTTGCTGGCGAAGGCGCCCTCCACCGGCTCCTGCTTCAATGAGACTTCGGAAACGATGAAATAGGAGTGAAGATCCTCGGCGTATTCACTCAGGATTTCATACAGGCCGCGGGGTGCACTGATGCCCACCGAGGCGTCCAATGGATGACCGATCTCCTTCCGGGCCCGGGCCTCTTCAAGCGCCTTGGTCACTTCCCCCCGAACCGTCAGAAGCTGCTTCCACTTTTCCGCCAGTTCATCATCGCGCCATCCCTGCATTCCTGCGGGAAGCAGTGTGAGATGGATGCTGTCCGGTTTGTCCTCATCCGGGGGCAGGTATTTCCACATTTCTTCAGCGGTAAACGGCAGAATGGGGGCCATCAGCCGAACCATTGCATCCAGAATGCAATGCATGACCGTCTGGGCGCTTCGCCGGCCGACCGCCTCCGGCGGCGAGGTATAGAGCCGGTCCTTCAGAATATCGAGATAAAAGGCGGAGAGATCCAAGGTGCAGTAATTGAAAAGGGCATGATAGATAACATGGAATTCATAATTGTCATATCCTTTTCGGCACCGTTCGGTCAACCGCAGCAGATTATGAAGGGCGAACCTGTCGATGTCCGGCATTTCTCCGTATGCCACTGTGTCTTGGGCCGGATCAAAATCGGAAAGGTTCCCCAGAATGAACCGGCCGGTGTTTCGAATTCGGCGGTAGGCGTCGCTCAACTGTTTGAGGATCTTGTCGGAGATGCGGATGTCGTCCCGGTAGTCGGAGGCGGAGACCCAGAGGCGAAGGATTTCGGCCCCGAATTGGTCGATCACCTGTTTGGGGGCGATGACATTGCCGATGGATTTGGACATCTTTCGGCCCTGTTCGTCCACGACGAATCCGTGGGTCAACACACCCTCGTAAGGCGCCCGCCCCCGGGTTCCCACCGCGGTCAGCAGGGAGCTGTGAAACCAGCCCCGGTGCTGATCGCTGCCCTCCAAATAGAGATCCGCCGGCCAGCGGAGATAAGGGCGAGATTCGAGAACCGCCGCATGGCTCACCCCCGAATCGAACCAGACATCCAGAATATCGGTCTCCTTTTCAAAGCGGCCGCTTCCGCATCCAGGGCAGGCGATGCCGTCGGGCATCAGTTCATCGGCAGCTTTCCGAACCCAGATGTCGGCTCCGTGGGTTTTGAAAAGCGCATGGATATGATCCACGATGTCCTGGCTCATGACCATCTCTCCACAATCGGTGCAGTAGAAAACGGTGATGGGCACCCCCCAGGCCCGCTGCCGCGACACACACCAATCGGGGCGGTTTTCGATCATGCCGTGGATTCGTTCCCTGCCCCAGCTGGGGATCCACCGCACCCGGTCGATTTCTTCCAGGGCGTGTTTCCGCAGGCCGGTCTTGTCCATGGAGATGAACCATTGGGGGGTGGCCCGAAAGATCACCGGGCTTTTGCACCGCCAGCAGTGGGGATAAGAGTGGGTGATATTTTCCTCCGCCAGCAGAGCCCCGGTCTCCTGAAGCTTTTGATTGATATTCGGGTTGGCCTTGAACACGAACTGCCCGTTGAAAAAATCCACCTCTTCGGTGAAGCAGCCCCGATCATCCACCGGCGAATAAACATCAAGCCCGTATTGAAGCCCCACCTCGAAATCTTCCCGCCCGTGGCCGGGTGCCGTATGCACGCAACCGGAGCCGGCCTCTAAAGTGACATGATCGCCCAGAATGATCAGAGAATCACGGTCGTAGAGGGGGTGTTTGCAACGCTTTTTTTCCAGGTCCCGGGCGCGAAGATCGGCGATGATTCGATAACCGGAGATACCGAAGGTGTCCATGCATTTTTCTACCAGATCCCGGGCCAGAATCAGCACTCGATCTTCGCCGATGTCCACGGCGGCGTAATCGAAGTCGGGATGCAGGGCGATTCCGAGGTTGGCTGGAATGGTCCACGGGGTTGTGGTCCAGATCACCACGGATGCCTGCCTGCCCTTCAGAGCCGGGATTGTATTTCCGAGATCATCCAGGAGGGGAAATTTGACGAAGATGGAAGGGGATGCCTCATCGGCGTATTCGATTTCCGCTTCGGCCAGTGCGGTTTTGCAGCTGCAGCACCAGTAGATCGGTTTCTTGCTTCGAAACAGGCTGCCGTCCAGGGCGAACTTGCCGCATTCCCGGGCGATCACCGCTTCGTATTCAAATGCCATCGTCAGATAGGGATCTTCCCATTCGCCCATGACCCCCAGGCGCTTGAACTCCTCCCGTTGAATGTCGATGAACCGTTCGGCATAGGCCCGGCAGAGGCTGCGAATCTCCGACTGAGAGACCGTATCCTTCTCGACCTTCTTTTTGGAGAGTTCCTTGTCCACATTGTGTTCTATGGGAAGACCGTGGCAGTCCCAACCCGGCACATAAGGCGCATCAAAACCCATCATTTGTCGAGACCGGACGATAAAGTCCTTCAGAATTTTGTTCAGGGCGGTGCCGATATGGATATGCCCGTTGGCATAAGGAGGTCCGTCGTGAAGAATGAATCTCTTCCGGCCGGCTGATTCTTTTCGAATGCGTTCATACAAACGGCTCTCATCCCACGCCTTTAGCTGGCCCGGCTCGCGTTGGGCTAAGTTGGCCTTCATGGGAAACGGTGTCGACGGAAGATTAAGGGTCTTTTTGTAGTCCATGGGGGTCCTCGACTCTATCCTGAATTCAATGAATATTGTGCATGAAAAGTAAAGTGAAGCCCAAAAACTTAATCTTTTAGCGGAGGGGTGTCAAGAAAATGTTTATCTTTGCATCAGACGGCAGGGGAGGTGAAGAGAGCGGATCTTCCAAACCGAACCGTCCGGATGGCATAAGGGGATAATTTCATGACGCTTTACTTTCCCGTCATTCGACTTATATTGATCATTATGATATGAATGGTTCTATCGGATGGTAACAGCAGGATGTCAAACCCCTAAAACGGAGGTGTCCGGATGGAAATGAAGAAGATTCTCTGGCCGACCGATTTCTCGAGTGCCGCTGAAAAAGCCCTGCCACAGGTGAAATCCCTGACCGAAAAATACGATGCTGAAATCCATGTAATCTATGTGATGGAAGACATCCCCCATCATGAACCCTGGTACGGTGTGCTCAACAAGGAACATGTGGAGGAATTTTCAGATAAAACGCAGCGGGCCGCCAACAAACACCTGGAGCAGATCTGCGACAAATATCTGGAGGGTTGCCCTCTGTACATTAAGCATGTGGCGATCGGAGACCCTGCAAAAGAAATCCTGAAGCTGATTGAAACCGAGGGAATCGATATGGTGGTGATGGCATCTCGGGGCAAGAAAGCCCATTTCCCTTTCGGGAGTGTAACCGAAAAGGTGGTAAAAAACTCTCCGGTGCCGGTGATCACGGTGCCTGTAAAGCCGGAAGAGGAAGAGGCGGAAGCTTAGAAAGGTGAACCCGCCGCAAACCGGACGCACCGGTTGGCCTTGAATGATGAGCCAGAGCGTCCGGTTTGAGCAGAAGCGTTTTATCCCCCGCAACCGCCACAGGCGGACGAATCGCCACACCCGGACTGGTCTTTGCACCCGATTTCCGAATCGCCGTGCCCGCCACAACCGCAGCTGCACGCACAATCCCCCGCCAATGCCGACATGGCCTGAACAATCTCTCGCCCTTCGGCAGACGCGACACCCTCGATATGTATTTTTAAGTGAAGGGTGTCTGAAAATTTTGGATTCATGAGTTGAAGCGGAAGGTTGTGCTCAAAAAAACTTGGAATTTCCTCTCTCGCAAGAGCGACCTGCACGGTATCGCCCGTTGTTTTCTCGGACAAGGCGTATTCGAGGGGTGTAAGACCTTCCTTTCCGATGCCGAAAATGATCTCAAGCGCAACGGGGGAGGGAATGAGGTCTGTTGCATCGGAATCGGACCCGGCTACGATGCCGAGGGATATTTTTTTTAAACTGCCGATCTTTTGGTTGTCCATCTTTATCATTTCTTTCGCTTTTCTTCAGATGTTGAGATCTGAGTTCGGGTGTTCAATGAACTCTGGATCCTTCTTCAATTTGCTTGATTTCTTCCCAAACCCTTTGAATTGAATCCGACTTTCTGACCACTTGCAGAAAATCCCGTTTTTTGCACAATCCTGCAATTCCGGCCAGTGTTCTCAGATGGAGGGTGGTTTCATTTTCATGCACCACCAGGGCGAAGACGATATCCACCGGTTTTTTGTCCAGCGATTCGAACGGAATGGGGGTTTGCAGCCGTATCAATAGAATTTCGATATTGGTCACTTCCGGTGTCAGAGCATGAGGAATACCGATGCCGCCGCCGATGCCGGTGCTCATCATGTCTTCGCGTTTTTTAATAGCCGAGTATACCGCATCCGGATTGGATACCGCTCCGGTTTTTCCCAGTGTCATTGCGATAAATTGCAGTACCGCGTTCTTGTCGGTCAGCGCTGCATCCAGGAAAATACGTTCGGGAGGGAGATGAGTCCATATTTTCATAATAGATTTAAATACCAGTGGATTTGTCCGGAGTCAATACCCTTGTTTTTTCTTTTGTTTTGCCGGAAACTTATGTTATATTCAGGATATGCATTTTTATAAAAGATTTATTCGAAAAATCGCAATTCACTCCTCCTGCAAGTGATACCCCATCACGATTAACCCGGATTGATTTTGGAGAGCTATTGTGAAACGGATTTCCATTCTTTGGATCATCGCCTTTTTCTTTTTCTCCGCTGTTTTTGCCGAGGCGGCTGATAACGGGAAATATCAGAAGGCCCGAGAGGAGATGGTTTCCAAACAGCTTAAGGCCCGCGGCATCGACGACCCCGAAGTCTTGAAGGCCATGAAGACGGTGCACCGGCATGCTTTTGTGCCGGAATCGCTTCACGACAGGGCGTACGCGGACAGTCCGCTGCCCATCGGTGAAGGGCAGACCATATCGCAACCCTATATCGTCGCCATGATGACGGCGACATTGAATTTGGACCGAGCGGACAAAGTCCTCGAGGTCGGCACCGGATCAGGGTACCAGGCAGCGGTTCTGGCGAAGATCGTCGATGAGGTGTATTCCATCGAGATCAAAGAAAAGCTTCATGAAAACGCGGCCGAAACTTTGGAGTCCCGGGGATATACCGATGTCCACACCCGCCAAGGCGACGGGTATTTCGGATGGCCCGATGCCGCGCCCTTTGATGCGATCATGATCACGGCCGCCGTGGACCATATTCCGCCCCCGCTGCTGAAGCAGCTCAAAGACGGCGGAAAACTGATTCTGCCTCTGGGCAATCCGTTCAGCTATCAGAGCCTGGTGCTGGTGACCAAGCGCGACGATGATTATACCGTCAAGCAGATCACCGGGGTGCTGTTCGTGCCCATGACGGGCCGGGCACTCGAAAAGGGCGAAGAATAGGTGCCGTTGTTTTCTGATGACCGGAAATTCATAGGGCCGGCAGGCGGAAAGGCCCCCTGATGATCTATTGGGTGGTATTTATTCTGTCCGCCTCTTCCCTGGCCTTCGAGGTGCTGCTCGCCAGAATTTTTTCCATCAGTCAGTGGAATCACCTCTCCTTTATGGTGATCAGCCTCGCCCTGTTCGGATTCGGGGCCAGCGGCACTTTCTTGAGCCTTCTGGATGCCGGACGGCCCGGCTGGGAACAGCGGTTCAGCAGGCGCTCCTTTCTGTTGAAGCTGGTGATTTTCTACAGCGTGTCGGCGGTGATCGCCTTCGGCGGGTTGAATCGGCTTCCCATCGACTATTTTCGGCTTCCTCTGGAACCGATTCAGATGCTTTATCTTTTGATGGCCTATCTGCTGCTGTCGATCCCCTTCTTTTTTACCGGCATGATCATGTCCATCGGGTTTGCGGCCTTGCCGGAAAAGACCGGTCTGGTCTACTGTGCCAGCATGACCGGGTCCGCCTTGGGTGCGGTTTTGCCGGCTCTGGGGCTGGGAACTCTGGGGGAAGGCTATATGGTCCTGTCGGCGGCATTGATTCCCCTGTTGCTGCCGCTTTTCGGAGATCTAAAACGACGGGAGGGTGTGCGGACCGCCTTGTGGGCGATCGTGACTTTTTCGGTTCTGTCCGGCGGCATTTATTATTCCGGCCTCCTGGATGATCTGAAATGGATTCGCCCATCGCCGTATAAAGCCTTGAGCCAGGTGCTTCAATTCCCGAATACGGAGGTGATCGAAACCCGCAGCGGGCTTCGAGGGCGGATCGACCGGGTGCAGAGCCCCTATATTCGATTTGCACCCGGTTTGAGCCTGAAATTCACCGGCACCCTGCCGAGGCAATGGGCGGTCTACCGGGACGGGGATCGACCTTATGTCTTCTATACCCTGAATCCGGAAGACGAACCGACGTTTCCCCGTTTTTCGCTTCCTTTCGCCGGGTACCTTCTCGCACAAGATCCTGAAGCGGTGCTAATCATTCAGGAGGGGGGCGGGGTGGGGGTGCCTTTCGCCCTGGCCGCGGATGCCTCCCGGGTGACGGTGGTGGAACCGAACCCGCGGATCGCCGATCTGGTCCGCACCCACTACCGGGTTCCGGTCTTTCATTCCGAGGGCCGGGTATTTCTCGGTCGAACCGACCGGAAATTCGATGTGATCCAGCTGGAAAACTGGGGCACCAGCTTACCCGGGTCCGCGGCCCTGAGCCAGGAACATCATTTCACAATCGAGGCATTCACCCAATACCTGACGCATTTGACCGAAGCGGGGGTATTGATTCTTTCCCGAAAGCTGATGCTTCCGCCCTCCGACTCGGTGCGGATGTGGGCCACCGCCTATGAAAGCCTGCGCCGCATGGGGGTTGAGAAGCCGGCCGACCATCTGGCCCTTCTTCGCAGCTGGGATACCTACACCCTCATCGTCACCGCCGGACCTCTGTTTCAGGGGGATGTCGCGGCGCTTCGCACATTCGCCGAAGAACTCAATTTCGACCCGGTCTATTTTCCCGGTATCGACCCGAAGGAGGTGAACCGGTTCAATATCTACGATGAACCTTTCCATTATCAGCGAGTTCAACAACTTTTGGCGGCGTACCGGTCGAATTCAGCGGAAGCGTTTTTCGAAGCCCAGATGCTGGATGTGGCCCCTCAGTCGGACCATCGCCCGTTTCCCGGTCGTCTGGTCAAGTGGTCCCGCCTGGACGATCTCTATCGAAGTCTGGGGAGTCGTGTCTATACCCTTCTGATGTCGGGGGAGATCGTGGTGGGAGTGGTCTTTCTGGAGGCCCTGGTGGTGGCCGTGCTGCTACTGGTCCTGCCGATTCCGTTCGTCACCCGGGGACGGCTGATGTCCACTCCCTACCGGTTTGTCCTCTATTTTCTGGGGATCGGGGCCGGGTATATGTTCATCGAAATCTATTTCATCAAATCCAATATCCTGCTTCTGGGAGATCCCATCATCAGCTTTACCGTGGTCCTCTCCGGGGTGCTCGTCTTTTCCGGGGTGGGGGGATACCTGTCCCAGTACCTGGACCTCAGCCATCTCGGCTATGCCTTGGGGCTGCTCTGCGGGATGCTGGTGATGATATTGATCGGCTACCCTGTCCTGGTGGACGGCATTCTGGGGATGGCTCCCTTCTTTCGATACGCTGTCGCTTACATCGTGCTGCTGCCGGTGGGGGTGTTGATGGGCCTTCCCTTTGCCCTGGGGATGCGGTTTCTGTTGGTATCTCCGGTTCAGCGGGCCTATGCCTGGGCCGCCAACGGGTGCGCGTCGGTCCTCACCTCCATTGCCGCGGCCCAGGTGGCATTGTCCATCGGAATTCCAGCCGTCATGATTTGCGCCCTGGCCGGATACCTGCTGGCCCTGGTCAGTATCTACCGCCCGGCAGGAGCGAAAAACGCCTATTCGTAAACTTTTTTGATTGAAAAAACAGAGAGGATAAGCTGCATGGACTTTTTTTTCGAACCCAGGGGAATCGCCCTGGTAGGAGCCACCGGCACCCCCACCAAAGGGGGATACGCCATACTCAAAAATCTCATGACCGGCTTTGACGGCGGTATCTATCCGGTGAATCCCCGGTATCGGGAGATCGAGGGGCTGCCCTGCTACGGCTCGGTGTCCCAGGTGCCCGATCCTGTGGACCTGGCCATCGTCTTTGTGCCGGGCCGTCTGGTGCCCGGGGTCATTCGGGACTGCGCCGAGCGGGGGATTCGGGGGGTGATGATCGAATCGGGCGGGTTCGCCGAAAGCGGCGAGCAGGGAAAAGCGCTTCAGGATGAGGTGGCCGAAACCGCCAGGGCCGCCGGTATTCGCCTCTGGGGCCCCAACTGCATGGGGCTGGTGGATACCAAAAAACGGCGGATCTTCTCTTTTGTCACCCCCACCATCTGGAATGAGCTCAAAACCGGTGAGGTTTCCCTCATCGTTCAAAGCGGGATGCTCTCCGGGGCTTTTTTGATCGACAGCATGACCCACGGCATAATGGGCATTTCCAAGGTATGCTCCATCGGCAACAAGATGGATGTGGATGAATGCGAACTCCTGGAATACCTGATCGATGATCCGGATACCGGCACCATCGGCCTCTATCTCGAGGCCATTCCCGAGGGGCGGCGGTTTGTGGAAATCTGCCGCCGCTCCCCCAAGCCGATCGTGGTGCTCAAGGGCGGGCGAAGCCCCAAGGGCGCCGCCGCGGCCCGGAGCCACACGGCCAGCCTGGCCGGCGACGACCGGGTGGTGGCCGGGGCCCTGGCCCAGGCCGGGGTGATTCAAGCCCGGGATTTCAAGCAGATGATGGATATCTGCCGGGCTCTCTCCATGTATCCCGATATTCAAACCGGCGGCCGGGGTCGGGTGGCGGTGCTGACCTACACCGGCGGCGCCGGGATCGTCTCCGCCGATTTTATCGATGAAATGGCCCTGGAACTGGCGGATCTTTCTCCCTTGGCCCGGGAAGCCCTGAAATCGGTGTTTCCCGACTGGATGCCGGTGTCCAATCCGGTGGATCTCTGGCCCGCAGTGGAACGAAACGGAGCCGAGGCCGCATTCGGCACCGCGGTCAGGGCGGTGTGCGCCGATCCGGGGGTGGATGCGGTGTTTCTGCACGCCTTTGCCGGCGGGTTCGCCCTGGACCCCAATATCGAGTTTCTGGCCGGTGTGGCGAAATCCGCCGGAAAACCCCTTTTCTGCTGGCTTCTGGGCGAGGCAACGGATGCCAAGGACTTCCAGGTACGGGCCCAGGAAATGGGGGTGCCGGTATATCGAGAGATCCGTCGAGCCCTGGAATGTGTGGAAGCGGTGTTTGTTCGAAAGCGGATGTCGGAAACCAGGGCCTTCGCATTTCCGTCCGGGGAACCCCTTGCGCTCGATTCGGAAACGGTTTCGTTGATCGAGACCGGCAGCGGGGTTCTGGATGAATATGATTCCAAAAAGATTCTCCGGGCCGGCGGCATTCCGGTGGTGACGGAAAGGGTCGTGAAATCCGTGCAGGAGGCCGGTGAGTCGGCATCCCGCCTCGGATTTCCGGTGGTGATGAAGGGCCTGGTCCCCGGCGGTATCCACAAGACCGAGTCCGGCCTGATGCGACTGGGCATCGATTCGGCCGAGGCCGCGGTCCGGGGTTTCGATGAACTCAGCCGAATCATGGAGGAATCCGGAAAGGTGCTGATCCAGCAACAGGTGGAGGCGGGGCTGGAGCTGATCGCCGGGTTTCTTCGGGACCCTCAGTTCGGACCCTGTGTGATGATCGGTTTCGGCGGGGTTCTGGCCGAGGTGTTGAACGACGTCGCCTTCGCAGTGGCGCCCCTGAGCCGGGAGGAAGCCCTCCGTCTGCTGGATCGGCTCAAAAGCCGCCGGCTCCTCGACGGCTACCGCGGTGCGCCTGCAGCCGACCGGGAAGCGCTGGCCGATATCCTCACTTCCTTGGGCGAATTGGGATCGGTCTATCCCGCCGTTCAGGAAATCGACATCAATCCCCTTATCCTCAGCCGCGGAAAGCCGGTGGCGGTGGATGCATCGGTGATTCTCAAAAAATAATTCAACACTACGGCCGAATCAGAACCTGTCGCCGCTGATGACTTTGCGGAGGAGCTTGTCGAGGTCCTTGATCAAAAAGGGTTTTGCGATTCGATTTCTTCATCGTCCATGAGCAGAATGCGCCGGTTATTAAAGGAGACCCCGCTTGACGACGGCGCATTCGACCCCGTGCCCGCCGTATCGGTGGCAGGGAACAGATGCGGGCGGTGGCATTGTCCATACGGATGCTCTTCTTTACTCGGGTTCCTGGGTCTGAGGCAATTCTTCCTCGGGTGCCGGCCCCTGTTCCACAGAACCTTCGGGACCCAATTCTTCCCTCTCCTCGGGCTGCAGTCTTTCCTCGATCTCTTCCAAGGTTTCCATCATTTCGCCCATCTCCTCCAGGGCTTCCTCCCGCGGTTTTTTCTCCATCGGGATATCCCGTGCCTCCTGTATGCCGGGCCGCTGTCGAATCCGTTCGAACCTTTCAGTCAGACGTTCATCCAGCTTTCGAAGCGCCTCCTCGAGGGTGCGGTCCATCACCACCAGGTCGCCCTGACTGACGATAATCCGCCGGAGTTCCGGGATCTTCAGGCGGTAGGCCGACTCCAGGTAGATCGGCTGCACATAGAGGATGGAATTTCCGATGGGGAGTACGATCATCTTTCCGAAAATGATCCTGGAACCGGCCTGGTCCCAGAGGGTCAGCTGTTGGGCGATGAGGGTGTCCTGGTTGATGAGGGCGATGATCTGAGCGGGTCCGAAGATCTGCTCCCCCTTGGGAAAGCTGTAGACAAATATTTTCCCATAATTTTCTTCGTCACATCCCACAATCACCAGGGATCTCAGGTTGTCCCTGCCCGTCGGACTCATGGGGCTTACCAGAATAAACTCCTGTTTTTCGGGATTCAGAAGGTTGAGGGTCAGATAATAGGGCAGGAGAGGGCCGTAGTTCATTTCAATAAATTCCCAGTCATCCTCCTCCTGATAAAAAAGAACGGGATTGACCTGATGATACCGGGAAAACATCGACATCTGAACCGTAAAATACTGTTGGGGATACCGAACATGCTTTCGAAGCTCCTGCGGCATCTCCTGCATGTCTTTGAGCAGACCCGGGTAGGTGCGCCGGTAGGCCTGGACAATCGGATCGGCGGGGTTGGAAATATAATACCGGATATCGCCGTTATAAGCATTCACCACGATTTTGACCGAATTGCGGATGTAATTGAAATTAAAATCCCCGAACATCCTTTCATTGGTGTCGGTATCATAAGGCTGGGAATAAGGATAATAATCCGACACGGTATAGGCGTCCTGAATCCAGAACAGGCCATCGGAGGTGGTGACGATATAGGGGTCGTCTTCCAGAAGGAAAAAGGGGGTGATGATCTGAATGGCCTGAACGAAATTCTGGCGGAAAATAATACGGCTTTCGGAATCGGTCTTCGTGGTAAAGAAGATGTTCCGGTCCCCGAAATAGAAGGCGAAGAGGATTTTCCGCAGGATGGAATCGAGCGGCACGCCGCCGCCCCCGGTATAATTGGATATGATATTGGTGTTGCCCTGGGGGTGGTCGATTTCACCGATCTCATTGGGGGCGATCACATAGTGGTATTTGCCTTCGCCGTAATAGATGCCGGGCTGTGTCACTTCCACGCCGAAATCGGACTGGATGGGAATGTCCCGTATAAACCAGGTGATCGGTTCGTCGCCTCCCTGAACCGCAGGGGTCATGACGATGCCGTAGCCGTGGGTATACTGAAGCCGGCTGTTGACCCAGCTCTCTTTGGCGGCCGGCGGCAGTTTTTCGGTATTCAGCTCCCGGGCCGAGAGATAGACCTGCTGGTATATCCCTTCCACTGTGTAGCGGTCCACATCCACGTTGGGAAATTCGTAATAGGGTCTGAACCCCTGAAGCTGGTTGTAGACATTGCCCAGGAGTTCCCGGTCCCACACCGGCACATTGTGAAGGGTCTCCTGAACCGCCAAATTGGTTTTGTATTCGGGGTTCCGAACGATTTCATAGTCCCGGGTTTCTACCTGGTCCAACCGAAACGCCTTGAGGGTGGCCTCGATGCTGTTTTCAATAAACGGGCGCTCCCGAATGGCCTCGTTGGGCAGAACCCAGTATTTTTGCACCGCGCTAGTGAGCACGGTGGTGTTGCGCAGACCCAGCACCAGCAGGAATAGGGCTGCGGAAATGACCATGAATTTGAGGCCCCTTCGCCGGTGAATGAAATATATTGCTGAAAACGCAGTGACCAGAAAGGTGACGATGGAAGCCCAGATCAGGGGTAGAATAATCCGCATTTCAATAAAGCCGGGCCCGAAAAATCGCGGCATGTGACTGTCGGTGTACAGCAGACCGATGCTTTCCAGGTAGAACCACCAGGCCTGAAGCAGAATGACCACCACCCCGATCAGGGTTAAATGGATCTTCGCACGTTTTGGAAGGCTTGTGCTCTCCGGGCAGAGAAACCGGTTTTCTGAAAAATAGAGAAAATAAACCGCCAAAAAGAGAATGGAAAAAGTGACCAGCAGCACCCATTGAAGGAAGGTATAGATGGGATATGCGAACAGATAATAGGTGATATCTCTTCCGTAAGCCGGGTCGGATACGCCCGCACCGGGCGCCATAAGATATCCGAAAAAGAAGAGCAGCCCCTCTTCCCATCTTTTAAAAAAGGGAATGGCGATGGGGATGGCCAGAAGAAGGGAAAGCGGGGTATAGACCTTCATAGACCCGGTTTGAAAGTGGATCAGCAGCCGCTGAAATTTTTTCTGTTGGCCGAACTCCCGGGGTTCGCAATAGCCGCTCGCAAGCCCAAGAAACCGGGAGGCGATCCAGAAATTGAGAAAAAAGATCAGAAAGAAGAAGACCACCACCGCCCCAAAGATCAGATATCGGTAGGTGAGCCGAAGGATATAGTAGGCCTCGTAATCTTTGGAATCAAACCACCAGAGGTTGACCAGAAAATCGAGAAAGACGAAGACGAAGACCAGATAGGCGATACCCACACCCACAGCGAGAATTGCAAAAAGAATCAGCCAACGCAACCATTTCGGCATTCTGTTACTCCTTATAGATATTCAAAAAAACCCGGGGCTCAAAGCAGTTTCCGGTGTCGGAAGATCACGCTGCCCAGCTGAAATTACTGAGAAATCATCGATGAAGCGTATCAAAGGCGCGGTCTATTTTCAAGGGAATTCATCAGACGGTATGCCGGGCCGGGCATAGAGAAGCCCGGCCGGCCGGGAAAGAATAAGGAATCGGCGGAATGCGCTCATTACGGATCCGCCGAAAGGAAGGGCGGAGAATTTTTCATCCGGTCGGTTCGAGAACCATTTTTTTCCGGCTGTTGATGTACGATTTCATCCGGGCTTTGAGGGTCCGCTGCTCGCCGAAAATATTGGACAGGAATACCTGGTCGCCTTCGGTTCGCACCTCTTCCACATTTTCGAGGATCATGGTTTCCCGATCGCCCTCCAACAGATAAGCATTAATGTCACACATGATTATTTACCTCCCATGGCAATGAATGGCCGATTAATCATAAAAAAATAAGCCCGTCTCCGCAAAGATGCAAGCCGTCGTAACGGGACTATGTTCTTCAATTCTTGAATACACCCTTCAGAAACGCCGCCACGGCTAGCCCGGCCAGCAGTTTCCAGAAAAGCCCCTCGGCCCCCTCTCCGTGAAGGATTGCGGCCGATACAATCAATCCCGCGCTCAGGACCATCCATGCGAACCGGTCCACCGACCGCACCAGCCGTTCCAGAATCCGCCGGTACTCCGGCGGCAGTTCGGTGCGGATCGACCATCGGCCCTGACGGGCATCGCTCAATACCCGGTTCATGTGCTCGGGCAGTTCGAACAGGGTGCGGGTGTACTGGAACACGCGGCTCAACACTTCCCCCAGGTCTTTTTGAAGGGCCTCCCGGGCGTACCGGCGGGCGAAGGGGAGGGTTTTGGTCCAGACATCGAAATGAGGATCGAGATGGGCGGCCATGCCCGAGAGGATGCCGATGGCCCGAAATACGAAGAGCATGTCGGCCTGGACCTGAAAGGGGGCCGCCTGAATCACGTCCCGGTATTCCCGCATGAAATATCGGGCCTCCTTCATGGCGATCTCCTTGAAGTCGCCCACCCGCACGCCCCAGAAACGCTGAAACAGGGCTTCATGGGCCTCTTCCAAACGCTTCAGATCGGCCCCTGGAAGCAGTGCCCCGGCCTGAACGAACGACTGGACGATCCGGTGGGCGTCCTGGGTGCCCAGCCCCACCGCATACTCCCGAAGGGCGGTCCGAAGCCGTTCCGGAATGTGTGCGGTCATGCCGAAGTCGACGAATACGATCTGAAAGGGCCGATCCGGAATGTGGGGGGGCGGTTCTCCGGGAGCGAATCCGGTAACGCCCTCGGCCGCTTCTTCAGGCGCGGGTAGGGGCCGAACGAAGAGATTGCCGGGGTGCGGGTCCACATGAACGAAATGGGTTTCAAAAACCTGCTGCATGTAAAGATTGTAGAGCCGGTCGGCCACTTCGGGCGGGGATATGCCGGCGGCACGAATGGCGGCCACATCTCCGATTCGAATATATCCGACGTTTTCGAGCGTCAGGGTGCGGCGGCCACAGTAATCCCAATAGACCCGGGGGATATATATTCGAGGATCGCCTGCGAAGTCCTCGGCCATCCGCTCTGCGTTTTGTCCCTCGGCTGTGAAATCGAGTTCCGCCCGGGTAATGGTGCTGAATTCCTCGAAAACCCAGTCGAGGTCGGCGCGCTCCCGAACCCGTCGAAACAGTTTCAGCCATCGAAAGGCCAGGTTCACCGCGGCCAGGTCGGTCTCCATCAGCACGCCGATCCCGGGACGCATGACCTTGGCCACCGCATCCTCCCCCGAGGGAAGAACCACCTGATGGGCCTGGGCCAGGGATGCCGCACCCAGAGGTTCAGGGAATATCCAGCGGAACACCTGTCCGGCCGGTCGGCCGAAATCGGACTCGATCTGAGCGAGAATCGCTTCAAACGGCTCCGGGTCCACCGCATCCTGAAGCCCGGCCAACTCCGTGGTGACCTCCACGGGCAGGATATCCACCCGAATGGACAGGAACTGACCCAGTTTGATCATGACCCCGCCCATTTCCAGCGCCAGGCTTCGAAAACGACGGGCGGTAATACGCCACCGGTCGACGGCCGGAGAGCGAAACCATCGGAGCACCGGTCGGTTCAGAAAAATGTCCCACCAGAGGGTTGCCAGAAAGACCTTGAGGAAAAACCACCGCACCCGGCGGTACCGTTTCCGGTCGATCGGGGATGCCGCAGACCGCGGATCCACGCTATTTCCTCTGTCAGGTGGTGCAGGTCTTGCCTTCACGACCGGCTTTTTCAACTCCCCGGGTCAGCCATTTCAGGATTCGGATCAGAAGCCCGGGCCGGGACCGGGCCTTTTCGGGAGGAGTATTATACGGTCTGTTGTCTTTGGAATCCATTGATTTCTCCTTGGGTATGCATGGATCAAAAAGCGTGCTGGAAGAAAACGGGTCAAGCTGAATAGCGGGGAGCGTCGCAGATGTCCGCCAGGGCCTGGGCGGCTTCGTCCAGCTGCTGAGTGGATAGATAAATGTGCGGCGAAAGCCGAACCCTCCCCAGCCGCTCCGCCGCGACGATTCGGCGGGCCTTGAGTCCGGCCAGAATGTGAGCGGTCGGAACCCCTTCCTTTTCGCAGACCGTGATGCCGGTGGGGTGGTCCGGAAACCGATCCGCACAGATGCGAAAACCGAGCTTTTTCAGCTGGTGATTGAGGTAATCGGTCAGCTCGAAAATGCGATTTCTGACGGTTTCAAAGCCGATGCTGCTCAAAAAATCGAGGGATGCCAGAAAATAGGCCCAGTCGTTGAGGCTGGGAGAGGAGAAAGTGAACCGGTCCGCATCGGGTTTGAGATCGTCCTTGTAAGGCAGGTATTCCTCCGCATCCACCACCGAGTCGGTGCCGATAAAGATCGGTTCGAGATCGGACAGTTTTTCCTTTCGGATATAGACCGCTCCCAAACCCACCGGGCCCATCAGCCATTTCCAGGCGGAGAAAGCCATATAATCGATGTGCATCTTTTCGACCGCAAGCGGCTGCATGCCCACGCCCTGGGCTCCGTCCACCACGAAGGTGATTTCCCGGTCTTTGCAGATCGCCCCGATCTCCGTCAGGGGCAGGGGCATGCCGGTGCACCAGTGGACCGCCGAAACGGCGATCACCCGGGTATGGTCGGTGATTTGTTTTCGAAGCCCCTCCAGAAAACCGGCCGGATTCTCCCCCATGGGCGCGGTGCGCAGGGTGACGCCCTTTTTGGCCCAATGTCGCCAGGGATAGACATTGCTGGGGTATTCATTTTCGAGCAGGATGATCTCGTTCCCCGGTTCTAAGGCCAGGCCGTGGGAGATGAAATTCATCCCCTCGGCCGTGTTGTGGACCAGAGCCACCTCTTCCGGGCCGCAGTGCAGCAGATCCGCCAGAATCTCCTTGATGCGGGAGCCGATTTTCGGCAGATCGGCGGCGCCGGCCAGAACCCCTCTTCGGGAGTATCCCTCCATCAAGACGGCCATGGCTTCCTGATTGTGTTTTCCGGCCGGTGTGGTACCGCAGTTGTTGAGCCAGATCATATCCCGGTTCACCGGATAGGCCTCGCAAATCGATTTCCAGTTCATGTTTTCTCCTCGTTTCATCATTTTCTAACATTCGCCTGATAAAGTCGATAGGTATTCGAGGAACATGATATGGAAAATAACCTTACTACTCAATCAATATTTATTGCGGAAAACCCAGGAGTCTTGTTATGATGCCGGCTGAACGAAACGACCCCCAGAAAATGGACGAAATGGCCAAAGAACGGATCCTTGTCGTGGACGATGAGGAAGACATCCTCGAACTGGTTCGGTACAACCTGTCCGCGGCAGGCTACCGTGTGGTCTGCGCCGAAACCGGAGAGGCGGCGCTCGAGATCGCTCGGAACGATTCTCCGGATCTGATCGTCCTGGACCTGATGCTCCCCGGGATCAGCGGGCTCGAAGTGGCCAAACTGTTGAAAGACGAGGTGGAGACCCGGGACATCCCCATCATCATGCTGACCGCCAAGGGCGAAGAACGGGACGTGGTCACCGGGCTGGAACTGGGGGCCGACGACTATGTCACCAAACCCTTCAGCCCCAGAATTCTCAACGCCCGGGTTCGGGCGGTGGTCCGGCGGACCGATAAGGTCCAGCCCGACAAGGCCGCGGTGGTGCAGACCGAGGACCTGATTCTGGATCCCGGCCGCCGCAAGGTCTCAGTGCGCGGCAAAGAGGTGGATCTCTCCTATACCGAATTTCAAATTCTGCTGTTTTTAAGCCGGCGGCCCGGCTGGGTCTTTACCCGGTCCCAAATCGTGGATGCGGTCCGGGGAGACAATTATCCGGTCACCGACCGAAGCGTGGACGTTCAGATCGTGGGGCTTCGCAAAAAACTCGGGGGCTGCGGTACATACATCGAAACGGTTCGGGGCGTGGGCTACCGTTTCAAGGAGCTTTCGTGAAATCTCCCCGGCCGCTATTCTGGCGACTCTATCCTTCCTATCTGCTGGTAACCATCCTGGCTCTGCTGGCGATCACCCTCTATAATTCCTATACCTTGGAGCGGTTTTTTCTCAAACAGACCGCCGATGATCTAAGGGCACGTGCCCGGATTCTTCAGGGACAGATCCTTCCTCTGCTCACTCCTCTCGACTCCGAGGCCATCGACGCGGTTTGTAAATCGGCCGGACAGCGCTCCGGCACGCGCATCACCGTCATTCTGCCCGACGGCCGGGTGGCGGGGGATACCGAGGAAAATCCGGCCCAAATGGTCAACCACTCGGATCGCCCGGAATTTCTCGAAGCGCTGAGGGACCTGGCCGGCAGCGCCATGCGCTACAGCGACACACTGGACACGCGATTGATGTATGTCGCATTGGCCATTCAGGAGCGGGGCCGGTCCCTGGCGGTAATACGCACCTCGCTGCCGGTAGACATCATCGACCGGAAGCGGGGCACGCTCCAGTTTCGGAACCTTCTGATGGGTCTGATCATCGCGCTGCTCGCCGCCGGGGTCAGCCTGTTTATCTCCAGACGGATTGCGCACCCCATTCAGGAGATGCGCAAGGGGGCCGAGGCGTTTGCCGCCGGAAATCTCAACTACCGCCTGCCTACCCCCCGGTCTCTGGAAATGATCCGGCTGGCCCAGGCCATGAACAAAATGGCGGCCGATCTGAACGACCGCATTCAGACGGTCATTCGACAGCGAAACGAATCCGAAGCGGTACTCTCCAGCATGCTGGAGGGGGTCATCGCGATGGACATGGAAGAGCGGGTCATCAACATCAACCAGGCGGCCGCCCGAATGTTCAAACGGGACCCCTGGCATCTGGAGGGGCGATCCATTCAGGAGGTGATTCGAAACCCCGAACTGCACCGGTTCGTGCGCCGTGCCCTCTCGGAGGAAGGCCCCACAGAAGGGGAGGTGACCCTCTATATAGATGGAAAATGCATTCTCAGCGCCCACAGCTCTCCCCTCTGCGATTCCCAGGCTCATCGACTCGGCACCCTGATCGTGTTCCACGATATCACGCGGCTTCGGCAATTGGAGAATATGCGGCGGGATTTCGCCGCCAATGTCTCCCACGAAATCAAGACCCCGCTCACCGCCATCAAAGGGTTCGTGGAAACGCTTCGGGAAGGGGCCAAAGACAACCCGGCGGAGGCCGAGCGGTTTTTAGAAATCATCGACAACCACGTCAACCGACTCACCGCTATTATTGAAGACCTGATGAGGCTGTCGGAGATCGAGCAGAAGGGCCAGCGGGGGATCGCTTTGAAATCGGCGCCGATTGCATTGGTGATCGACCGAACGGTGGAAGTCTGCCGCACCGCGGCCGGCCGGAAGGCGATCACCCTGGAGGTGGACTGCCCGGCCGATCTGATGGCTGAGATCAACCCGCCCTTTCTGGAACAGGCGCTGGTGAACCTGGTGGAAAACGCTGTCAAGTACAGCCGGGAAGGGAGTCAGGTGCAGATCTCAGCGACAAAGGCCGGAAAAGAAGTGGTGATCCGGGTGCAAGACCAGGGCATCGGCGTTCCCGCCGAGCACCTTTCGCGGCTCTTCGAGCGTTTCTATAGAGTAGATAAATCCAGAAATCGCAAACAGGGCGGCACCGGTCTGGGGCTGGCCATCGTCAAGCACATCGTCCAGGCCCACGGCGGGCGGGTGGAGGTGGAGAGTGCGGTGGGGAAGGGGAGTGTGTTTTCGGTGTATTTGCCGGGATAATGGTCCGAGCCGCTGATGAATCGAATATCCAGCTGGTTCCAACCGAACGGAAAACACCGACCAGGTCCGCTTTCAAAGAATGTGATTCATCTCAAACGGGTCTTCGTATTTTTTAAGAGCGAAATCCAAGATGTAAGTGCCTAATTATTATATATTTTATAATATTTCAAATGTATCTTTTGAATGAAACCAATTAATTATTCAGGAGTTGAGGAGCGAATTTGCCTACCGCTGCTGCCGGTGCGGGATGTCAATCGCTGTGTGGTACGAGTTATTTCCAACAGTGACCGAAGCGCTTTGTTTACAGAATCCGAATCGTGAAATTCTTTGGCTATATCCGGTTCCAAGACAATGATATTCGACCCTTTTTCCATGAGCCTTTTAAAGTATTTGCCTCTAACCGCCTTGGAATAGTCTAAATCATATTCTTGGCGCAGCACCTCTTTGTTTTTATCTTGATTATCTTTCATGTTTTTTCCTCTCGTGTTTGGTTGCGGTACGTGCACTTATTATGCGAAGACAATTCCCCCTTTCTGTATGGGAGACAATCAGCAGGCGATTGCGGGAGGAAAAACCGATGGTTAAATACCTGTACTCCTCATCAGAATGGTCGGGATCATCAAAAGTAGCTGAAAATGGATCATAAAATACTGTTGAAGCCTCCTCGAATGAAACCCGATGCCTCTTTAAATTTTGCTTTGCCTTTTTAGTGTCCCATTCGAACCGCATGATTTTCTGTTTTCTTGCTTTTCAAGATGGTCAGGCCCCATGTATTCAGCGTGCTCTGCACCTGTTTTTGCTTCCATTATTCCGTTCCGCCATAAAATAATCAAGTTGTTTATTGTCCTGTGGATTCTTTTTTTGACTCCCTTCTGAAATGCCGAGAAAGGGCTATCCTGTACTTCGCACTTGCTCAGCCACCGTCCGTATCGCCTTCACTCGCGCCAGCATCGGCGGATGCGAATAGTGCAGAAAAACGTAAAAAGGGTGCGGCACCAGGTTGGAGAGGTTGTCGGCGGCCAGTTTCTTGAGGGCGGCGATCATGGCCTCCGGGTCCCGGGTGGTGCGGACGGCGAAGCGGTCGGCCTGGTATTCGTTTTTGCGGGAGCGCATCTGAAGGAGGATGCCGAGAAAGAAGTCGATGGGTGCGAATAGCAGGCCGAAGAAGACGAGTCCGGCGTAAACCGAGGGGTGGTCGAGATAAAAGGCCCTGTAGAGGGGGTCGTAGGATAGAAACAGCGACAGCAGGAAGAAAATAACCACTAGGTGGAGGATGCCGATGATCATGCCCTGAAGGATGTGCTTTTTCTTGTAGTGGCCGATTTCGTGAGCCAACACCGCGACCAGCTCCCGGACCGTGTGTTTGTCGATCAGGGTATCGAACAGAGCAATCCGTTTGTTTCGACCGAATCCGGTAAAAAAGGCGTTGGATTTGGCTGAGCGTTTGGAGCCGTCCATGACATAGACGTTCTGAAGTGAGAAATCCACTTTATCGGCGTATTCCATAATGGCGGCTCGGAGGCCCTCATCCTTCAGCGGTTCAAACTTGTTGAAGATCGGCATGATCCATCGGGGGGCGATGAATTGAACCACCAGCAGGTAAAGGGTGGCGATGAGCCAGCAGTAGAGCCAGGCATATCCGCCGGCGTATTCGAAAAAGGCTATAATCGTGGCGATAAGCGGCGCTCCCAGCACGAGAGAGAGGACCAGCCCCTTGATCCGATCCATCACAAAGGTTTTGGGGGTGGTTTTGTTGAACCCGAACCGCTCCTCGATCACGAAGGTGCCATAGATGTTGAAGGGCAGGCTCAGAATGGCTTTCAGCAGGAGCAGCACCCCCATGAACAGCAGACCGCTTCCCACCGGGCCCCACCCGAACGAGCGGACCCACTGGTCCAGGGCCGCGAACCCGCCGGCGAACCAGAAGACCAGCAGAACCGCCATATCAAAGGTGCCGGACACCCATCCGAAGCGGGTGGTGACCCTGAGATACTCCTGGGACCGTCGATAACGCTCAGGGTCGTATACATCTGTAAACTCCTCGGGGAGTTCTTTTTGCAGGCGGCCGAGGTTGGAAATATCGGCCGCCAGGTCCAGAAAGAAACTGACGATCAGGGTCAGCAGAATGACGACGGTCACCCAGTTCATTGTAATCGTTCTCCGATTATACCGTGTCGATGAAATAGCCGAAGGACGCGAGCCGGTCCATTACCGTTCGGAAGTGTTTGTTTTCGACCGCGATGTGGTAGTCTTCGGCTTTTAAAATATGTTCCTTCAAAATCGGATCGGTGGCCACCAGGGAGATCAGCTCCGGGTCGGGCTTGAGCTTATACAGCACTACATTTCCGGCCCGGGTCAGGGGATTGATTCGGGCCTGAATTTTCTTGAGGAAATCGGTCCATACGGCGGGAGGAGCATCTGAAATCTGCTCATTGAAAAGCTTCATCTTTTGCTGAATATCGGCTTCGTTATTGCATCCCTTGAGAAAAGAGGCATAGGTCACCCGGAAAGCGCTTTCGCTGATCGGTTCGCCGATCTTTTCCAGGATCAATATCTTCAATTTGTCTTCCCCTTCCATGGTGATCAGAAGACGGCGGTCGTCCAGCGTGAGCCGGGCCGTCGGTAGTTCAACGGCTGCAGTGAAAGCGTCGGATTTTCCCATGACATACGCCCCCAGTTGGCTCAGCCTCACATAGCGCAATCCGTCGAACACCGATATGTAGGGTTTGCCCTTTCGGCGGATGGCGGGGTCGTTCTCAGGCCGGTCATAGGCGATGTCAACGAGCCCGAATCCGGCGGCCAGAAACATGGTTCCCTTGACAAAAGGCGCCAGTAAGGCCGGTCCGTACAGGGAATTGGTGACAGGGGTTCGCCGGGAGGTGTAAAAGGATCGGTCCTCCGTATCCTCCTGTGAGTAGTAGAGAAAATGGGTTGCCTGGTGCCGGTCTATGATTTCGAAATCCTTCCCCCGGTAAAGGCAATAGGTATACAGATTGCTCATGGAAACCCAGTGGTCGGTGGAAAGCCTGCTGAACAGGTCGAACAGATGGATTCGGACCCGCTCTTCTTTTTCCTGCAGGAAGGGCGCCGTATAACTCGATTCGAGTTGGGGAAAACCGTTCAGGTGAAGCAGAAGATCCCGCAAACGGTATCGGGATGGCCGGACGGACGTTCCGAAGAGCTGCTTGAGGATCAGCCCCTTGAACCGGCGGACCGGATCGGCAATTTCAGGCATGACGCTGTCGAGAATGAACTCGGTCAGGAGGGAGGCGCGCATGTACCTGACGGCGGGGTCCCCGGTCCGATAAAATTCTTCTACCCTGCAGTACTCCGCCATCTCTTTGAGGGACCGGACCAGAACCTTTTCTCCGGATTTGGAAAACTTGAGATGCCCCTGATCGATATAGGCCAGGATCAGATCGAGGCTGGAGAGAATCCGCCCCTCATTCCGGAACATGTATTCGGTGGAATCGATCTCATCCAGAAAATCGAGATCGTAGCCCGGCGGGGGCGGCAGATATGCCTTGAAAAGGTCCCGCAGATCGTCGGGTAGATAGGCATAAAGATGTCTTTCAGGGTCGAACAGCCGATAGGTGAACTGCTCGTTATACCGAAACAGCATGTATTTCGGATCAATGTGCTCGGTAGGGCGAAAAAGCCGTGTGTTTTTATCATCGTACGGCAGCAGAAAGTCCGCTCCGTATAACTGGGAAAGAAGGGCGGCTGAATGATCGCCGGCTTCCCAGACCAGATGATACAGCACCTGCCGCACCGGTTCATCCAAGACCGACAGGAAGGCATTAAAATGTTCCCGGCTGGTGAAAACTTTGGCGAATTCCCGGATCAGCGCCTTTTTGGACGCGTTTTGAACCCCCGATCGATTCCGAAAGGAAAAGGGAATGATGTCCATCAGGGGCGGCCCGTATCGGGACATAAAACCCCGAAGATCGGTCAATCGGTAGGCCGAATCGAGCAGGGCCGGGATGTCGCGGTTCGAGGTCTCCATAAGTGAATTCAATGTCGGTGTGTTTGATTATCCGAGTATGAACCGGATGTCGTCTTCGTTTAGGGACTTGATGGCGGCACCGTCGCTGGTGATCAGGTCTTCGAACAGTTTTCTCTTGAGTTTTTGCAGTTCGAGGATCTTCTCCTCGATGGAGCCCCGGGCGATCAGCTTGTAGCTGAAGACGGTCTTGTCCTGACCGATCCGGTGGGTTCGGTCGACCGCCTGGTTTTCGGCGGCCTGATTCCACCAGGGTTCATAGATGAATATGTAATCGGCCGCGGTTAGATTGATGCCGTACCCCCCGGTCTTGAGGGTCATTAAAAAGACTTTGCAGTCCGTATCTTTCTGGAACCGGTCCACCAGGCCCTGCCGGTCCCGGGTGGCGCCGGTCATGACCAGATAGTCGATACCCAGCCGGTCCAGGTCCTCCCCGATGCATTCCAGGGAATGGAGATAGTTGGCGAATACCAGCACCTTGTGCCGATTGGCTACCACTTCTTCGATATGTGCCGTCAGCACCTCCCGTTTGGGGGAAAGGATGGCATTTTCAGTCTTGGCTTCGGGAACGGAAGCGATCTGCCGCAATTCGGTCATGGCCTGAAGAATGAAAAACTGGGACCGGTGAATGCCGCTCCGGGCGATCTGGGTCTGGATCATTTCATAATAAAAGCGTCGGCGTTCCTCATAAAACTCGGTCTGCTCCTCCGACATATCCACATACAACGTCTGCTCGATCTT
The DNA here is from genome assembly GCA_041642315.1 of Desulfobacteraceae bacterium. Classification (GTDB taxonomy): domain Bacteria; phylum Desulfobacterota; class Desulfobacteria; order Desulfobacterales; family Desulfococcaceae; genus JAABSQ01. Next base: position 21,822 of record JBEPWQ010000002.1, on the reverse strand, counting down.
GTCGGGCAGGTCCTTGAGCACATCCCGTTTGAGCCGCCGCAGAATAAAAGGATATATTTTCTTCTTCAGCTCCCGAAGCGCCTCCTTGTCGTCTTCCTTCTGAATGGGAACGGCATAGAATTTGGTGAACTCTTCCACCGATCCGAACATGGCCGGGTTCAAAAACCGGAACAGGGCATAGAGTTCCCCCAGGTTGTTTTCCACCGGGGTGCCGCTCAGGGCCAGCCGGTGGTCGGCCTGAAGCAGCATGGCGGCCCGGGAGGTCTGGGATTGAAGATTCTTAATATTTTGAGATTCATCTAAAATTGCGTAGGCAAAGGGAACTTCTTTTAAAGCCTCGATGTCGTTGCGCATCATGGCATAGGTGGTGAGAATCAGCTGTTTCGATTTGGCTGATTCCAGATCCCTTTCCGGCCCATGGTAAACGGCGCGGGTGAGCTGGGGTGTGAATTTTTGAATTTCGTTTTCCCAGTTGAAAAGCAGGCTCTTGGGCATCACGACCAGGGAGGGCTTGGATTCGCCGGGATAGACGGAGCCGAGCAGAGCCAGGGTCTGGATGGTTTTGCCGAGCCCCATATCGTCGGCCAGACATCCGCCCAGCCGATTTTTGTTCAGGTACTTGAGCCATTTAAACCCCTGCTTCTGATAGCTTCGAAGCTCGGCGTTGATGTCCGGCAGACGGGGTTTGGATTTCTGGATCGTGTTGAACCCCTGAAAAATCTCCCTGGACCGCTGAAAGGAGGCCTTAGCGATTTTTTCATCGATCAGTTCCTCCACAATGGGCAGATCGAAAAAGGAGATCTTGACCTTGTCTTTTTTCTTTTTGAAGATCCGGCTCAGCTTGTCCATGTATTCCCGGTTCAAAATGGCGTTTGTGCCGTCGCTCAGTCGAATATATGAGTTTTTCCCGTACTGGCTCAAGGCGTCGAACAGAGAAATCTTCTCCCCTTCGATATCGAGACTGGCGCCTCCCTGCAGAAAATCGATGCCGTGGGAGAGATTGAGATCCAGGCGGGGTCGAACCGGCTTGACTTTGTAAGATTTGAGGCGCTCCGCCCCCAGCATCACATACCGGGTGATCAGTTGGGGCAGGTCTTTGTGAATAAAGGGCCGGGCCAGTGTTTCGGGAAGAATGAAGAGGTTTTCGTCCACGAAATAATCGGCGTTTTTATTCTGTCTTCGGTGCTTTTTGAGCAGCCGCTCCACCTCTGCCAATGCCTCATAAAGCGGTTCCTGGGAAATCTCGCGAACCACCATCTTTTTTTCCAGCGGGTTGAACCCGACAATTCGGGTGATGTCGTAATGGTCGAAAAAGTCGGGCTCGAATCCGGTCAGAGAGTTCGAGATGCGCAGATACAGCGTTTTGTCCGGGTCCACCTTTTCAAAGATCAGGGTGGGCCGGGCGGTTTTGGGCGGGCCGGTCTCCACGTGGTAGTCTTCGTATTGGACCGAGATGTTCTGAAAATAGGAGTAGAGAAGGGAGAGGTATTTTTCCAGGTTCTTGGGCAGAATCCGGGTTTCAAACAACGCCAGGTCGGTGAAGTTTTCCCCTATCGGTTCGATTCGAAAAAGGGTGTCGCCGCAAAGGGCATGGGTTTCGCTGATCAGCCGGGGTCGTCCGTTCCCGTTTTCCGGATGAGAGAGGCCGATCTCGGCGGTCATGTATTTGCGCTTCATGTCGATGCAAAGAGAAATCCGCCCGTCCCCATCGGCGAACCGGATGGGTTTCATATCGGGTCCCACCAGATTGTCGCACCGGGCCAGCTGCCAGATCAGGTGCTCGTTTTCAGCCAGATAGAGCCGATCCCGGGCCGGTGATCCCCAGTCGATGTGAAATCCTTTTTGATGCTGAAGCCCATCCAGTGTTTTAAGCACGTCCCGGGTGGGTCCGCTGTAGCACTCATAGGGGGCATCCACGGCATCTCCGCGGATGTTCACCACTTCGACATAAGCACCGGAATCGTCGAAGTCGAGCTGGAAGAAAAGGGCTTCGGCCGGTCGGGTTCGGTGCCGAATGGGCCGGTTTCGCTTGAGTTTCTTGAAAATATCCGAATGATAAGCTTCGAGATGCTCTTCCATAGGATCCGAATCGGTCTCTGAATTATTGGTTTAGATAAATACCCGCAAAAGAGTACATTCTAACCATTTTCAGAAAAATGGCAAGAAGAAGACGGCCTTCCGGTTGGGTGAACCGGAGCTGAGGGGATATTGACAGAATCCTGAATTTGTGCGTCAATCCCTTCTTCAGTTCTCAGGGGTTTTAAAAAATGAAAATGGAGGGTGTGCAATGGCGTACAAAACAGACCCGCTGGATTTGACCCGAGTTCTCATTCAGACCCAGACCGTCAACCCGCCCGGACTTGAGCGAATCTGCGCCGATTATCTGGGGGGTATTCTGGAACCCGCCGGCTTTCGGGTTCACTCTTTCCAGCCGGTTCCCGATCGCACCAGTCTGATTGCTCGAAAAGGAGGGAGATCCGATCAAAAACCGCTCTGCTTTCTCGGCCATACCGACACCGTGCCCCTGGGGTCCGAAAAATGGGAACGGGACCCCTTCGGTGGCGAAATCGCCGAAGGACGGATCTACGGCCGGGGGTCCAGTGACATGAAATCGGGGCTGGCGGCCATGGTCACGGCGGCGGTGGAGCTGTCCGATCGGCTGGACGGTACCGCCGGGCTGACTCTGCTTCTGGTGGCGGATGAGGAGACCGGATGCACCGGTGCCGCCGATCTGGCCCGGCACCCCGAATTGTTGGAGGCGGCCGGGGCCATGGTGGTGGGGGAGCCCACCGGCAACCTTCCTATGGTGGGCCACAAGGGCGCCCTCTGGCTGGATGCCGCCTTTTCCGGCAAATCCGCCCACGGGTCCATGCCTGAAAAAGGCGACAACGCCGTCTACAAGGCGGCCCGTGCGGTGCAGGCTCTGGAAGCCTTCCGTTTCGAAGTGGAGTCCCACGCCTATCTCGGCGCGCCCACCCTCAATGTGGGCACCATCACCGGCGGGACAAACATCAATTCTGTGCCGGACCGGGCGGTGATCGGTATCGATATGCGCACCATTCCCGATCAGAATCATACGGATCTGTTCGAGCAAATGAAGGCGCTTCTGGGGTCGGATGCAGAGTTGTCCCGCCGGATTTCCGTGGACGGAATCTGGACCGACCCGGACCATCCATGGGTTCGGGAGGTATTCGAACTGGCGGCACCGGTTCTCGAGGAAAAGCCGGAACCCGGGGCCCTGCCCTACTTCACAGACGCCGGCATTCTCACCCCCGCTTACGGCGGCATCCCCACGCTGATTCTGGGACCCGGCGAGCCCGGCCTGGCCCACCGGACAAATGAATACTGCCTTCTGAACCGCATCCAGCAGGCGACAGAAATCTACCTCGAGATCGCCCGGCGTTGGTGCGGACTGTAGTCTGAGAACTTATTCCGGAGATACAGTTCGGTGCGGGGCCAAATACCAGATATACCTTATTGGGATTCGTCCTCCACCTAATTATGTTTCATCCATACCTCACCGAGGTGGGGAAACAAACGCAATGTCAACCAACAAGGAGGTATGGAAATGAAGCGAATGGTCAAACGATTCCTGTTGAGTATTCTGTCGATCGCAGTGATCACTTCCGGAGCCATGGCGGCCGATCAGGCTTCCCAGACAACATCGGAAATGGGCGCCCAGAGTCAGGCCCAATGGCCCAACAATGCCAAACAACTCATGGATAAAGAGATCGTTTCTCCCGAAGGGGAAGAGTTGGGAAGCGTGGATGATTTCATGATCGGTGAGGACGGCCAAATCAAATACGTCATTTTGAAATCGGGCGGATTCATCGGCATCGGCGAAGATGAATTTACGATTCCCTGGAATGCCATTCAGACCCAGAAAGAAAATCAGCTGGTGGCGAATATCACAAAATCCGAAATTGAAAAATATACAGAGGAAGAAAAGAAATCCGCTGAAAAGGAAGCCGCCCGGCAGAAACAGACTGCTCAGAGCGAGAAGTCTCAGCAGGAAGAGGAGATGAAAACCGCTCAGCAAAAGCAGCAGGAGACCGGGAAGGAGGTCGCGGGAATGCAGGCGACTCGCGCCCGGGATCTGCTCGACAAGAAGGTCATGAGCCAGAACGACGAGGAACTCGGCACGGCGGACAACATTTACATCAGCGAAGAAGGAGAAGCCCTGTTCGTGATCGTGAATCCCAAAGAAGGTGACCAGCTGCGACCGATCCCTGCGGATATGGTTCACAAGGACCCCCAAGGGGACAACCTGAAAGCTGAAATAGACCAGCAGACATTCGCCCAGGGTCCCGGTTTTTCAAAGCAGGACAAACCGGAACTGGCCAAATCCGAGTGGGAACAGAAAATCCGCGGTTACTATGGCGACAAAGCCGAGCGCCAGAGCGGCGAGATGAAGAAGCATCATGAATCGAAAACCAAAATGGATAAGACTCAGAAGAAGATGGAGCATGAACACGAGCAGATGAAGAAGGAATCCGATTCGAAAATGGAGCAGAAATCGACCCAAAGCCAGTAGAGGTCGAAAGGGGCGGGATCGGGAGATGAAGGATTGTTCTGATCTGTTGATCCCAGCCTGAATACGGCGCTAAGCCGGGTTTTCTTAAAGGCGGTCCAAGTTTTACGAAATGGATCGCCTTTTTTGCGTAAGATCAGTTAAAAAAACGGTATCGCCGTGGCGGAAGTCGATCAGCCGATCCGATAGCCCCGCCTGATCCATGGCCCGGTGAATGTCCCGGTAGGGAAAATGGACCGGTTCGTCGCCCAGGCGAAAGGTGCCCCAGTGGACCACCGTCATGTGCCGGGCCTTGAGTTCCTGAAAGGCCCGCACCGTCTCCTCCGGATTCATGTGGCTGGAAGCCATGAACCACCGCGGTTCATAAGCGCCCAGATTGAAAATGGCCAGGTCGATGTCGAACATTTCGCCGATCTGACCGAATCCGTCGAAATACCCGGTGTCTCCGGACAGGTAAATGGTGGGGCCGCTTCGGGTCTTGATCAGATAGGATCCCCAGAGCGATGTGTTGGGGCCGATCAGGGGATTGCGCATGGTCCAGTGATTGCAGGGAAGAAGGGTGATCTCCATCCCGTCGGCCCGAAAGGTGTCGAACCAGTCCAAGCGGTCCCGGTTCGTCATGTTCAGGTCTTGAAAAATCTTATCGTAACCCAAGGGGCTGATGACGTGGGTATTCGGATCGAATACCCGAAGGGAATCCTTGTCGATGTGGTCGTAATGGCCGTGGGTGATCAGGATATGGTCCGGTTTCGGCAGTTCGGACGGCTCGAACCGGATGGGGGTGAAATCCTGAATGAACCAGAAGATCTTCCAGAAGACCGGATCGATCAGTAAGGTCGCGCCCTCGTCCCGAATCAGAACCGAGGCATGCTTGAGAAAGGTGAGCGAAAGCCCCTGGTCCTTCCGCACCTTTTCCAGATTCAGGGTTATCGGCCGAACCGGTTCGGTATCATAGAATTCTTTGAAATGATTCTTGGAAAGCTTCCACTGTATCACCCGCCGGATATCCCCTTTGGGAACACTGGTGAAGGGATTTGCAAAGCGGTTAGTACCGTGATGCACCTTCCGTTCCGCCATCTCTTTGAGGGATCGGCCGTTCAGCGGAATATAGGTTTTTTCCTCAAAAGCCGCTCCGTTTCCGCTTTCCCGAGCACCCGAGGCGCAGGAACTCAACACCCCCGAGAAGGCGGTGCAGATCAGCCCCGTATACAGTTTTTGAATAAATCGTCGTCGCGTCATGGTTCCACCTCCGTCTTCGAAAGCTAACCATTCCTCCGGCATCGGCAAAAGGACGTGCGAACCCGGTTCCGGTTTGAGAGAACCGGTCTCTTTAAAGCACGGTTTGGGCAAACGGGCGAAAACGGAAAACATTTCGGATTCTTACAAAGGGCTTAACCCGAGACCGCCGCCCACAACAGGCGCACCAGGAAAAATGCCAGCAGGCAGGTGAGAAAGATCACCAGGATCAGGGCTGCGATAATTCCTCCGACAAACCACCGGCTCTGCTTCGCGGTGCGCTGGGAGGCATGGCTGTATTCTTTCATCAGTCGGACATTCCGGGCGTTGGCCTTCCAGGTGAAATCGAAAATATCGCCGACCACGGGGACGGCCCCGATCAGCGAATCCAGAATGATGTTCCAGGCCATTCGCACCAGCACCGATTTGGGCAGGCGGGCCCGGGCGCCTTCCGCAAGGATGTACATCGACAGCAGGGTCCCGGTGGCGTCTCCGATGCCCGGGATGAGTCCGATGATGCCGTCCATTCCGATCCGGTAATTGATGCCGGGGACCTTGATGGAATTGTCGAGAAACCATGCCGTTCGTTCCAGGCGCTGAAGCGGAATTTTTTGTCCCTTGGGTGTCATGAATCGATTCTCCTTTCGCAGCTATTATTTCCTGAATTTCGATGCGTTAGAATGGAGGAAAGGATGTATTCGCCGCTGCCGAGCACGGTATTCTCGGTTTCTGCCCAACACCGGGGAGGTGTTTTCCGGAACCGGCTGATTTTGAGCTTACATGATTTCCGTTTGGGATATACGGTATTCAGAGTATTGCAAGCTATCTTGTAATAAACCATAGTGATTTCAGAAACATCAAAGAGGATGTTCTGCTCCATTTTTAATCATGGAAGGAGGCAGCATGGCAGGAGAATCCAAAACCACCACCAAGCATGAGACCATTCGAAAGTGGGCCGAAGATCGCGGCGGTGTGCCGGCCACGGTGAAGGAGACCGCCGGAAAAGATGATCCGGCCGGTCTGCTTCGAATTCATTTCCCGGATTACAGCGATGATCCCGATCTGAAAGAGATTTCCTGGGAGGAATTTTTCGAAAAGTTTGAAGAAAAGAATCTCTCGTTTCTATATCAGGAGAAGACCGAAAGCGGGGATACCAGCCGGTTTTTCAAATTTATCGAACGGTAGAAAGGGGATCGTGTTGAATGTGACAAACAGCCCGAGGATTCGGCGGATTTTAATGACCACCGATACCGTGGGCGGGGTCTGGACCTATTGCCTGGAACTGGCGGGGGCCCTGGGTGAACAGGGGGTGGAAGTTCATCTCGCCACGATGGGCGAGCCGGTGAATCCGCAGCAGCGATCCGAGGCGATGTGGCTGACCCATCTGACCCTTCATGAAAGCCGGTTTCGGCTGGAATGGATGAACAATCCCTGGGAAGATCTGGAGCGGGCCGGGAAGTGGCTCCTGAGCCTTGAAGAAGAGATCAACCCGGATGTGGTTCATCTGAACGGTTATGTCCACGGCAATTTGCCGTGGTCCTCGCCGATACTGATGGTGGGCCATTCCTGCGTTTTTTCCTGGCATACCGCGGTTCGAAAAAACTTTCCGTCACCGGAATGGACACCCTATCACATCGCGGTAAAAGCGGGTCTTTCCGCGGCAGATCGGGTTACCGCACCGACCCGGGCCATGTTGTCCGAACTCCATCGGCATTACGCTCCTTTCAAAAAAACCGAACCGATCTATAATTCCCGGTGCCACGATTCCTATCGATTTTCCCGGAAAGAATCGATCATTCTGACCGCCGGAAGACTATGGGATGAAGCCAAGAATATACAGGTCCTCGAGGAGATCGCCCCCGATCTTTCCTGGCCGGTCTATGCGGCAGGTTCGAAGAATTCGCCCGCCGGCGGAGAGGTCACCCTGAACAATCTTCAATTCCTGGGGCGACTCTCCTCCGTCCGCCTTGCCGAGTGGTACAGCCGGGCCGCGATTTTCGCTCTGCCGGCCGTGTACGAGCCGTTTGGATTGACCGCTCTGGAAGCGGGGCTCTCGGGCTGTGCACTGGTCCTGGGGGATATCCCCAGTCTTCGGGAGTTGTGGTCGGGGGCCGCGCTGTTTGTGCCGCCGGATCAACCGGCGGCTGTTGCGGAAACCCTCGAGTCCCTGATACGGAATCCCAAGCTGAGAAAGAAATTGTCTCTCAAGGCCCGCCGGCGGGCAATCTGGTTCACTCCCGAAAGAATGGCCGATCGATATCTGAATGAATATCGGGATCTGGTCCAATGCCGCCAAAAAAGAAAAACCCATTATTATACCGCGGTTGCAGGAGCGGGATAGGTCTATGCGCTGTGTACTGTTTTACCACTCTTTGATTTCGGATTGGAACCACGGCAATGCCCATTTCCTGCGCGGAATCGCTTCTGAATTGCTGGCGCGAGGCCATCAAGTAAGCATCTTCGAACCGGCGGATGGCTGGAGTCTGCAAAACCTGAAAGAAGGACACGGGGAGGACCCGATCAAGTCCTTTTTCTCCACCTTTCCCGAATTGGAAAGTCGGTTTTACGACCCCGCTCATCCTCATCTGAAGGAAAATCTGAACGGGGCCGATCTGGTCATCGTCCATGAATGGAATGATCCGGATCTGGTTCAACGGATCGGCGAACACCGACTCGGTGCGGATTACCGACTGCTGTTCCATGATACCCATCATCGGTCGGTCACCCATCCGGAGGATATGGCGGTCTACGATCTGTCGGCCTATGACGGGGTGCTCGCATTCGGCGAGGCGGTTCGACGGATCTACCTGGATAAGGGATGGTCCCGGCGGGTATGGACCTGGCATGAAGCCGCGGATGTCCGGCGATTTTACCCCATGACCCCGGATCGGGCGGACGGGGACCTGGTCTGGATCGGCAACTGGGGAGATGATGAACGGACCGAAGAGTATGAGGAATTCCTTTTGGGGCCGGTTCGGGCACTGGGACTCAAAACTTCGGTATACGGAGTTCGGTATCCTCAGGAAGGGATTCACCGCCTGGCCGAGTCGGGCATCGACTATCGGGGATGGCTGCCCAATGCCGAGGTTCCCCGGGTGTTTTCCCGGTTTAAAATCACCCTCCACATTCCGCGGCGGCCGTATGTCGAAGCCCTGCCGGGGATTCCGACCATTCGGCCCTTTGAAGCCCTGGCCTGCGGCATTCCCATGATTTCGGCCCCCTGGCCGGATGTAGAAGGGCTGTTCCGGCTGGGAAAGGACTATCTGCAGGCGGCGGACGGCGCCGAAATGACCCGGCACCTGAAACGGCTGCTCGCCTCTTCGAATCTGCGCCGGTCTTTGGCGCACAGCGGACGGGAGACCATTCTGACCCGGCACACCTGCGGCCATCGGGTCGACCAGCTGATGAACATCTGTGCGGAACTCGGGATGGAAGCGGAACCGGAAAATCGGGCTCTGTATTCGAATGCCGCCAACTGAGATTCAATCGAATGATGGAATAGATATTGATTCTGACCCACACACGGAACATATAACCATTTGAACGGGAGCAGGCCATGAATATTCAGATCGCCTTTTTCGGATCCAGTCTGGTCTCCGCCTACTGGAACGGCGCCGCCACCTATTATCGCGGGATTCTGAGCGCACTTCATGAACACGGCTACGCCATCACCTTTTATGAACCGGACGCCTTTGAGCGGCAGCAGCACCGGGACATTCCCGACCCGCCCTACGCCCGATCGGTGGTCTATCCGGCCGACCAAGCCGGGGTGCAAAAAGCCCTGGCCGAGGCTCAGGACGCGGACATCATCGTCAAGGCCAGCGGGGTGGGCGTCTATGATGAATTGCTGGAGGCGGCCGTGCTCGAATTCCGGAGCCCCGATCACCGGGTGATTTTCTGGGATGTGGACGCTCCTGCCACCCTGGACCGGGTAGGGAGTGATCCGAAAGATCCCTTCGGCCCTCTGATTCCGGAATATGATCTGATCCTGACTTACGGCGGAGGGCCGCCGGTGGTGCGCGGGTATGAGGGGCTGGGCGCCCGTCGCTGCATTCCGGTCTACAATGCACTGGACCCGTCCACCCATCATCCGGTGGAACCGGACCCGCGGTTTACAGCCGCCCTCGGGTTTCTGGGCAACCGCATGCCCGACCGGGAAGGCCGGGTGTCCGAATTTTTTTTCAGACCGGCCGCCGAATGTCAGGATCTGCGATTTCTGCTGGGCGGCAACGGATGGGATCAGCATGCGCCGGAACTCTCAAATGTCCGCTATCTTGGCCACGTTTACACCCGGGACCACAATGCCTTTAACGTGACCCCGACGGCGGTGTTGAACATCAGCCGGGAGAGCATGGCCCGATACGGGTTTTCCCCGGCCACCCGCGTCTTTGAAGCGGCCGGGGCCGGGGCCTGCCTGATCACCGATGTCTGGGAAGGGATCGAACAGTTCCTGGTCCCCGATTCGGAATGCCTGGTCGCCCGAGACGGTGCGGAGGTGGTTCGCCATCTGCGGGATCTGACTCCGGAACAGAGCCGATCCATCGGCCGGGCGGCCCGGGAGCGGATGCTCAAATCGCATACCTACCGGCACCGGGCCGAGGAACTCGACCGAATTTTTCAAGGACTTTTTTCGTCGGCTGCGGCCGAGGAGCGGGCCGCCTCATGAACACCCCGCGAGCCGCAATGGACATTGTTATTCTGGGGCTGTCCATCACCTCTTCCTGGGGAAATGGTCATGCCACCACATACCGGGGGCTGGTTCGGGAGCTGGAAAATCAGGGTCACCGGGTGCTGTTTCTGGAGCGGGACGTGCCCTGGTATGCGGACAATCGGGACCTGCCGGAACCGCCCTTCGGGCAAACCCGACTCTATGAAGGCCTCGAGACGCTCCGAAACAGGTTTGGGGAGGATATCCGGAGGGCCGATCTGGTGGTGGTCGGCTCCTATGTGCCCGAAGGGGTCGAGGTGGGCCGATTCGTGCAGGCGAAAGCCAAGGGGGTGACCGCCTTTTACGATATCGATACGCCCGTGACCTTAACCAAGCTGCGCCGAAAGGATTTCGAATACCTCCATCCCGATCTGATTCCCGGCTATGACCTCTACCTTTCCTTTACCGGCGGCCCGGTGCTGGATCGTCTGGAAAAGGAATACGGCAGTCCGGCGGCCCGTCCGCTCTATTGTTCGGTGGACCCGTCTCTTTATTTTCCTATGGATATGGTCGTGAAATACGACCTCGGCTACATGGGCACCTACAGTGAAGATCGGCAGCCGCCCCTGGAGGCTCTGTTACTGGAGCCGGCCCGCAAATGGCCCGACGGCCGGTTCGTTGTGGCCGGCCCCCAGTACCCCGACTCGGTGGCCTGGCCCGAGAACGTGGCCAGAATCGATCATCTGCCGCCGGCCGAGCACTGCGAATTCTATAACCTTCAGCGGTTTACCCTGAATATTACCCGGCAGGACATGGTTCAGGCCGGATATTCCCCCAGCGTACGCCTTTTCGAGGCCGCAGCCTGCGGGATTCCCATCATCAGCGATTACTGGCCGGGTCTGGAGACCTTTTTCGAACTCAACCGGGACATTCTGGTGGCGCGATCCTACGAAGATGTGCTCGAATTTGTAAGGGAAATTTCCGATGATGATCGACGAACCATCGGTGAACACGCCCGGCAGACGGTGTTGTCAAACCATACCGCCGCCCATCGGGCCGCGGAGCTGGAAAAATATGTACGGGACGCATCGACTTCCGTGAAAACCCCCTGAACATGGTTTTAAATTGGAACGCCTCATGATAATGGAAACCTGTTTTCGGTAAACCGATAAACGATTTGAAAAAAGGTTTCATTGGAACCATTCATCAGAAGAGGATGATTGATATGAGGCGCAAAACGGACTTGGCGGCGAGGGCGATACTGATCTGCATCTGGATGTTGATGTTGACCCGACCGGTATCGGGAGAAACGGGAAACCCGGAGGAGGGACGGTGGACGTTTACGCCGGGGGAGTCCTGGCGCCTGTTGGTGGCCCCTCCCGAGAGGCTCTATTCACCCTACCTGGCCGATCTGCGTCGCCCGACGATGTCGATGACCTATATGCATCTGACCGATTCGGTGATTCCGGATGCGGGCAATGACCGCTTCGCTTTCATGCTGGGGGGGCAGTTCGGGCTTTTGCGGGCATATCCCTCGGCCTTTTCGGATTCGGCGTTTCAACTCGATATTTACGGATCCTTCTACGGACAGTTCGATATCGACAGCAGCACCGATAATATCGGGTGGGACGGTTTTTTCGGAGCGGTCTTCTCCTGGGCAAACGATTCGGGGCTTGCGGCACGACTGGCATTGAATCACGACTCCAGCCACATCGGGGATGAGTACATCGAAGAAACCGGCCGATTGAGACTCAATTACACCCGGGAGGAGATCGCCGGCGGTCTCAGCTATCATATCAAAGACAGGTACCGAATCTATGGTGAGGCGGCCTATGCCCACCATTCGGGGGACAATGAATTCCAAGAGCCCTGGCGGGTTCAGGGCGGGCTGGAATACGAGCCTGCGGAGCGGTTGTGGGGCGGACCGCTGGGCTGCTTCGCGGCCCTGGATCTCACCGCTTATGAAGAAAACGACTGGGATCTCGATGTCACCGCCTATGTCGGGCTGTCCGCTCCCTTTGAGTATGCCTTTCGCACCGCTCGACTCGGGCTGGTGTATCGCAAGGGGCGGTCCCTGATCGGGGAGTTTTCCATGCACCGGGAAGAATGGTGGGGCCTGAGATGGACCATGGATTTATAGCTCGATACAGGATCGGCTGCGGATGACGATTCACAGAAAAGGAGAACAGGCGCATGAATAAACGGTTTGCACTCGCGGCGATAATGGTCTGCCTGCTGGCATGGGCTGTACCCGGATTCGGCTTGGAGCCTGAAGATGCGGAAAATCTGGTGTTTTATTTCGAGAACGACACCTTCGGCGGCACCGATGAAAATTACAGCAACGCGGTCAGAATCTCCTGGACATCCAAAGGTATTGATGAATACACAGACGGATACGAGCCCGGGGATGTGCCGGTATTGGGCGGATTCTGGAGCGGAGAGGGATATCAGCGGAATTTCGGGTTTTCCATCGGCCAGAACATCTACACCCCCGAAGACACCGACACCGAAGAGCTGGTGGAGGATGACCGCCCCTATGCCGGGCTGCTCTATCTCGCATTCGCGCTGCATCGGAAAACCCCGAAAATTCTGGATACCCTGGAACTGACCCTCGGCGTGATCGGCCCGGCCTCCCTGGCCGAAGAGAGCCAGAAGCTGGTCCATGATATTCTCGATATCGATTCACCGGAAGGCTGGGACAACCAGCTCGACAATGAACCCGGCATTGCACTGACCTGGCAGCGAAGCTGGCGGGCGGTGGCCGACGGCGGGCCTTCCGGCTGGGGCTGGGACCTGATTCCCCATTTCGGTGTCACCCTCGGAAATATTTCCACCTTCGCCAATGCCGGGTTCGGTCTTCGGTTCGGGTACAACGTCCCCCAGGATTTCGGCACCTCTCTAATTCGCCCGGCCGCAACCGTGCTGGTGCCGACGGCCGAATCGGACCCCCGGTTGAGTGTAAAACGGGATTTCGGAATCGTCTGGTTCGTGCGGGCCGAGGGCCGGGGGGTGGCCTACGACGTCTTCCTGGACGGCAACACCTTTGAAGACAGCCACAGCGTCGACAAGGAATATCTTGTCGCGGATCTCTCCGCCGGCATCTCCATCATCTATAAATCCGTGAAACTGAGCTATGCCCAGGTCTACCGAACCGAGGCGTTCGAGGAGCAGGACGGGGGACAGACCTTCGGCTCCCTCGGCCTGTCCATCACCTACTGATCATTCGGTTTGCCATCCTTCGGCCGCCGTCTCCGGGGTTTTCCTGGCCAGGAACTCCCGGAGATGGTCGATGTGACGATTTTCTTCGGCGATGATATCCTTCAGGTGATTCAGGGCTTCTTCTTCCTGAATGAAGGGCTGAAGCATTTCATAAAAAAGAATGGTGTCTTTTTCAAACTCGATAAAGACACGAATGAGTTCCTCCATAGAGTCGATTTCAGAGAAATCGACCTCCCGCAGAGAAAAGCTCTGTTCCCCGATCATTTCTTCAAACATTTCCTTGTGCATTTCTTCGGAGATCGGGTTTTCCGGCCGATCCGCCAGATTCACTTTCAAATCTGCGAACCATTCGGCGTGCTTCATCTCTTCCCGGCTGATCCAGTCGAGCATTTCCAGAAATTCGGGATCGGATATCTTTTCCATGGCCCGGCGGTAGACCGCCTCGCCGTTTTGCTCCAGCCGAATCGCCATTTCCAGTATTTCTTCAGCAGTAAACATGACGCCTCCTTTCCCCTTATCTTATCGCATGCAGTCCCAGAAAGTAAAGGGCCGCCGCCGCGACCAGGGCGATGCACGGCACCCAGAGATACCGGTAGACCGGCCGCAGGCGGGTGTCGAAATAGCCGTTGGAAAGGAGCAGACAGAGGTGAAGCGGCGAGAGGAGCACTCCGGCGAATCCGCCCACCAGGGCCAGCATCATGTAGGAGAGGATCAGGTCCCCCTGGCCGTAGGTGTTCACCAGGGAGATCAGGATGGGAAAGGTGGCCCCCACAAAGGCGATGGTGATGCCGGCCACCCCGCCCACGATAAAGGGCAGCAGAACGGTGATGGGCGCCAGGGGAATGTGCCAGTCGATCAGCTCCCGGCTGATCGCTTCCACGGCCCCGCTCTGGTTGAGAATCCCCTGAAAAATCAGAATCCCCGCCACCATGTAGAACATGTGAAGCAGCTTGGGATTTCGAAGAATCGACCAGCGCCGTTCCGGGGAAATGTGATTGGACCGCCAGACCCAGGCGATGGCCGCCAGCAGGGCCAGAATCAAACCCAGTTCTTTGGACACCGTTTCGCCGTTTCCGGTCATCAACCGGGTCAGGATCATTCCGGATCCGAGGCCCAGAACGATCACCGTCAGAATCGGTGAAAGCTCCCGAAGAAAGGGTCCGACCGGGGTCCGTTTGGACCGAATCCCGGCGGCACCGGACTCATCCCGATTCAGTACGTCTCGAATCGGCCAGTATCCTGCGACCGTTGCCACCACCGTAACCGGGAAGAGGTACAGCACAAACACCCAGAGGTTGAGCCCGGCCAGGGTGGTGGTCAGCAGCACCCCGGGATAGAGGGGCCACCAGTATTCCCAGATGTGCCGGAACCAGTAATTGACATAGCTGAGCTGGGCACCGGAGAGGCCCCGGCGCTCCCCCAGGTCCTTGACCATGGGCGCGGAAAAGATGGCCCCGCCGGGCATCGGCAGCAGGCCGATAATGGCCGGAAAGATGATCAGCTTCAGCCCAGGATGGCGGACCACCCCCTGAAACCGGTCCAGAAGCCGCTTCATCTGGCCGGCCGCCTCCATGGAATGGCTCAGCACCAGGATCAGGCAGACCACGGCGGAGAGGGCCAAAGTTTTGGGGTGAAGCAAAGAGGCGATCACCGCCTGAAGGATCTCCCAGGGATTCATGGCGAACAGCAGCCCCAGGACCACCGAACCGATGAGAAAGGCGCTTCCCAGGGAAAGTTTTTTTTTGATGCCGAAAAGAATAATGATGAATACCGCCAGAATGCGCAGCATGGCCGGGATATGGTTGAGAAACATGCATCCTCGATGTGGTTTGAGTTAATCACAAAGAATAATGCACCGATAGACCAAAAGAAAGGTTTTCTTCGGGAATATCGATTTTGAGTCTATTTCCTTCCGGAATCGGAATGGGAATACGTGACCAACCGTGAGATCGGTTTTAAGATGAGGTTTTTCAAAAGCTATCGGGGAGAGGGAATGTCTGGAGCCCGGGGGCGGACGTGCGGTTTCCTGGCGGAACCGCACGTCCGGTTTTCAAAAGGGGTAAAATCTCAATTCGCCTTTACGCCGGCGACTCTCTTGTCGATCGCCACGATCCGTTCGCCGTCTTCACTGTCTGAATTGCTCATCGCTTTCAGCTTGGGCATGTATACGAAGTGACCGGAGTAGATTTTGCCGGGCTCCAAATGGGTAATGACTTTGGCTCTCTCGCGGAGGGTTTGGGGAGGCCGGGTAATCAGGGCCATCCCAGCGCTGAGAAACAGAAAGAACGCGGCCATCAAATAAGCCACTTCGGGAGTTCCGGTTCCGGCGACGATCATCTGGGCGGCTCTCGGGAAGATGAACCCGCCCACACCCCAGGCTGTGAAAAGGAGCCCGTAGTTGACGCCGAAATTTTTCAGACCGAAGAAATCCTTGGTTACCGAAGGGAAAAGGGACAGGTTGGTACCGTAATTGAACCCGATCAGGGTGGCGGCCAGCAGTAGCAGCACGGCCTGACTTTCTTTGATGAACAGCAGAGAGCTGATCACCAGGCCCTGAAAAGCCATCATGATCAGGAGGGTTCGGGTCCGACCGATTTTGTCGGAAATGATCCCCGCCACGACTCGTCCGCCGGCGTTCCCGACCGCCATCAGCGCCACAACGATCCATGCCAGGTGGCCCAGGCTCATCTTGGCCATTTCAGCAACCGAGCCGATGATGATCAATCCGGCGCCGGAGCCAACAAAATACATGAACCACAATTTATAGAAGCAGGGCGTCTGCAGCATGGCGCCCGGAGAATACTCCTCGATTTTAATCGCCTTCCTTGCCGGGCTTCCTTTTTTGGGGGCCGTTTCCTCGGGGACATACCCTTCGGGCGGATTCTGCAGAAACAGGGCCAGGAAGCAGACCACGATGAGAAAGGAGACGCCGAAAATCATCATCGACTGGCTCAAGCCGTAATTCCGGATCAGGTAATCGGCCAGCGGAGCGATATAGACCGATGCCAGTCCGAAGCCCGCCACCACGAGCCCGGCGATCAGGCCTGTTTTGGAAGCCGGAAACCATTTTATAGCGGGCGGCGTTGCGGATGCATAACCGAAACCGAGTCCCATGCCGGTGAGTACGCCGAAACCGAGAATCCAATTGGCCAGAAGGGTCGACTGAGACGTGACCACCAGCCCGACGCCGGCCAGAATGCCGCCGAAAATAGCGGTGATTCTCGGGCTCACTTTGTCCTGAAGGCGTCCGGCCGTGATCATGGTAAAGGCAAAGACCAGACAGCAAACGGCATACGGGTCGTTCAGGTAGGCCAGGTCCCATGTGAACACGCCGTCGCCGGACACGATCGATTCCTTGATGGCGACCTTGAAGATGCTCCAGGTATACAGGATACCCAAGGCGAGATTGATGCCCAGACCTGCCATGGTGACGCTCCAACCTTTGTTTTTCACTTTCTCCATAATATTCCACCGTCCATGATGATTTCGTTTAAAAGTCCAAAGCCGAGTTTTTAAAAACCAGATATCGTTTTCTTGTATATGGAAATGATATTGTGGCAAGAATCTTCCAAGCGGCTTTTTACGAGTTCATCATCTTTTTATGATAAAATCGAATAAGATGCATGCCGCCTTCGGAACTTGACCTATTCCCTTCTACAACAGTCGATTGAATAGAATTCAACGCAAGTAGCATGCCATAAAATGGATAAAGCTATAACATTTCTGATTTTCATTCATTATTTGAATTTTAAGCACATCTCCATTCTCCGGAAAGGGTACAACCTGCGTATGAAAGTAAAACGAATACCGGTCTTAAAGTACCGAGTTCAAATGATATAATGATTGTTACAACCCGGGTTGTGATTACAACCAGGGTTGTAGGGGTTTGCGGGGGATTTCCGAACAAGAAACCGGCTGTGGAATCGATCCGTCGGATGTGGAACGGCCTTTTGACTCGGTTTTTATCACCAGGAAGGCGGAAAGGGGCCTGTGCCCTTGTAAACCCCGATCAAATGGTTATGTTCTTCCGCTGGTTTATGAATCCAATAATTCACATTGTACCCAAGTGAGATCCATGAGCAATCTGATACCCAATGACGATTTAAGAAACATCGCAATCATCGCCCACGTCGACCACGGCAAGACCACCCTGGTGGATGCCATGTTCACCCAGAGCGGGCTGTTCCGGGAAGGGCAGGAGCTGAGCGAGCGGATGATGGACACCATGGACCTGGAGCGGGAGCGGGGCATCACCATTGCCGCGAAAAACTGTTCGGTGGTCTGCAAGGGGGTCAAGATCAACATCATCGACACCCCGGGCCATGCCGATTTCGGCGGCGAGGTGGAGCGGGCCCTCTCCATGGCCGACGGGGCGCTGCTTCTGGTGGATGCCTCCGAGGGGCCGCTTCCCCAGACCCGGTTCGTGCTCAAAAAGACATTCGAGGCCGGTCTCAAGGTGATCGTGGTGATCAACAAGATTGACCGCAAGGATGCCCGTCCCGAAGAGGTGCTGGATGAGATCTACGATCTTTTCATCGACCTGGACGCCGACGAAGACCAGCTCGATTTTCCCTACCTTTATGCGATCGGACGGGACGGGGTGGCCTTCAACGAACTCGGGGAAAAGGGCGTCAACCTCGATCCGCTATTCGATCTCATTTTAAAGGAAATTCCCCCGCCGGTCCATAACCCGGAGGCGCCTTTTCAGATGCGGGTGACCGATCTGAGCTATTCCGACTATCTGGGGCGGCTGGCCATCGGGAAGATATCCAACGGCTGGGCCCGGTCCAATGACAGCATGGTCTGCCTGGGCCGAAATGAGCGCAAGATCCCCCTGAAGGTCTCCTCGCTTCAGCTGTATGAAGGGATGAAGCTCACCGAAGTGCAGGAGGCCGAACCCGGGGATGTCATCGTACTCTCCGGCATCGAGGATGTGGAGATCGGGGACACCATCTGCAACCGGGAAAACCCCATCCCCATGAAGCGGATTCGGGTGGATGAGCCCACCGTTTCCATGAAATTCACCATCAACACCTCCCCCTTTGCCGGCAGAGAAGGAAAGATCGTTCAGTCCTCCAAGATTCGCGAACGGCTGTATAAGGAAACCCTGCGGAACGTGGCGGTTCAGGTGGAGGAGACCGACAACCGGGAGGTCTTTCTGGTCAAGGGCCGGGGCGAATTTCAGATGGCCATTTTGATCGAAACCATGCGCCGGGAAGGATTCGAGCTGGGTGTGGGCCGGCCCGAGGTGATCTTCAAGGAAAAGGACGGGCAGAAGCTCGAACCCATGGAGCACCTGCTGATCGACTGCGATGAGAACTTCATCGGGATAGTGACCGAAAAGCTCTCGATCCGCAAAGCCCAGATGGCCAACCTGGTCAACCGGGGCACCGGCCGGGTCCGGGTGGAGTTCAAAATTCCGTCCCGCGGATTGATCGGATACCGGGACGAATTTCTCACCGACACCAAGGGCACCGGGATTATGAACTCCTATTTTGCCGGGTACGACACATACAAAGGGGATTTTCCCAGCCGGTTCAACGGTTCCATCGTTTCCGACCGCCAAGGCGTCGCCGTGGCCTATGCCCTATTCAATTTAGAGCCCCGAGGCCAGATCTTCATCGTCCCCGGCGACCCGGTCTATGAGGGGATGATCTTCGGGGAACACAACCGAAGCAACGACATCGACGCCAATCCCTGCAAGGAGAAGAAGCTGACCAACATGCGGGCTTCGGGCCGGGATGAAAACGTGGTTCTCTCGCCCGTCAAGCCGATGACCCTGGAGCGGGCCATCCATTTTATTCGGGAAGACGAGATGGTGGAGGTGACGCCGCAATCGCTGCGGCTGCGAAAGGCGGTGCTGTCGGCCCAGAAGCGCCATCTGCTGCACGTCTCCCGCAAGAAAAGCGCCTGAATCCGCTCTATCCGCTCCCGCTTTCAGAAAGAATGCGCGGCGCGGCGGGAGCCGATGGAGTGGACTGCCGATGATGGAGCGGATTTACCGATAAAGAAGAAGGTAGAGCAGGGCCATTCGAATATAGAGCCCGTTGATGGCCTGCTCGAAGTACCTGGCCCGGGGGTCGTCGTCCACCGCCTGCCGGATTTCGTTGAGCCGGGGCAGTGGGTGCATGATGATCGACCGGGGTTTCATGGTTTGCACGTTTTCCGGCGTGAGGACGTATTTTCCGATCGCCGTTTCGTAGTCCTCGGGATGGATGAACCGCTCCTTCTGAATCCGGGTCATGTAGACGCAGTCGACATGGGGCAGCACCCGGTTGAGGTCGGTTTTTTCCTCCCAGGGAATATGGTTTTCATCCAGGTGGTCTTTGATATCCTGCTCCATGGCGCAGACCGGCGGGGCGATAAAGCTGATCTCCACACGGTCGTATTTGGAGAGGAGATAGGCCAGAGACCGGACGGTGCGGCCGTATTTCAAATCCCCCACCATGGCGATTTTGAGCCCGTCGATGGAATCGAAATTGTCCTTGATGGTGTACATGTCCAGCAGGGCCTGGGTGGGGTGCTGGCCGGATCCATCCCCGGCGTTGATGACCGGAATGGTCGACACATCGGCCGCTTTCTTGGCGCTGCCCGCCTCATGGTGTCGCATCACGATCACATCGGCATACCCGTTCATCACCCGGGTGGAATCATACAGGCTCTCTCCCTTGGCGGCGCTGGAAAACTCCCGGGCGTTTTCGGTGGTGATGATGTTTCCCCCCAGCCGAAGCATGGCGCTTTCAAAGGAGAAACGGGTCCGTGTGGAGGGTTCATAGAAGAGGGCCGCCATGATTTTGCCCTCCAGGGTCCGGGCGAAACGCCTGCCGCCGGAAACCAGATCGGCCTTCATCTGATCGGCCATGGAGAAAACCCGTTCCAGCAGCTCCCGATCGAACTGCTGGGCCTCGTAGACATGGTTCAAGGGGAAAATATCCAAATTCGTCTCCCTATACATGGCCTTCATTTTTTATATTGCCAACCTGGGCGGATGGTTCCATCGTGATAATCCATTAGCAGACAAATTACAAATTCGGATTACTTGAGGGGAATTATATCATGGCCGGGCTCGAAACGACAACCTAAAATCGATTTTGCGATCATTCAGGAGCCATTGCCGAATAAGGCCCGTTTTGAAGATACTTGCAAAAGATAGGATGATTCTGATAGATTCGGAAAATCATCCATTGGTTAAGAAGGGGTTGATTCCTATTGTTATGGTAACGGAAAGAATTGCTCATTTTATACTCCTGTGAACTTGAACATTAAGAAGATTGGAGAAAAATCTTATGCGTGTTTTGGAAAGAGATTTTTCCGACAAGGAAGAATGTCCCAGCATTCTTATTGCGAATTTGAATCTGGCTTCTGATGTAAAAACCAATCTATCCACAATGGAGGAAGTAGTTCAGATTGCTCACCAAAAAAGAGCCAACATGGTTATATTCCCTGAGCTTACCGTAACCGGATACGTGTGGGATACACAGAACCCTCAGGAAATAAGAGAACTGCTGGAAGAAGGCGAAAATGAAAACATCCGTCCCTCAATAAAGCGTATCCGGGAAAGTCTCCGTGATGACGGAAAAGGTCTGGAATATATTTTTTACAACAACGTTCGTAAAAAAGAGGGGGATTTTTACAACTCTACGTTCATTTTAAATCGAAAAGTCGATTACCGCCGTGAAGAATATATCTACGATAAAGTTTTTCTTACACCTGTGGAAAGGCCATATTACCGGCAGGGTTCCGACGGGCGCCTTACCATAGAAACGAAGTGGGGAATATTCGGTTTTTTGATCTGTTATGATCTTTGTTTTGTAGAGTTGGCAAAAAATTATGCATTCAAAGACCATACAGACGCAATAATCACTATGGCGGATTGGCGTTCGGAAGCTTTTCGGGAGTATCCGCGCATGAACATCAAACGGGATCATTATTATGGTTTTCTCTGGGATCTCATGAACTCGTCAAAAGCGGCTTACAACCAGGTCTGGAGCTTGGGCGCAAATATGGTTGGACCTCATGCTGTTACCCGGGATTATTTCTGGGGTGGAAGCGGCATCTGGGCACCTTCGGGAATGAAGATCGTGGAGGCCTCCAACATCACGGAGGAATTAATTCTGGTTAGAAATTTGGATATCAAAGGGCAGCGATACAAGGAACGGGATGATTTCAATTATCAAATCGATTTTGC
>JBEPWQ010000001.1:0-61040 GCA_041642315.1 Desulfobacteraceae bacterium | reverse complement strand
AGGGCCTTCACCAGTTCCGGCACCGCCTCCTCCACTTTCTGGATGTTCAAAGGCTGGCCGATCACCCCGGTAGAGGCGACACAGACCAGTTCTTCGGATGTCTGCAATGCGGCCCCCGCGGCATGGGTCATGGCCACGGCGTCGGTCATGCCCTTTTCTCCGGTGCAGCAATTGGCGTTGCCGCTGTTGGCGATCACCGCCTGGCATTTTCCGCCCTTGAGCCGTTCCTGGTCCAGCAGAACCGGCGCGGCCCGCACCAGGTTTCGAGTAAATACCCCGGCCGCGTTCGCCGGGGTTTCCGAATAGATCAACCCCAGATCTTTGGCCCCGTTTTTTTTCAGCCCCGAAGCGATGCCCGCGGCCTTAAATCCCTTGCACGTGATTGGTTTCATATGACTCTTTTCCGTATATCTTTTGACATGTATCCGTGAGGGCGATATAATAAAAACATATGAACGATGTCCATTTTTTCGATCATTCACCTTGGGGGACTCATTTGACAGAATACCGAGTCCTTGTCAATCGGTTCGGCGGCCGATCTCACGAAAATCATCGCAGAATTTTCGAATCCCGAAGGTGGATACCGATGGACGGCCTTTTTCTTTGAATTAAAATACGAGTCAATCCTCAAGGGAGAACCATGGCTTTACATCCGTTCCATTTCGGCAGAGCGAACCAAAGGCGATGCCCCGACTGCGGCGGGCCTCTCAACCTGTTTCGATCCTGACGGCGGACAGACCTCCGTTGCAGGTCCTGCAACGCCCGATTTCCAATGAATCGCTTCAAAGACGCCATGGATAATGAGCTGGAGGAGGAACTGGCCGATGTGCGGTGCGACCGGCTGTAATCCGCCATGATGATGGTCCTCAACGGGCTGTTCCCGGTATTCGCACTCATCGTCCTGGGCAGGTGCCTCAAGCATTTCAACCTGACCAATGACCGCTTTCTCAAGACCTCCGACCGGCTGGTCTATTTCATCTTTTTTCCGGCCATGCTCTTCTGGAAGATCGGCGGCGCCGAATCCGACGGCGGCATCGACTGGAACTTCTGCCTGGCCGCTCTCAGCGCAATTATTGTCCTGTATCTCCTGAGCAGCCTGTATATCCGTTTTGCCGTGTCGGATTACGAAGCCGGATCTTTTTCCCAGAGCTGTTATCGCTTCAACACATACATCGGCATGGCCATTATCATCAACGCGGTGGGGGAAGAGGGAGTCCGGCAGTTCGGAATCATGGTCGGGTTCGCGATTCCGCTCATCAATGTCCTGGCCGTTTCCACCCTCATCTGGTATTCCGGAAAGCGATTCTCCATCAGGGAGCGGAGCCGACTGACCCTCAAGGCCCTGGTTTCAAATCCCCTGATCATCGCCTGTCTGTCGGGGATTTTCTACGCCCGCCTGATCAACACCTTTCCCCGCTTTATCGACAATACCCTTCGACTCACCACCTCGGTGACACTGCCGCTGGCGCTGCTCTCCATCGGCGGGGTTCTGACTTTCACCAACCTGAAGGGTTATATGAATCTCTCCTTGGTTGCGGCTACATTCAAGTTGCTGGTATTTCCGCTTGTCGGTTACGGATTTTTGAAACTGTTCCATGTCACCGGAATCCCCTTCAAGGTCGGCTTGATCTTCTTTTGCCTTCCGACATCCACCGCCATTTATGTACTCTCATCTCAATTGAACAGCAATACGGACCTGGCATCCTCCGCGATTGTGCTCTCGACCCTGCTCTCTTTCCTGTCATTGTCGGTGGCCCTGTTGATGTAAGGCGTTCTGCATGATTCGAACCTTCAAACTCACCATCGAATACGACGGGACCCGGTATCACGGCTGGCAGCGGCAAAAGGGAGACCGAACCCTGCAGGGAGAGATCGAACGGGCTTTGGAGACCATGACCGGCCGAAAAATCGTTCTGAACGGCTCCGGCCGCACGGATGCGGGGGTGCATGCATATGGCCAGACCGCCCATTTTAAATGCGAGACCCGTCTTTCTCCGGATGTTTTCCAGAAAGGTCTCAACAGCCTTCTGGATGCGGATATCGTTATTCGAAACTGCCGGGAAGTGAACCCGGCCTTTCATGCCCGATTCGATGTACACAGAAAGACCTATCATTACCGGATCCGCAACCGGCCTCTGCCCTCGGCCCTTGAACGCCTCTATGTCTGGCATATCCGCCTCCCATTGAATCTGGCGGCCATGGCGGAAGCTGCCGCTTGTCTTTCAGGGGAACACGATTTCAAAGCCTTTGAGGGGGCCGGAAGCCCGCGCGCCCACACCCGGCGCCGAATTTTCCAATCGGAAATCGCTCGGGGCCCGGAAGGATTGGTGACCTTTCAGGTGAGCGCCGACGGCTTTCTGCGCTACATGGTCCGGAATATCGTGGGCACCCTGGTGGATGTGGGGTCCGGGAAAACTACTGTTTTGGAGTTCCAAAACATTCTGACTTCCGGAGACCGGGGGCGGGCCGGTGCCACCGCGCCGCCCCACGGCCTTTATTTGATGCAGGTAGATTACGAGGAGAGAAAAAACCATGAGTGAACCACCCGAAAATCCGCCGAATCAGGATCATGAAACCACGGAATTTATTAAAATCGCCGTCCTGGAAGATCCCTTTGAAGCCCAACTGGTCGGCCCCGTCCTGGAGGAGGAATCGGTACCGCATCTGATCCGCTCATACCACGACACCGCCTATGACGGACTGTTTCAATCCCAAAAGGGATGGGGAGAGATCCGGGCTCCGGAAAGCTTCCGGGCCCGGATCATCGACATCCTCACCGATCTGAGATCCCAGGAGATCGGCGAAGGATCAGGCGACGGTGATGCGCTCGTCTAAATAGACGTCCTGAATGGTGTTGAGGAGCCGCACCCCTTCTTCCATGGGTCTCTGAAACGCCTTTCGACCGGAGATCAATCCCATTCCTCCGGCCCGCTTGTTGATCACCGCGGTCCGCACCGCCTGGGCCAAGTCGTTCTCCCCGGCAAAAGATCCGCCGGAATTGATCAGCCCGGCCCGCCCCATGTAGCAATTGACTACCTGATAGCGGGTAAGATCGATGGGATGATCGCTGGTCAGGTCCTCATAGACCTTGGGGTGGGTCTTGCCGAAATCCACGGCTTTGTAGCCGCCGTTGTTGACCGCCTGTTTCTGCTTGACGATATCCGCCTCAATGGTGGCCGCCAGGTGATTGGCCTGGCCGGTCAGGTCGGCGGAAACCGCATAGTCTTTATCCGCTTTGAACGCGGAATTTCGCAGATAGGCCCACAAAATGGTGGCCATTCCCAGGCTGTGGGCATATCGGAAGATTTCCGTGATCTCCTGTATCTGACGGTTGCTCTCCTCGGAACCGTAATAGATGGTGGCACCCACCGCCACCGCCCCCAGTTCAAACGCCTGATCCACGTCGGCGAACAGGATCTGATCATAGGAGTTGGGATAGCTCAGCAGTTCATTGTGGTTCATCTTCAGAATGAAGGGGATCTTATGGGCATATTTTCGGGCCACCGAACCCAGCACGCCCAGGGTGGAGGCGGCCGCATTGCAGCCGCCCTCGATGGCCAATTTGATGATGTTTTCGGGATCGAAATAGATCGGATTGGGCGCGAAAGAAGCCCCGGCGGAGTGCTCGATCCCCTGATCCACCGGCAAAATCGAAACATACCCGGTTCCGGCCAGGCGGCCGTGATCGAACAGGGTCTGAATGGACCGCAGCACCGGCACCGTTCGGTCGCTCTGGGAAACCACCCGATCCACGAAGTCGGGACCCGGCAGGTAGAGCATCTTCTTTGGGATCGTCCGGCAATCATGGTTCAACAAACGATCCGCCTCATCTCCCAGTAATTCTGCAATTTTATCTGTCATCCATGCACCTCCGTTTTGTGATCTTTTGTTCGGAAAAACCTCGTATCCACCGTAAACTCTCCTTGAAATCACCATTCATAACCTATATGGTAATGCAGAATTGTCAAAAAGAAACCGGCGCACCGGAACCCAACGGAATTCTTATCCGCGAAACGGAAAAGGAGGTTGCCCATGTCAGATTTTGAAAAAGCCTTGCAGGTCGGCCGCACACCGAATGTCGCCAAACTCTTTCCCAATTCCAGGGCGCTTCTGGTCAGCGGAAAATACATCGATCTGGCCATGCTCGAAAAAGGCCATGCCATCTGCATGGCGGCAAACGGCCGAAACCATTTCGTCATTCGAGGCGCGCTGAGAGCGGCCCAGCGGGCCAATGCCGCCCTCATCGTGGAGATCGCCCGGTCCGAGGGCGGCGTCAACGCGTATTGCGCCGTCAACCTGTGGAACATCGCCCGTCAGGTGGATGCCGTCTGTAACGAACTCGGCATCACCATTCCGGTGGCGGTTCACGCCGACCATTTCGGAATCAAAAAAGAGGCGGATATCGAGCCGGCCAAGGTGGAAATCCCGTCGCTATTCGATGCCGGGATCACCTCCATCGCCATCGACGCCTCCCACATGCCCGACGATCAAAATCTTCTCGCCAGCATCGACATCATCAAGAAGGTGGTTCCCGAGTGGGCCGGTCTGGAGACCGAAGTGGGCGAAATCAAGGGAAGCCAGGGGCTTTCGACGGTAGATGAGGCCCGGTTCCTGATTCAGGGGCTCAACGCCCATGACATTCATCCCAACTGGATCGCCTTGAACAACGGCACCAGCCACGGCATTCAGGCCAGCGACCAGGGCATTCAGGTGGAGCTGACCGCCGAAATCCATGAAGCCCTGAAACCCTACCAGGTTTCCGGTGCGCAGCACGGCACCTCGGGCAACCACTCCGACCGGCTTCGGGAAATCGCACGCAAAACCCGGACCACCAAGGCCAATGTGGCCACCGCCCTTCAGATGATCTCCTGGGGCGTGGAAGTCAACGCCTACGGCAACGCTATCACCGACGCCGACGGCAATTTCAGAAAAGTCAAAGGAGAAGGGGTCACCGAGGCCATGTGGGATGAGATGACCGCCTATGCCGACTCCAAAGGATGGAGCGGCGGCAACTTCAAAAAACTGAATCTTCCCTTTGAATCCAAGCTCCTGGCCCAGCCCGAAGAGATTCGGGACCGTATGGCCAAACGGGTGGAAGATTTCGCCTATTCCATGATCGTGGATGTATTCAACGCAGAAGATACCGCTCCCCTGGCCATCGAAAATATCCTGAAGACAGGCGGCTATGATCCGGGGCCCAAAGGCAAACGGATCGAAGACCCCGCAGAGTGGACACCGGAGAAGATCGTCCAGCGCGCCGTCTCCATTCACCGGGAGGAAGGACCGGAAGGGGATTTCGACGACTAAAGAATGCAACAGAAACAGTTCTGCCATTTCTGCGGAAATCGGCTCGTCCAAAGAGAGTGGGAGGGACGTCGTCGGCTGTTCTGCACCGCCTGCGACGGCCCTCTGTATGAAAACCCGGTGCCGGCCGCCTGTGTCATTCTGACCGATGAACACAGACGTCTGCTCCTGGTAAAGCGAAGCGTCAACCCGAAAAAAGGATTCTGGTGTCTGCCCGGCGGATTCATGGAACTGGGCGAATCTCCGGAGGATACCGCTCTCCGCGAACTGAGGGAGGAGACCGGACTGATCGGAAGGATCCAAAATATCATCGGGGCGGATTCCAATTCCAATGCCATCTACGGCACGGTGGCCCTGATCTGCTATCGGGCAAAGGCGGTTTCGGGCCGCGCCCGCCCCGGAGACGACGCATCCGAGGTCGCCTTTTTCGCATTGACGCGTCTGCCGGAAATCGCCTTTGAATCCCACCGAAACTTCATCAATCTCTTCCGCGGGGAAGAGGGGTTTCTCTTTCAGGATTCAGAAAGCCAAGAAGAATTATAGATTCTGATTGTCGGCATCCAGCCGATATATCCTTCCGGGCAAGGATCTTTCTAAAAAATGCGCCATTTTTCGGGAACAGGCGGACACCCTTCGTCGATCGATTCCGGTACGGATTCCGATCGACGTGAGAAGGAAATCGGTATCCTCGGTGGGAATATTTCCGGCGGCGCCGTTCACGAAAGGGCAACCGCCCATTCCTCCGAATGCGGTATCGAACCAGGTAATCCCATGCCGCAATCCGATCATCAGATTGACCAGACCCAGCCCGCGGGTGTCATGAAGGTGAAGTCCGGCAGCCGTTTCCCCGAGGTCGGGCAGCAGACCGGAAAGAAGGATTTCCACCGACCGGGGTGTGGCCATGCCGGTGGTATCCGCCAAAGAAATCCGCTCCACACCGGTATCTTGAAGGCGACGGGCCATATTCCAAACGGTGTTTACCGGAACCGCCCCTTCGTAGACACATCCGAAGGCGCATTGAATGCTGGCGATGATCCGCATTCCGAAGCCGCGGGCCGCCCGGATCATCTTTTCGCCGGCCTCGATCGCCTCTGAAAGCGATAGACCCGCATTCTTCCGGCTGTGGGTGTCGCTGGCGGAGACGGAGATCTCCACCGCATCCAGACCGGCGGCATGGGCCCGCTCCACCCCCCTGAGGTTGAGGGCCAATCCGGTGAAGAGACAGCCCGCAGCGCGGTCGAGTCTGTGGATCACCGCCTCGACATCGGCCATCTGGGGAACCCGTTTCGGGTCGACGAAAGAGGCCACCTGAATCTGTTTCAAACCGGATTCGACCAGGCCCTGAATAATCTCGATCTTGAGATCCGGGGGAATGATTCGACGCTCCAGCTGAAACCCGTCCCGGGGTCCCACCTCGACCAGATTCACGCTATCGGGAAAATCCGTTTCCTGCTTCATTTATGTTTTTTCGGGTGCCGTTACGGCAATGCTTCACTCGGTGCGGATCAGCCTTTCGCCTCAGTCAGGAATCTTCTGAATTCAAAAGAATCGTACCCCCAAGCGTATTGCCCGGTCAAGCCAAAAAGGACTTGACGCAAGTGAAGGGTGGCGGTAATTGAATCGCACCGATACATCACCGAAAGAATATCATCATTAACGGAATCAAGAGAATGCCACCGGATCAGTCGGAACCTCTGAAGATCTGTCTACTCAGTTATCGAAGCAATCCCCACTGCGGAGGGCAAGGGGTCTACGTGAAAAACCTGAGCCAGGGACTGACCCATCTGGGTCATCAGGTCGAGGTCGTTTCCGGACCGCCCCCGCCGGTTCTTCACAATGGAATTCACCTCACCTATCTTCCCGGTCTGGATCTCTATAACCCGGACGCCCTCTTCCGGACCCCGTCGCCCCGGGAACTGTCCGATCCGATCAATCTGATGGAATGGATGGGGGTCTCGAGCATGGGTTTTCCCGAACCCTTCACTTTCGGGCTTCGGGCCTATCGCTATCTTCGAAACCGATTTGACCGGTATGATATTGTTCATGACAATCAGAGCCTCTCGTACGGTATTTGGGCCATCAAACAGCGGGTCCCCACCATCGCCACCATTCATCACCCCATTACCGTGGATCGGGATATCGCCGTCAGGACCGTCACATCCCCCTGGAAAAAATTCAAACACCGGCGATGGTATTCTTTTATCGGAATGCAGAAGCGGATCTCCCGGAAATTTTCCCATCTCATTACCGTATCCGAATGCACCCGACGGGATATCAGTCGGGAATTCAAAATCCCCGCAGGTCGATTCCGGGTGGTTCCCAACGGTATCAACACCGATCTCTTTCGGCCTCTGCCGGGAATTTCCCGAAAAAAAGGGCGGATTATCGTCACCAACAGTGCGGACATTCCGCTCAAAGGCCTCTATTATCTGCTTCAGGCCGTCGCCAGACTGCCTCCTGAATACCCGATCCAACTGGTGGTCATCGGAAGACCCAAAGAGAACGGCGGGGTGGTCAAACTGATCCGCCGCCTGGGGATCGGAAACCGAATCCGATTTACCGGCAGAATCGGGGACGAGGAATTCATTCGACAGTATGCCGAGGCCGCCATGGCGGTGGTGCCGTCGGTGTATGAGGGATTCGGGCTTCCCGCCGGAGAGGCGATGGCCTGCGGGCTTCCGGTCATCAGCACCACCGGCGGCGCCCTGCCGGAAGTGGTGGGAGACGCCGGCATCCTGGTCCCTCCCTCCGATCCGGAGGCATTAACCGATGCCATACAGGCCCTTCTGAGGGATCCTGATTTGGCCGAACGGCTGGGCCGGGCGGGCTACCGGAGGGTCCTGAGGCACTTTACCTGGAGGCGGGCGGCGGAGAAAACAGTGGCGGCCTACCGAGAGGCGATTCATGATCACCGTTGATTTTTCCAGGCTTCGGATATATCCGGGAGACCGAATCCTCGATATCGGTTGCGGAACCGGCCGCCACATGGGTGAAGCCCTTCGATATGCCGGTGTGAAGGTAATCGGCCTCGACCGAAACCTTGAGGATTTGCGGTCGGCGAGGGATCGGATGATTTATCAGAACGAACTGGGTGAATGCCGCGGACGCTGGGCACTGGGGGTAAGCGATATTACCCGTCTGCCCTTCCCCGACAATAGCTTCGATCTGGTGATCTGCTCTGAAGTGCTGGAGCATGTTCCGGACCAGAACGGCGCCGTCTCTGAAATCGTTCGAGTGCTGAAACCCCTGAAAAACCTGGTGGTGAGCGTTCCCCGGTATCTTCCGGAACGGATATGCTGGCGCCTTTCCACCCCTTACTGGAATTCTGCGGGCGGCCACATCCGTATCTATCGCCGCAGAGAATTGACCGCCCTTCTGGAAAGCGCCGGGGTTCGCCCCTGGCATATCCACTGGGCCCACGGACTTCACACCCCCTACTGGTGGTTGAAATGCCTCATCGGAATCGAGCGAAACGAGATCCTGCCGGTAAAATTATACCACCGGCTTCTGGTTTGGGATATGATGCACCGGCCTCGAATGGTCCGGGTATTCGAAAATCTGCTCAATCCGGTTCTGGGGAAAAGCCTGGTGGTGTACCTGAACAAATCCGCCGGCTTTGTCTCCCTGTAAATCCGATACGGGATATGATCATGTCGCATTCATATGTAAAAATCATTCTCCTTTTGGTGTGTACGGCCTTTTTTTCCGTCTCCCCGATTCAAGCCCAGACCGAAATGGAAGGATCTCAGCCGACGAAGCCCGCCGAACCCGGGCTGAAGCTGGTTCGGGCGATGATGTGCGAAGGCATCCAGGAGTATCAACCGGTTCATCCCGCCGTCGTTTTTTCGATTTCAATAGGAGAAGTCTACTGTTTCACCGCCTTTTCACCCGTACCGGAGCAAACCGTGATCGACTACAAGTGGTACCGGCGCGACGACCTGGTCACCACTCGGCGGGTGGTTCTGTATCCACCCAAGTGGTCGGCATACAGCAGCATCCACCTTCGCGCCGCGGATATCGGCCCCTGGCGGGTGGAGATTGTAGGACCCGATGAGAAGATCCTCGAGGTACTTCGGTTCAGCGTCACTCGGTAATACCTATGAATTTTCTGAATACATTGCTGTACAGCATCCAGTGGCAGGATGTCATCGACATCCTGCTCAACAGCTATATCCTGTTTCGCCTCTATGTGCTTTTCCGGGGAACCCCTATTGTTCAGGTTCTTCTGGTACTAGCCCTTTTACAGCTCGTTCAGGTCATCGCCATGTTTCTGGGCCTGGTGGTCACCAGCTGGGCCATTCGGGGGGTCACCGCCGTCACGGCTCTGATCATCGTGGTGGTTTTCCGCACCGAAATCCGTTCGGTATTCACGACCCACAGCCTCAAATCCATCTTCTGGGGCCTGCCCAAACGGCGGCACGCCACCCCCGACGAAATCATCGCGGACACCGTCTTCGAGATGGGAAGGCAACGCATAGGCGCCCTCCTGGTGTTTCCCAACAAGGACGATCTCAAGGAAATCGTGGAAAACGGCATTCCCTGGAACGGAACCATCACCCGGGAGATGCTGATCAGCATCTTCTGGCAAGACAACCCGGTGCATGACGGGGCCGCCATTGTGCGGGGAGACCGGATTTCGAGTGTGGGCACCATCCTTCCCCTCTCCCGGCGAAAAGATCTCCCTTCTCGATACGGCACTCGGCACCGCGCCGCCTTGGGGTTGAGTGAAATGAGCGATGCCCTGGTGGTCATTGTGTCCGAGGAGCGGGGGGAGGCCAGCGTCGTTAAAAACAATGCCATTCAAACGGTTCCGGACCGGGAAACCCTGATCTCCCTTTTACGGACCCATTCAGGAACCACCGCCAAAGGAACCGGTTTTTTTCAAAAGGAAAAAACCAGAACAGGCCTGGCGGCGCTGCTCTCTCTCTTTTTTGTATTCACCGTCTGGTTTCAGCTCACCCGCGGCGCCGACACCCTGATCTCGCTGGAGGTGCCGGTGGAATTTTACAACCGCGCCCCGGACATGGAGATCATCGACGCTTCGGTACATCGGGTTCAGCTGTATCTCAGCGGATCGGGGCAGCTGATACAATCCCTGCGTCCGGAGCAGTTGACGGCCCGGGTGGACCTGGAGCGGGTTGAGATCGGTGAAAACATTCTTCCAATCGGTCCTGAGAACATCACCACACCGCCGGGCATTCTGTTGAGGCGGGTGGAACCCGCATCCGTGCGACTCTTTCTGGACAAGATCGCCCGAAAGGAATTACCGGTTCAGGTGAACTGGACCGGGACGCTCGACCCGGACCTGATTCTTACCAAAGCTTCGGTCGATCCCGCAACGATTCGTGTGCGGGCCGGAAACCGCCTTATCGACGGAATCACCACGATTTACACCGAAGGGGTGGATCTGAATGGGATTACCAAATCGGGTGTCGTCACCGTACCGCTGGAGCTTGAACCGGCCGGTCTTAAAATTTCACAGGGGTCAAAAGAGAAAGTGACCGTTACCTATGAGGTTCGGAAAAGAAAGCCGGATGGGCCCGCCCTGACTCCTCCCAAGGAAAACGGTTCATGAAACCCGCACTGGTGATTTCCAAAACCGAAGACGCACTTCGGCAGATCGATTCCTGCCTGCCCGGCTATGCGATGTACCGGTCCCCCGACCGGGAAAATGGATTGAAAATGCTTCAAAAGAGGCGGATCGATCTGATTTTTGCAGATCTCGATCTTCTTCGCAGCGAATTTCCAAAAGAGAATTATCAGAATATTCTGCAGCCGTTCTGGCGATTTTCCCCTTCCGCCGATATTATCATCATGACGGAGCCGATCCTGATTCGAGAAGCGGTAATGGCCGTCAAGGCGGGTGCCGGCGATTATCTGACGTACCCGCTCAATTCCGCGGAAATCAAATTCGTAACCGAACACCTGTATAGGGCCCGGAAAAAGGATTCCGAACTCGATTACCTTCGGGACCAGTTCTGGGAAACCGAATCTCATGAAATCGTGAGAACCCGAAGCCCGCTGATGAAACAGGTCTTCGACAAACTCCGTTCAGCAGCCCCGACCAAGACGACGGTGATGCTTTACGGCGAAACCGGCGTGGGAAAAGGGATCATGGCCGGACTGGTTCATCGCCACAGCAACCGAAAAAACCAGCCTTTCATCAGCCTTCATTGCGGAGCCATCCCGGATACCCTTATGGAGAGCGAACTCTTCGGTCATGAAAAGGGCGCCTTCACCGGGGCGGTGAAACGGAAACTTGGAAAATTCGAAATCGCCCAGGAAGGCACCCTATTCCTGGATGAAATCGGCACGGTCACCCCGGCGGCCCAGATTAAACTGCTTCAGGTGCTTCAGGACCGCACATTTCAACGGGTGGGGGGAGAAGAAGTTATCAAGGCCGACGTTCGAATCATTGCGGCATCCAATACCGATCTAAAGACCACGAGCGAGGCCGGAAGCTTTCGAAAAGATTTGTATTACCGGCTCAATGTGTTCCCGGTGGAAATCCCTCCCCTGCGGGACCGGCTCAATGACATTCCCCTCCTGGTGGAATATTTCCTCAAGCGGTTGAATCTCTACTATGCCAAATCCGTTCACGGTATTCACCCCGCTGTGATGGAAGCCTTTGAATGCTACCACTGGCCGGGCAACATTCGGGAACTGGAAAATCTCGTTGAAAGGGCCTATATTCTGGAATCAACCCGCATCCTCACCCCGGACAGTTTTCCGGCGGAATTGTTCGATCAAAAAGACACACCGCCCCAACTCCTGTTTGATACCGGCATGACTCTGGCGGCGGTCCGTCAAAAAGGCGTGGAATCCATCGAACGCCGTTACCTGGAAAAGGTACTGACCCGACACCGCGGGAGGATAAAAGAATCGGCCGGGGAAGCCGGCATCAGCACCCGCCAGATGCATAAACTGCTCACCAAATACCGCATCAACAAGGATTCATTCAAATAGACCGAGCCCCGTGAAACCCGTTTCATGAAGAGTCGGAATCTCCCGTTCCGATTTTTTTCGGAATGTAATTTTACCTTGCTTTCTCCAAGAATTCGGCTTATGGCGGATTCAGGCCGAACCATCAAAACAAGGAACCAAAATGTTCAGGGCTTTGTACCGCAGAATCCGATCTCTGGGAAAACCCGCCGATCCCCTTCAAACAATGGAAAACCCGCAGACGCTGTCCTCTCGCGCCGCTGATCACTCTCCCACTTTTGAAAATACGGTAACGATACCCGAATACCTTTCGCCTTTGGCGGGAAATGATCGAAAGAATCACAGAACCGATTCGCCTTCGGAGCCGATTCCAGGCGGTCTCGGCGATCGGCCCAAATACCAATTCCGGGAAAAATGTTTTTCAGGGGGAATGGGTGAAATATACCGCGTCCTCGACCGGGATCTGAAACGGATTTCGGCCATGAAGATCGCTCTTCCCGAACTCAAAAATGATCCCGAGGCCCTTCGGAATTTCATCAACGAAGCTCGAATTACCGGATATCTGGAACATCCCAATATTCTTCCCGTTCATGAATTCGGGACTCTGAAAGACAGGGGACCCTATTTCACCATGAAACTGGCCCAAGGGGATAATTTGAATACCATTTTGGCTGAAATCAAAAACAAAAACCCCGCCTATGTCGAAAAATACACCCTCTTTCATCTGCTGAACATCTTCAGGAAAGTATGCGATGCCGTGGCATTCGCCCACTCCAAAGATATCATCCACCTGGACATCAAACCCCATAATATTCTGGTCGGCCGATTCGGCGAGGTGTTTCTCATGGACTGGGGAATTTCCCGCTTTATCGGAGACCCCGCGCAGGTCAACAATCCGGACATTCGTCTTTTCCTGACCGATCTTCACGCCCGACAGGCGAGGCCGAGGGCCGGCATTACCGGATCTCCCGCGTATATGTCTCCGGAGCAGGCCACCGGGGCGCTTCGCCATCTGGATAAACGCACCGACATATTTCTGCTGGGTGCGACAC
Source organism: Desulfobacteraceae bacterium (assembly GCA_041642315.1). Taxonomy (GTDB): domain Bacteria; phylum Desulfobacterota; class Desulfobacteria; order Desulfobacterales; family Desulfococcaceae; genus JAABSQ01. The sequence continues at coordinate 47,742 of JBEPWQ010000001.1, read as the reverse complement.
TGTTCCATATCTTCACCCTCTCTCCGCCATACAGCGGCAACCATTTTAATGAAATCCTCGCAAAAGCCAAAACCGGGGAGGCGGCCGGCATCAAACCCTGGCATTCCGGCAAGGGGTTGCCCGAAGAAATGTGCCGAATCATTCAAAAGGCGATGAACTCCAAACCCGAAAACCGGTATCCTGAAATCGATGAATTGATTCAGGACCTGGATGATCACATCTCCGGGAAGTGCGCTGTTCGACAAAAAAAACGATTCCCCCCCGGCAAGGTCCTCATGCGGGAAGGGGAAATCGGCCATGAAGCCTATCAGATACTCGCGGGGAAGGTACTGGTCTACCGGCAGGTCAACGGACAGAAAATTTTTTTGAGCACCCTGACACCGGGCCATATTGTAGGGGAAATGTCGCTTATCACCGGAGAGCCCCGATCCGCCCATGTAATGGCCGTTGAATCCACGGAAGTGGCGGTCGTTACGGAGGAGGTACTGGCACAAAACCTGAAGAACCTCCCGCCTTACATCGAAAAGATCGTTTCCACCTTAACCGATCGGCTTCGAGCCGCCAATGCCATAGTGCATCCTCACCTGACCTCGGATCCGACACCGGTGGTGCTCAAGCAGCGCGGAATGATTTTCAAAACCCGCGCCGCCCATCAGCCCGACCCGATCCCTTTTCAGGAACTGGTGGAAGAAATATCCGAAAATTTGGGGCTTCCTCATTCAAAAGTCTCGGAGATTCTGAAGGAAACGGTTGAACCGGTCGATAAGTAGATGGCATTCAAACGGTTACATTCCTCGCTGGTCATTCTGATCGGCATCCTCGCTTTCGGCACGCTCGGTTATGCGATGGTCGAAAAGATGTCCTTTTTCGATGCCCTCTATATGACCATCATCACAATCAGCACCGTCGGATTTTCGGAGATCCAGCCTCTCACCTTACAGGGGCGCATCCTGACCATGGTGGTCATCATCGCCTCCATTTCAGTGGGGGCCTATTCCATCGGTATCCTGGTTCGCATGTTTATCGAGGGGGAACTAAGAAAAAGTTTTGAAAGGCGAAGAGTGGAACAACAGATAAAAAACCTGAACGATCACTTCATTATCTGCGGGTACGGACGCATCGGACGCATCATCTGCAGGGAACTGCTGGCTGACCAGGTCGATTTCGTGGTTATCGAGCAGGAGGATTCTGCTGTGGCCACCCTGGAAAAACAGGGATACCTGTTCATTCAGATGGATGCCACCACCGACGAGGCCCTGATCAAGGCAGGGGTGATGAAAGCAAAGGGGCTGGTGACCGCGGTGCGCTCGGATGCCAACAACGTATTTATCACTCTCACGGCCAAGGGCATTCGACCGGATCTTTTCGTCCTGTCCCGGACATCGGATGTCAAAAACGAAGAAAAGCTGAAACGGGCCGGGGCCACCCGGGTGGTGTCCCCCTATTACCTGGGGGGGCGCCGCATGGCCCAGGTCCTCAGGCGGCCCACGGTGGTGGATTTTATCGACATCGCCACCATGTCCAACAAGCTGGGGCTTTTGATGGAAGAAGCCAAAATCCGGCCGGGGTCGGGCCTGATTGGAAAGAATCTCATCGACAGCCATCTTCGCCGGGATTTCGGGGTCATTATCGTGGCAATCAAACAGGCCTCGGGAAACATGATCTTCAATCCGATGGCGACGGAAACCCTTGAGGCGGGGGATGTCATCGTGGTGCTTGGAAAACAGGAAGATGTGCTGCGGATGACCGAGGTGCTCTGAACCCGATCATCCGAACATTTCAACGAAGCCGATCCCACATATTTTCACCGCCGGCCATGGGCCGGGATGAATTCCCGGTGCGTTGCCCGCCGCCAGGCTGCGCCCGACGGCCCCGCAGACGGGCGATCCGCTCCTCCAGCGGGGGATGGGTTGAAAAAAGATGCACCAGGCTGCGACCGGAGAGCGGGTTGACGATGAACATATGGGAGGTCGCGGGGTTGGCATGCATCGGCACCTTGCCGGAATAGGCCCCCAGCTTTTCCAGGGCGCTGGCCAGTCCTTCCGGATCCCCGGCGATTTTGGCGCCCTCTTCATCGGCCAGGTATTCGCGAGACCGGGAAATGGCCATCTGGATGATCATGGCCGCGATAGGCGCCAGGATGGAGGTCAGGATCAGGCCGATCATACCCATTCCGCCTTCCTCATCGCCGCCGCCGATTCCCCCGAAAATGGCGGACCAGCGAGCCATATTCGCCAGGAACATGATGGCCCCGGCCATGGTGGCCGCTATCGAGCTGACCAGGATGTCCCGATCCTTGACATGCGAAAGCTCATGAGCCAGCACCCCTCGAATCTCATTCCGGTTCATGATCCGAAGCAGGCCCTCGGTCACCGCCACCACCGCATGTTTGGGGTTGCGCCCGGTAGCGAAGGCATTGGGGCTGTCCTGCGGAATGATAAAGAGCCGCGGCATCGGCAGATCCGCACTTCGAGCCAACCCGCTCACGATTTCATAAAGGTCCGGAGCCTCATTCCGGCCCACCTCCCGGGCGCGGTACATCTTGAGCACGATTTTGTCCGAGTACCAGTAGCTGAAGAAGTTTATGCCCGCCGCGAATATCAGGGCGAATGCCATTCCGCCCTGGCCGCCGATCATCCGGCCGATCAGCATAATGAAGACGGTCAGAACCGCCAGCAGCAGGGTGGTTTTGATCTGGTTTCCGTTCATCTTTATGTCCTCCTATATTTCAAAAATCGATTCGAACGCCGTCGAAAACGGAATTACAGTTATGTCAGTTTGCGCAGTAAATATAGGGATGTTTTTGATCGGGGCAAGATGGCGGCGCTGAAATAGGGAGAAATATGCAGGGCCGACGGCGGACTGCCCCGGCCCGACAAGCAGGGCCAGGGCGAGAGGATACATATAGGCATCGAATACCCGACAGACTGAAGCCGGTTCACGGTTCGGACCTGTTTATCCCGGGGATCAACAGACTATGCATTTGGTCCGCTCCAGAAACTCGGAAAACTGTTTGACCACGGCGTCGGGGTTTTTGAATTTCTCTTTCAGCTCCTCATCCCCGTATTTGCTGACCTCTTCCTTGAAGAATTTGGAGACAGCCATCCGCATCTCTTCTTTCATGGGCCCCTGAACATCCTGAGATACGAATTCGTTCAAAGCGGCTTCGATATTCCTCAAAATCTCTTCCTTATCTTTCATGAACAATTCCTCCTTCGTCTTGATTGAAGATTGGTAAAGCGACCGCATTCCACATTACCCTAAACATAACCCCTCATCCGCCTAAGGCAATGCTTCGAAGGCCTCCTCCGCATCCAACTCCTCCGCCGGTCTGCCGCTGAAAAAGCCGAGAAAAATCACCCCCCCGAGTGCCGAGAGAATCGATCCGGATAAAATCCCCAGTTTGGAATAATTGAGCAGGGCCGGGGAAGCGAAAAAAAGGCCGGAAACAAACAGCGACATGGTAAATCCGATGCCCCCCAGCAGGGCCGCACCGGCAATATGGCCCCAGTTCACCCTTTCCGGCAGGGAGGCCACCCCGAGCTTGACGGCGGCAAAAGAGAAGAGCACGATCCCCAAGGGTTTGCCCACGAACAGACCGAGGATGATGCCGAGGGTGACCGGATGCGCAATGGAGTCGGCCAGCGTCATGCCGTGAAAGGAGAGACCCGCGTTTCCGAGAGCGAACAGCGGCAGAATCAGATAAGCCACCCAGGGATGGAGCGCATGCTCCAGTCGCTGCAGCGGGGTTTCCACGTCATGGCAGGCGATCTCCAGGGTGTGGACCGCGTTGAGGTGCCCCTCGTTGAGCAGAATGCCGTGGACATGGTCGCAGCTCTGCTCATGGCACCGGAAATCCGCCATCACCCCCCGCACCCGTTCCACAAACCCGAGGGTATTGTATTTGCCCTGGGCCGGCACCAGAAGGGCCACAATGACTCCGGCGATGGTCGGGTGAATCCCCGACCCCAGGACCGCGACCCAGGTGCCGAACCCCAGAATGCCGTAGAGCGGTATCCATCGAATGAAGAGGAGATTCGCCAGAACCAGCCCCAGAATGAAATGGCCCGCGACAATGATGTGGACCAGGGAGATGGTTTTGGTATAGAAAACGGCGATGATCAATACCGCCCCCAGGTCGTCGGCGATGGCGAAGGCAGCCAGAAATACCCGCAGACCCAGCGGAAGCCGGGTTCCGAACAGAGCGATGGCGCCCAGGGAAAAAGCGATGTCGGTGGCCATGGGCACCCCCCATCCGCCCGCACTGGGAGTTCCGTAATTAAAAAACAGATAAATGGCCCCCGGAAAGATCATCCCGCCCAGGGCCGCGATCACCGGCAGGAGCGCTTTTTTGGGAGAGGCCAATTCCCCCACCAGGATCTCCCGCTTGATCTCGAGACCCACCGTAAAGAAAAACAGGGTCATCAGGCCGTCGTTGATCCAGTGCAGAAGGGAGCGTCCGAAATGCGCCTCTCCGAAAAACAGAGAGATTTCGGTGTGCAGTATGCGGTGATACAGCTCGGCCAGTTCGGAATTGGCCCAGTAGACGGCGCTGAGGGAGGTAAACAGAAGCAGGGCGCTGCTGAATACCTCGCTGCTGAAAAACCACTGGTAGGGTTGAAACATCTTGGTGATGCCCGGATCCTCGGAAAAAGGCTCCTGGTCGGGCGTTTCTTCGGGAAAATGATCGGGTGTTTGATTCATGAATTCATAGTTTCAAGGCTAAACGATTTAAAAAATTACGCGGTTTTGTCACTGTACAGAAAGCACCGCACCCAGTGACGCGGTTTATGCTCCTGAAAGGCCGGAACCTTCTCCCGGCACCGGTCCATCACATGGGGGCAGCGGGTGTGAAAGTGGCACCCCGGGGGCGGCGACAGCGGGCTGGGCATGTCCCCGGTGAGCCCCTTGCGGTTTTTCACCACATTGGCGTTCGGCACCGGGGCCGCCTCCAGAAGGGCCCGGGTGTAGGGATGAAGCGGGTTGTCATACAATTCCCGCTTATCGGCCAGCTCCACCAGCCGACCCAGATACATCACCGCCACCCGGTCGCTGATGTGCCGAACCACCGACAGATCGTGGGAGACGAAAAGATAGGTAAGGTGAAACTCCTCCTGAAGATCCATCAGAAGGTTGATCACCTGGGCCTGAATGGAGACGTCCAGCGCCGAGACCGGCTCGTCGCAGATGATCAGCTCCGGCTGAAGGGCCAGGGCCCGGCCCACCCCGATGCGCTGCCGCTGTCCACCTGAAAACTCGTGGGGATACCGGTTGATGTATTCCGGCCGAAGCCCCACCACCTCCATGATGTGGCGGACCCGCTCGGTCCGTTCGGATTTGGTCCCCACCTTATGAATCAACAGCCCTTCGCCGATGATCCCGCCCACCGTCTGGCGGGGATTGAGGGAGGAATAAGGGTCTTGAAAAATGATCTGCATTCGGCGGCGCAGTCCATGCATCTGATTGGATGACATGGCCAGGACATCCTCTCCGTCGAAATAGATCTCTCCCTGAGTGGGCGGTTCCAGCCGCAGGATGACCCGGCCGAGGGTCGACTTGCCGCAGCCGGATTCCCCCACCAGCCCAAGCGTCTCTCCCCGGTGAATGTCCAGGTCGACCCCGTCCACCGCCTTGACGGCGCTCTTTTCTCCGATCAGGCCGCCCTCCTTGACCGGATAATACTTTCGAATCCCTTTCAGAACCACCAGTTTGTCGGGGTTGTCCCGGCGCGTCATTCGCCCTCCTTGTCTTCGAACAGCCAGCACCGTACCAAGTGGCCGGTTTTGGGCGCCAGCAGCCCGGGCTCCGCTTCCAAACACCGGTCAAAGGCATGGCGGCACCGTTCGTTGAACTTGCACCCTCTGGGCAGGTTCAGAAGGCTCGGCACCACCCCGGGGATAGCCTCCAGACGGCTTCGGTCGGTTTCCGCCGAGGTGCCGGGAATGGACCGCATCAACCCCCGGGTATACGGATGCAGCGGATCATTGAAGAGGTCCTTGACTTCCGCCTCCTCCACCACCCGGCCGGCGTACATGACCACCACGTGCTCGGCGGTTTCGGCCACCACCCCGAGATCATGGGTGATCAGCAGAATGGCGGCGCCGGTATTGTCCCGCAGGTTGTCCATCAGCTCCAGTATCTGGGCCTGAATGGTGACATCCAGGGCGGTGGTGGGTTCATCGGCGATGATCAGCCGGGGGTCGCAGGCCAGGGCCATAGCGATCATCACCCGCTGCCGCATGCCCCCGCTCATCTGGTGGGGATAGTCGTGAACCCGGGATTCCGGGGATGGAATGCCCACCTGCCGAAGCAGATCCACGGCCTTGTCCAGGGCCTCGGCCTTTCCCATTTTCTGGTGCAGTTTCAACACCTCCGAAATCTGCTCCCGCACTCGAAATACCGGATTGAGGGAGGTCATCGGCTCCTGAAAGATCATGGAGATCTGGTTGCCCCGAATCGACCGCATTCGCTTTTCGGATACCTTGAGCAGATCGGTTCCGTTGAAGAGGATCTCTCCCGCGGTGATCCGGCCCGGCGGGGTTGGAATGAGCCGCATCACAGACAAAGAGGTGACGCTTTTGCCGCATCCGGATTCTCCCACGATGGCCAGGGTCCGGCCCGGTTCGATGGAAAAGCTGACGTCATCCACCGCGCAGGCGATGCCCCGGTCGGTGAAAAAATAGGTTTTGAGCCCTTTGACTTCCAACAACGGTTCGGTCACCGAGGCCACCTCCTATTCCCGCAGCCGGGGGTCCAGGGCGTCCCGCAGCCCGTCGCCTAGGAGATTGAACCCGAGCACGGCGCAAAGGATCATCACCCCGGGAAAGGTGACCGCCCACCAGGCCCGAAGGATCAGGGCTCGGCCGTTGGCCAGCATAGCGCCCCATTCCGGTGTCGGGGGTTGGGCACCCAGACCGAGAAAACTCAAGGCCGCCGCCTCCAGAATGGCCGAAGCGAACCCCAGTGTGGTCTGAACGATGAGCGGCGCCAGACAGTTGGGCAGGATGTGGACGAAGATCAGCCGGGTATCCCGGGCCCCCAGAGCCCGGGCCGACTGGACATAATCTTTGGAGTACTCCTCCAGCACCGATCCGCGGACGATGCGCGCATACCGGGGAATGGAGACCACCCCGATGGCGATCATGGCGTTCTCCAGGCTGGGCCCCAGAAAGGCCACGATGACGATGGCCAGCAGAATCGAGGGAAAGGCCAGGAGAATGTCCATCAGCCGCATGATGATGTTGTCGATGATCCCCCCGTAAAATCCGGCCACGGCACCGGCCAGGGTTCCGAAAAAAAGAGAGATGGTGACCGCTACCACCCCCACCAGCATGGAGATTCGTGATCCGTAGATGATCCGGCTCAGAAGATCCCGGCCGAAATCGTCGGTACCCAGGGGATAGGTCCAGGTCCCCGTCTCTTCCCAAACCGGGGGTTGAAGTTTGTCATAGAGGGATTGTTCCAGGGGATCATGGGGAGCGATCCAGGGGGAAAACAGGGCCATGATCAGGAAAAGGGAGATGATCACCAGCCCGGCCATAGCGATCTTGTTTTTGCGAAGCCGAAGCAGGGCCTCCCACAAAGGGCTTCGTGACTTTTCAGCCGCCCCCCTGGGGGCCTGCCCGGGCTGTTCCGCCGCCGTGGTCGTCATCAGCTCACCTTGATTCGGGGGTTGACCCATGCATAGAGAATATCCACCACCAGGTTGATCAGCACAAAGACCGTGGCCACCAGCATGGTGCCGCCCTGAACCGCGTTGAAGTCCCGGGCGTAGACCGCATTCAGTATCCAGTTGCCGATGCCCGGCCAGGCGAAGATGGTCTCGGTCAGAATGGCCCCGCCCATCAGAATCCCGAACTGAAGCCCGATCACGGTGATGACCGGAATCATGGCGTTTTTGAGCCCGTGTTTGAGGTAGACCGTCACCGGCGACAGCCCCTTGGCCTTGGCGGTGCGGATGTAGTCCTGCCGAAGCACCTCCAGCATAGACGACCGGGTAATGCGGGCGATGATCGCCATGGGAATGGTGCTGAGGGTGAAGGCCGGCATGATCAGGTGCCAGACCGCATCTTTGAAGGCGGTCCAGTTGCCGGTGAGAATGCTGTCGATGACGTAGAGATTGGTGATGGTTTCCAGTTCGATGAAGTAGCTCAGGCGGCCGGAGAGCGGAAGCCAGCCGAGGTGCAGGGAAAAGATGATCATCAGGACCAGCCCCAGCCAGAAGATCGGCATGGAAACCCCGATCAGGGAGACCACCATGCTGATATAGTCGAAGAACGAGTACTGGCGGGTGGCCGAAATGATCCCGGCCAGCATGCCGAACACGGTGGCGATGAGGATGGCCGCCAGGGAGAGTTCGATGGTGGCCGGAAACCGCTGCATGATTTCGGTGGTGATCTTTTCATTGGTGCGAAGGGCCCTTCCCAGGTCCCCCCGCACCAGGCGGGACATGAACAGCCCGTATTGGACATAAAGCGGTTCATTCAATCCCAGCTGTTCCCGCAGCTGTTTGAGGGATTCCTCCGAAGCCCGCTCCCCCAGCATCATCTCGGCCGGGTCTCCGGGTATGAGATGAATCATAAAAAAAACCAGAATGGAAATCCCCAATACGGTCGGAATCAGGGACAGGAATCGGCGCAGAATGAACCGGGACAATAGATCTCCTTACAGCCCGCGTTCCGGGATATTGTGTCGAGTACGACTCGGCGATCCCGGAGAATCCGGGGCCGTCGAGGTGTGCCCGACCGGCCCCGGGTGTTGACTTACTTTTTCACCCAGACCTGGTGCATGCGCACACTGGCGGTGGGGTGCAGCTTGAAGTTCATGACCCGCTGCTTCATGGGCCATACCACCAGGGAATGGGCGATGTTGATCATCGGCACCTCCTCATGGATCAGCACCTGTGCGTGGCGATACAGCTCAACCCGCTCTTCCCGGGAGGTCGCCTGTTTGGCCTTGAGAATGGTGTCGTGATATTCCTCGTTTTTCCACTGGGTCCGCACGTTGGGATCGGCCAGGCCGTCCAGAAGGACCGCCAGGAAGTTGTCCGGATCTCCGTTGTCGCCGGTCCATCCCAGCTGAAACAGGTCCATCTCCGGCGGCTGGTTCCGCTGCTTCTTCAGATAAGTACCCCATTCAAAGGTCACCAGTTCCACGTCGATGCCGACGTCCTTGAGGTTGGCCTGAATCGCCTCGCCCACCTTCATCCCGTTGGGGTTGTAGGGCCGGGGCACCGGCATGGACCAGAGGGTGATCTTCTCCTGTCCGGCATCCTTGAGTTTCTGAAAGAATCCGGCCTCTTCCAGCAGGGATTTGGCCATCTTGGGATCATAGGGATAATCCTCGATCTCGTCGTTGTATCCCCAGAGGGTGGGCGGAATGGTGTTCTTGGCCACCTGCCCAAGGCCGTAGTAGATGTTGTCGACGATGGACTTTTTATTGATGGCGTAGGCCAAGGCCCTGCGGATCTGTTTGTCCTGCCACAGCGGTTTGGTATGGTTAAAGCTGACATACCCGATGTTCATGCCCGGCTGGGAGACCAGCTTCAGGTTCTTGTCCTGTTTGGCCAGGTCGATGTCTTCAGGGTTGGGGAACTGGCAGATGTCGATATTGCCGGTCTTGAGCTCCAGAAACCGGACCGAGTTGTCGGGAATCACCCGGAATATCACCTGGTCGAGGTGGGGCCGGCCGTTCCAGTAATCCGGATTGGCTTCCAGAATAATCCGGTCGTCTTTGATCCACTTCACGAACTTGAAGGGGCCGGTGCCCACCGGATTGGACCGGAAATCATCCTTCAGCTTGAGCACCGCCGTAGGGCTCACGATGGCGGCGAAATCCATGGCCATATTGGCGATGAACGGGGCTTCCCGCCGTTTCAGGCGAAACACCACGGTGTGGTTGTCCACCGCCTCGATGCTGCCGATGGTGTCGTCCATCTCCATGCTGAGCCAGTATTCGGCCGGCGGCTGTTTCTCCGGGAATTCCCACTCGTCTTTGTGGAACTTGACCCTCTTTTCTTTCATCATGCGGCCGATGGAAAAAACCACCGCATCGGCGTTCATTTCGGTGCCGTCGTGGAATTTGACCCCTTCTCGAAGGTGAAAGGTGTAAGTGAGCCCATCCCAGGAAATATCCCAGGATGTCGCCAGACCCGGCACCGTCTCCGTCGATTCATCGGCGTAGAGCACCAGCTGATCAAAAACATTGTCGCAGATCATGAAGGAGTTGCCGTCGGTTTCAAAAGCCGGGTCCAGACCGGCGCTGTCGCCGCCCCGCCCGAATACGACGGTTCCCCCCTGTTGGGGTTCGGCTGCAAGGGCGTACCCCGAAAAAAGAAACACAATGGAAAACAGCAGAATGGTCACTCTCTTGAGCATACGAATTTTCCTTTCTCCAAAAGTGTTTGATCAAATCCTAAAAACATTTTTACCTCCTCATCTCCGGTCTAACTGGTAAAAGATTTAACAGAGAAGGGATTAAATGTCAAAATCTTAACCTCCCCGAATCGCCCGGTTCGACCAAATTTGAATAATTAGGAAGGCCACCCCGGGATATTTTCCCGGGCCGGGAAGCTGTTTGAGCGACAGCGAGTTCTTGCCGTGCCGGGAAAATATCCCGGGCCGAAACGGTGAATGGTCCCTGGTCCTTACAGACTGAAAACACAGAATTCACCGGTGCGAGGCCGCGGAAATCTCCGGTTGACACAGTCCGCACCAACCATATAGTATCAAGAAAAGAATCGAATTTATGCAGCCGGGCCCCTAACCATTGAAATGACCAGAGGCGCATCTGATGAAGGAGATGTTTTCAACCAAGCAAGTGGCGAAGTTTCTGGATATCAATGAAAAAATGGTCTATTCCCTGATCTCCGAAAAGGGATTGCCGGCAACCAAAATCACGGGGAAATGGCTCTTTCCCCGGCACCTGGTGGAGCAGTGGATCGAAAACAACACCCTCAACTACCCCGAACCCACCACGCAGCTTCCCCCCTATCACGGACTGCTCATCCTGGCCGGCAGCAATGATCCGCTTCTGGACAAATCCCTCTCGGTGTTCAATCAGCTGTATCCGGAACATGTAGCGGTTTTCGGAAATCTGGGGTCCATGGGCGGAATTCGGGCCTTGCGGCAAAATCTCTGCCATGTCGCCTCGAGCCACCTGCTTGAGGAAAACGAAAAGGAGTATAATTTCGAATTCGCCACCCGGGAATTGGAAAGATCCCCGGCCGTGGTCAATTTCTGCCGGCGGGAACAGGGCATTCTGGTTCAAAAGGACAATCCGAAGGCGATTCACGGAATAACGGACCTCGCCCGAAAAGATCTCAAGATCGTCAACCGCCCGGTGGGAACCGGAACCCGGCTGCTTTTTGATTTGGAACTCAAAAAAGCCGACATTTCAGGAGAAACCCTCGACGGATACGACCGGGAAATCCCCAAGCACCTGGATGTGGGGCTGGAAATCCTCTCCGGTAAAGCGGACGCAGCCCCGTCCATTCGGCCGATCGGTCAAATTCTGAACCTCGATTTCATTCCCCTGCGGTGGGAGCGATTCGACCTTCTGGTCACCAAGGAGCGCTTCTTCGATGAAGGGGTGCAGCTCTTTTTCGGGATGCTGCACGAGCCGGAATTTCTGAACGCCGCCGCCGCCATGGCAGGGTACGATCTTTCCACCACCGGCAAAATGATCTTTCCGAGCTGAAGGCAGACCGAACATATCCGAACACCTGAACCTGGAGAGGATGATATATGGCTGATGGCCCCGTTGTACTCCTGACCGGCGCATCCCGCGGAATGGGCGCCGAGATCGCCCGCTGGCTGGCCAAGGCCGGCGCCCGTATCACCCTGGTGGCCCGCTCGGCCGATCCCCTGGAAGAGATTGCGGAAAAGATAGACCGTATAGGGGGTGAGGGCCTGCCCTTTTCCGCCGATATCGCCGAACAGACCGGCTGCAACGAAGCGATTCGGAAAACCATGGACCGGTTCGGCCGTCTGGACGCCCTGATCAACAATGCCGGGCTTCTGGGCCCCATCGCCACCGTGGCCGATGCCGACCCGGATGCCTGGCGCTACAACATCGAAGTGAATCTTCTGGGTCCATTTTTCCTCACCCATGCCGCGCTGCCCCACCTGCGGGCCGCCAGGGGGCGCGTCGTCAATATCTCCAGCGGGGCCGCCGTCAAATCCATTCGCGGCTGGAGCGCCTATTGTGTAGCCAAAGCCGGGCTGACCCATTTCACGCGAATTCTGGCCGAGGAAGAATCCGAGGTTATTTCCGTCGCCGTTCGTCCCGGAGTGGTGGACACCCGAATGCAGGAAATGATCCGGAAAGAGGGCCCCGGAGCCATGTCCGAAGACAAGGTAAATTATTTTCAAACCCTCAAATCCGAAAACAAGCTGGAACCGCCATACGTGCCGGCCCGTTCCGTGGCATGGCTCGCCCTGCACGCCCCCCGAGAGATGAACGGGGAGTTTGTGGAATATGACGATTCCAGAATCGCCGAGCCGGCCGTCTCGGTTTTCGGAGAAACCATCGAGTCTTCCGCCGGATAGGAAACCGGTTCCCTTGAAACCTGATCCCAAATAAAAATCGGCAGGCAGAACCCATTGTTCTCACCCGCCGATCTCTGGATCCTACTTTATTCCAATCCGCCGCTGAATCAGGCGGCTTTTTTCTTTCCGTTCAGGATATTTTCGATTTCTCGGATGACCTCGTCGGATTTGGGAACCACCTCATGCTCGCTCAAGATGCGTTTTGCCTCTGCATTGCAGCGCTGATACATGTCCATGGACCCCTTCTTCTCCCAGTTTTCATAGCGGAACCGGTCGATCAGTTTCGGGTGAAAGTGGGCATCCTTGAAATGTTTAAAGGTATGGGGATCGGAAAGAAAAATGTCATTCCCGGTGCCGTTGGCGATCCGGTCGATGGCATCCAGGGCCAGGGTGTCTTCATTGACCGGAATGCCTTCCATGAAATGGCGGCTCATGGCCACCAGCTCGTCGGCCAGGGTCACCATCTCCAGAGAGGAGGTGTTGCCGTGCTCGATGTATCCTACATCGTGAATGAAGTTGCACCGGGACTGCATGGCCGTCAGAATGGAAAAGGCGGCTTCCGCCCCGGCCTGGGCATCGATGACCTTGGAATCGGATGATCCGGCATAGGCCCAGATGGGCAGACCGTATAATTCGTCACGCATGTCGGCCAGGGCGGCCTGGGTCAGCGCCCATTCGGGGCATCCGTAAGAGATGACGGTGGACTTCATATCGAGAATGCTGACGTTGGGCGCAAAGAGGAAGGGGGAGCCCTTGCCGGCCAGTTGGTGAATGACCAGCCCCACCAGGTTTTCCGCAATTCCGAGAGCCATGGCCCCGGCCAGGGTCACCGGGCCGCCGCCGCCCGCGTTACAGCCGGAGGGCAGACAGATCGGAATCTTCTTTTCGGCACAGAAGACCAGCTTCTCCATCACATTGCGGGGATACCGCAGCGGGCTGATAGCCTCGGAATAATTGAGAATAAAAGGCCGCTCCGCCAGTTCATCCTCCCCACCGGCCACGGCACAGGCGATACGGTAGATCTTTTCCATATCCCGGCCGCTGTCTGCGATAAAGCAGATCGCCTTGTTGCTGCTTCGGACCATTTCACCGAACACGTGGACATAGATATCGTCGATGGGCACATCTTCCGGGTTGCCCATGGACATGGAAAAATCCATATTGTCGAGACCGTCTACCAGCTTGGCGAAATTGCCGGAATCCGCCAGGACCGTTCTGCGGCGCTCACCCGTTTCCAGGTCATGGGTGAAGATGGTATCCGAACCGGTGCCGTAATAGAAGTTGTCGTCCACCAGGGCCATGGTTCGCTCGCCCTGCTGGTCGAACATGGTGATCTGGCGGGGCGCTGTCCGCAGCGCCTCTTCCACCAGATACGCGGGCATCCGGACCTTGCTGTCCCCATTCTGAGTGCATCCGGCCTCCAGCAGCATGTTGAGGACCCCTTCGTGTTCAATTTCAAAACCGGTCCGTTCGAGAATCTCCAGCGCCGCCGTGTGAATGGTCAGCGCCTGTTCCCGGTTGAGCACTGTAAGACGGGGTTTAAATGTTGTGGGTGCGATCTGATCCATTGGTTTTTCTCCTTTGGTTTTAAATTACAGGAAAATGCAACCGACAAAAAATTCCGTCGATTTCGTCCGTGAACCGCATCACCGGCTGCACCTACCTCATCATGTGAAAGCAATTCTCAAAAATTTTTTCTTGTGCAATACATATCGGTCTGATGCCGACGCAGGCGGGAAATCACTAGGCACAGTGTTTTTTGCGCCTAATTCAATGTGCGAGGGGAATTCGTCTCTTTTATAAATCTCCGCAAATCGTATTCTTCCGTTCCATCCAATGCCTAAATAGCAATCCCTTGCCTATCATTATTTGGTTGAATAATTTATTTCGGTGAATAATTTTAGCATGCGACTATTTTGCATAGAAAATATCTAAGCGTGTATAATCGAATAATCAAGCTTTGTCAACACCCATTTCAGAGAAATGCGCGCTAAATAACAAATAAAGCCCGAAGGCGGGAGAATCGAAGAATTCAGAGAGTTGATTTTTATGTAAAAGCAGGATATAGTGAGAATTTACCAAGAAAGTGTTTGGGGCTTTTTACATGGACTCCTTTTATCGAAAAGAAAATCATGACAGAAGACATCAGCACCCGAATTGTCACACGGCTGCGGCAGATCAACCGGGAACTATCGAAACATTCAAAATACATACAGGAATACCATCATATTACAGTTCCTCAGCTCATCTGCCTGCAACGGGCCGGGGAAAGCGGCCCGGTCTCCATCGGTGAACTGACCCGGATTCTTCATTTGAACAACAGCACCGTGACCGGAATTGTGGATCGATTGGAAAACCGGGGACTGGTGGAAAGAAAAAGGATCAGCAAGGACCGGCGGCAGGTCCATGTGGAGATCACTGAAGCGGGAAGCCGCTTTCTTGATCAGGCCCCGACACCGCTTCAACAGCGGTTCCTGGAGCGTCTGAATCAGATGGAAAAGGAAAAGGTCACCACCATTTTATGGTCCCTCGAAACGCTTCTGGATATGCTGGGAGCGGAGGAAAAATCGAATCCGGTCATGACCCCCGACGATCCGGTGTGAATACTATTTCCTGGGAGGCAACCGTACGCCCGAAAAGCGGTCCGGCCGGTCAACTCCCCTTTCCGATTTTGGGATTCAGCTCCTCCCGAAATTGTTCGCCCTGGCTTAAAAAATCAGGGTACCGGCAGCACCTTTTCCTTCTGCGTCTTGACCGCTTCGGACACCACCGCAATGGTACGGTCTATTTCCGCTTCGGTGGTAAACCGGCCCACACTGAACCGGAGGGTTCCGCCGGCCCAGCTAAGGGGCAATCCCATGGCCTGAAGCACATGAGAAATTTCAATCGAATCCGAATGGCAGGCGGCCCCGGCGGAGACCGCCACTTCCGACCCGATCGCCTCCAGAATTCGATTCGCCTGCAATCCTTGAAAAGACAGGCTCAGGGTATTGGGAAGCCGCCGGTCGGGATGGCCGTTGAGGCGAATCTCCCCCAATTCCCGAATCAGCCCCTGGTGAAGCCGATCCCGCATTCGCTTCATGTGATCCGTCTGTTTCTGGAGATCCCTGCGAGCGATTTCACACGCTTTCCCCAGCCCCACAATCTCCAAAACATTTTCCGTGCCGGCCCTTTTGGCCATCTCCTGACCGGCCCCGTGGCAAAATTTTTCCGGGTAAATGGTTTCTCGAAGATAGAGAGCGCCCACCCCCTTGGGCGCATAGAGTTTGTGGCCCGCGATGCTCAAAAGGTCCACCCCGAGTTCATTGACAGGGGTGGGTATTTTCCCGACCGACTGGGCCGCATCGGTGTGGAAAACGATCCCTTTGGATCGCGCCAGCCGGGCCGCCTCCGGAATCGGCAGAATGGTACCGACCTCGTTGTTGGCGTGCATCAGGGTGATCAGGATGGTCTCCGGCCGGATCGCCTCCTCCAGATCGGTGACACTCACCATTCCCTCATGGTTCACCGGCAAATAGGTAGTTTGGAACCCTTCGGTTTCCAGATGGCGACAGACCTCCAGTACCGCCGGATGTTCGATCATGGAAGCGATGATATGATTTCCATGATCCCGATACGCATGGGCAATGCCTTTGATCGCATGGTTGTTGGATTCAGTGCCGCCGCTGGTGAATATCACCTCATGCGGGGCGCAGTTGAGCAGACGGGCTACCCGGGTCCGGGCCCGGGCCAGCGCTTCTCTCGGTTTTTGACCGTAACCGTGGCCGCTGGATGGGTTTCCGAACTCGGTCTCCAGAAACGGCCGCATGGCCGCAATCACCTCGGGATCATGGGGGGTGGTGGCGTTATAGTCGAGATATATGGGGAGAATCATGTTAAAAGCGCCTCCGGTGAAAAGGGTTTCGGGAAAGCGGATACCGATGAAAAAGCCCTATCGGCAAATTCATGCTTGTTCCCGATTCTGTCAAGTGGAAAACCGGTGCGGACGAACGGGCCGGAAAGATGCTTTGCTACAATCTTGACTCGCCGCCGATCGTCCGGCGATTCGTCCGAACACGATGCACTCGGGCAGGGCGCAGCTTCCCAAACGGCCGGCGCCGTGAATGCCGCCGCAGACCTCCCCGGCGGCGAAGAGGCCGGGGATAATACCTCCGTCGAGGTTGATTACCCGGGCCTTTTCATCGATGGCGATTCCGCCGGGAGTATAGTGGACCTTGGGCCAAAGTCGGATTCCGTAAAACGGCGGCCGATCCAGCGGCTCGGCACCTTGGGACAGATCCTTGCCGAATTCATCCCGCCCTCCCCTTTCTATCCCCCGATTGTAGACTTCCACCGCCTTTTCTAATTCACCGACCGGCATTTCATAAGTTCTGCCCAATTCGTGTAGGGTGTCAAACGGCCGGATCTTTCCATTTTCCAGACAGTGGACGAGGCTTTCCGATTCCTGATCCGCTCCCCGGGCGTCGGTGATCCCCACACAGGGATGGCCGGTATTGAAGATGGCCTCTGAGCGGATTCTTCGATCGGCCCATTCGTTCACGATGCGGCGACCTGTGGCCGGATTTACCAGAATACCGGCGATAAACACTCCGTATGCGGCAAACCGTGACGCCGGCCCATAGCCGACCTCATCGGCACAGCCCCAGGGTCCGGTCTGAATCCAGGAGAGGTGCACCGGGGCCGCATGAATTTTCAAAGCCGCAACCAGCCCTTCAGCGGTGGCGCCTTGGTGGTTGGTGGATGAGACCCGATGATCCAATACCGGATTCTGGAGTATGCGAAAAGCGACATCATTGCCGAATCCGCCGGTGGCCAAGACCACTCCCCGGCGGACCCGGATATTGCGAAGATCTCCGCTCCCGCTGTCGGGAAAGCCATAACCGGATCGAATCCGGATACCGGTCACCCCGCCCTCCGAGTCGATATGGAACCCGGACAAAATGCAGCATGTTCGAATCTCTGCGCCCGCTTTCGTTGCCGCGGCTGTCAAGGCTCTGACCAGCGCCAGACCGGAAAAGTTCCGGATGGTGACGGATCTGGGAACGGAATGCCCCCCGAACCGATCGAGCCGGTCCATATATCGAACTCCGAGACGGGTTCGGGTCCATGAGATGGCATCCGCCGCATTCTCGGCGAGGATTCGTGTCAGCCGAGGATGGTTGAGCCCCAGACCCGCCTTTTGCAGGTCTTCACAAAACAGATCCGGCGAATCCGCAATGCCGCGTTCCATCTGAAGATAATTCCCGGCCCCGGCCAGGGCCCCATCGGCCAGGCGGGTATTGCCGCCGGTCACCTTCATTTTCTCAAAGACGATCACCGAGGCACCCGCCTTTCGGGCCTCGATCGACGCGGAAAGACCGGCGGCTCCGCTTCCTATTATGGCGACGTCGGTGGTTTCATGCCAGTGGAACACCCCTTGCTCCTTTGTAAATGCCCCCAGGAGGAGATCCCTTCCGGACCATGGGGGCTTGGTGGGGTTCAGGCGAAATAGATCGGACTGGTCATGGTTGGTTTCATTAAAAGGCGATCGCTCCGCTGATGACCGGTTGAAGAAGATCCATGAGAATCTTGGGATACATCCCGATGGCGACCGACAGGACGACCAGAAAGATGATGGGAATCGACATGCTCAAAGGAGGATCTTTGATGTGTTCATTGTCGAAGTCCGCCGCCAGTGGACCGAAAAAAACCTTCCGGACGGCCATGAATGTGTAGCCGACGGTCAGAAGGATGGCCATTACGCCAGTAAGACCCACCACCAAAGTCAGCTGGTCCGTGGCTCCCCGTTCGAAAATACCGGTGAACAGAATCCATTCGGCGGGAAAACTGCTGAAGGGGGGAAAACCGGAAAGCATCATGGCCCCGGAGATAAACAGCAGGGCGGTAATTGGCATTTTGGCGGCCAACCCGCCCAGGCTGTTGATATCGCGGATGTGGGTGGTATAGACGACGATGCCGGCCGTGGAAAAGAAAACGGTCTTTCCCATGATGTGGCTTAAAAAAAAGAACATGCCGCCCTCAAGGCTGACTGCGGTCAAGGCGCCGACCCCCAGCATCGAATACGCGATCTGACTGATGGTTGAACAGGCGGCCACCCGCTTGATGTCGGTCTGGGCCATGGTCAGCAGAGACCCATAGATCATGGTGATCAGGGCCATGACCATGATCATCGGACCGAATATCTGGAAATCATCATACAAGGGCAGAATCAGCACCCTGACGATAATGTAGACGGCGATATTGGCGTAAACCGCAAGAAGCCCGGCAATGCAGGTTGGGGTGGTGGAATGGACCCAGGGCATCCAGACATGGAACGGGAACACCGCCATCTTGACGAAGAGGCCGAGGAGAAAAACGGTAATGATCCAGAACGTCAGGGGATCCCCGGCCAGCGTGCTGATCCGGGCGATCTCGAAGCTTCCGACCCGGGAATAGACCATGAGTGATCCGGCCAGAAAGAAAGAGGCCGAAAAAATTCCCCAGAGCAGACACATCATGGCGATCTTGACCCGTTCGATATAGCCGAAATAGGCCATCAGGAAAAACAGGGTGATGGTCAGAACCTCCAGGAAAAAATACATACCGATCAGGTTCGTGGAAAAGGAGACCCCCATGAAGCCCATGGGAAAATAGAGAAACAGATAGTAGAATCGGGAATAATAACTGATTTCTCTCTTTGCCTCGACATTCTGATAGATGGACCCGATTCGATAATCGATGTACTTGATGGAAAAGAGGGACAAGGCCAGGCAGAGGATATTGGAGATCAGTGCCACGGAGATGCTCAGCCCGTCGGCCATGAGCCCCAGTGTAATGTTGGGTGAGATCAGCAGATATTCTTCATAAATCCGGTGGCTACCCTGATAAATGCGGAATCCGGTAAGAGTCAGCAGAAGGGTGGTGTAGATCAGGCTGAGGGTGGCGATCCACCCGGCCTTTTTGCCGAGTGCGTGCCGGAACAGAAAAAGAAACAGAGAGGTCAGGGCGGGGATGAAGACGATCTGGAGAAGAACGGCGGTTGTCATCGGATCCACCATACGGTTCCGACAATGAAAAAGATGGCGGTGGCCAGGACATAGGCGATGTTGTTCGATAAATCCCTGGCATCGGCATGGAGGGAATCGAGCAGGGCCTTGCCGCCGTGGGTGACCACTCTGGGCATTTTGCTATGGATCACGGTGTCGAGAAAAGCTTCGCAAATTCGAGCCACAAAGACGGAGAGGCGCCTGATACCGCCGACGATAAACCAGCTGTAGAATCTGTCGATGAACCACCGCTCCCAGAGAAAGATATGGATGAGTTTCAACAGGTTGGACCGTCGGAAGACCGCCTGTACGCTCCAGGTTCCGGTGAAATAGAAAAGAAAGGCCGGAACCGCACCGGCGGCCACGCAGACAACCGACAGGACCGGCACCAGCAGGTGGGGAAAAGCGGCGGTATGGCCGACGGTGGGCAGGGAAAGTCCATGGGCCAGATTATCTGCGAACAGGTCATGGAGCATGTGCTCAACCCGCAGGCCATAGATGCTGAACACCACGATGCCCATCGTTAGAGCGGCGCAGGCAAAGGTCTGGCTGAGATAGCCTTCCCCCAGGTGGGCGCGTTTTTC
This sequence comes from Desulfobacteraceae bacterium, assembly GCA_041642315.1. GTDB lineage: Bacteria > Desulfobacterota > Desulfobacteria > Desulfobacterales > Desulfococcaceae > JAABSQ01. Next base: position 27,585 of record JBEPWQ010000001.1, on the reverse strand, counting down.
TTCCAGGGTCTTGTACTTTTCTTCCAGAGCCCTGAAATGATCGCTGGGTCGGCCGTAAAAGACCATCCCGATCAGGCGCACCGTGTAAAAAGAGGTACAGATCACGGCGGCGACGGCCACGGCAAAGAGCATATAGTGCCGGGACTCGAGACAGACCAGAAGTACGGCGTCCTTGCTCCAGAACCCGGGCAGCGGCGGAACCCCCATCAGGGACAGAGCAGCCAGTGTCATGAAAACCCAGGTAAAGGGCAGGTAATGGCGCAAGGCGCCCATCTGATGAATGTAGATCGAATGCGCCGAATGGATCACGGTTCCGGCGCAGAGAAACAGGCAGGCCTTGAACATGGCATGACTCATCAGGTGAAACACCCCCGCGGTATAACCGTTGACGAGAAGATCCTGCCGAAACCCGGACAGGCCCATTGCGAGCATCATGTATCCGATCTGACTGACGGTGGAGTAGGCCAGAATTTTTTTCAGCTCCAGGGCGACAAGCCCCTTGCTGGCGGCGATAAACGCCGTGACCGCCCCGATCCAGGCCACGATGACGAAAAAGTGCATGGCCTCCGGGGAGCCGGCCACCCAATAGCCGTAGTAGAAGATGGGAACGAGTCGGGCCACGAGAAAAACCCCGCTCTTGACCATGGTCGCCGCATGGATGAGGGCCGATACCGGACCCGGACCGGCCATCGCCTCGGGAAGCCATTCGATCAGTGGAAACTGGGCCGATTTACCCACCGGACCGGCGATCAGGAGTACGCTGACCAGGATCATCATGCCCGGGGCGGCGGCCATCTGCGGAACCCATTCCGGGGCTGTCCGGTACAGCCCCATGACATCCAGGGTTCCGGAATAATAGTACATGATCAGGATTCCGGCCAGCATGAACATATCCCCCACCCCCGTGACCAGCAGGGCCTTCAGACCGCAGGCGGATGGGGGGTCGAATTTGAAGGGTGCGGGCCCCCCGATCCAATATTTTTTTTCATCCCTGTAATAGAAGCCGATGAGTCCGTAGCTGCAAACCCCGACAAGTTTCCAGCCGACAAAAATGAGCAGCAGATTGTCGGCCAATACGAGCAGGAGCATGCTGCCGATAAACCCGTTCATGAGCATCCAGAAGCGCAAAATTGAAGGGTTCCCCCTCATGTATCCGAGGCAATAGACCATGATGAAAAAGCTGATCACGGCCACGACATTCGCCAGGACGATACTGAGGGGATCGATAAGCACCCCGAAATTGACCCGGATGGGGGTGTCGAGCCAGATATACGAAGTCTCCAGGGGAAGCATTTCGGGGGTAAACAGCAGCGGCAGAAGCATCCCCGCAGAGGCCGCTGTCAGAAAAGAAAAGAAGACCGAGCCGTAATCCCGCAAAGCGGGGCCGATGCGGGCCAGGAAGGGGGTCGACAGGACCCCGGTCAGGGGAAAAATCAGGCAGAGCCATGCAAACAGAGTATCCAAATCATTTCTCCTACATTATCGGCCGTATGCTATCGTATCCTGATCTGGCGGGCGGCCTTCAGTTAACCTGAAAACCAGGGATGTCCGGGGATGATGACCTTGTCTACGATGGCCCCGTTGAACAGACCCACCAGAATGATGACCACGGATATGATCAGGGTGGGAACAAGCATGCCGGGGCTCATCTCATCCATTTCCATGCTTTCGTATTTTACATCGTCATCAGGCGTTCCCGCAGTCTCATAAGGTTTGAAAAACGAGGTCTGAATGACCCGGAAGAAATAGACGAAATTGAGCAGGGTACTGATCAGGATGACAGCCACAAAGAACCATGTCCCGGCCTCGATAGCGCCAAATATAAGATAAATCTTGCTAAAAAACCCCCCGGTGGGAGGAATGCCGACCATGGAAAACACGGCGATGAGCATGGCCCCGGCCGTAAACGGCATCTTTTTGGGCAGGCCGCGCAGTTGAAAGATGTCCCGGGTGCCCATCTTGTTGAAAATGCCGCCGGCGGCAAAGAAGAGCACAGCCTTCATGAGGGCGTGATTGAGAATGTGCAGCATGGCACCGATAAAGGCCAGGGGGTTGGCCAGTGTAATGCCCAGGGCGATATAGCCGATGTTGGCCACCGAGGAGTAGGCCAGCATACGCTTGATGTCGCTCTGGGCGATGGCCAGAATCGAGGCGGCGATAATCCCCACGGCCGCAACCCAGGTCAAAAGTTCAATCAGGGGTGGAAAGCCGGAAATGATCAGCATCCGAATCAGGATATAGGCGGCCACCTTGGTGCCCACGGGGGCAATCAGGCTGGTAGCCGCCGAGGAGGCGTTGGTGTAGGCTTCGGGGAGCCAGGTATGCAGCGGGAAGAGCCCCATTTTCAGCCCCGCTCCGAGAATGATCAGAATCAGACCGGTGGTCACGGTAAAGCTGCCGTTGACCAGAGGCAGCATCCTCGACATGTCCGCCATGTTCAAGGTTCCGGTCGTCATGAAGAGAAAGACCAGCCCCATCAGATAAAACCCCGCTCCGAGGGTGCCCAGGGTCAGGTAGCGGAATGCGGAAAAAGGGGCCCGCTTGCCCCCGATCGCCAGCAGGGCGTATCCGGCCAGGGCGCTGATCTCCAGGAAGACATAGAGATTGAAAAGGTCCCCGGTAATGACCATGCCGCTCAGGCCGGTCATCAGGAGCATGGTGAGTGTGTAGAAGGGAACGGCCTTGTCGGGGTTTTCGATCTCCACGCTTTTCCGGGCATAGATCAAAACCAGAACGGTCATGCCGGTGATGATGACCTCTAAAAACCCGGCCAGGGGATCGAGAACGAATTCGATACCCATCGGCGGCAGCCAGCCGCTCACGTGGTAGCGGAGCGGACCCTCGGTCAGTGCGGCCCCAAGCCCCTTCAGAGAAAGAAAAAAGACGAAAACCGCCCCGGCCAGAGAGACCAGATGGGCCCAGGAGCGCCCCAGAAGCCCCGCCAGAGGGGTCAGCAGGGATGCGAAAAGGAATGTGACCGGAATGAGAAGCGGGATTTGAATCGAATTCATCGTGTCCGTTCCAGCAGACGCGGTTCATCCAGTGTGCCGTAATTACGATAGATGGCGATGATCAGGGCGAAAGAAACCCCCAGGGTGACCACGGCCACGACGATGGCGGTCAGCATCAGGGTGTGGGGAAGCGGGTTGAGGTACAGGTCCGGGTTCTCGAGACCGATACCCGGGTCCAAAACGGTTACGGTAGCTTTCTCTTTAAAGGCGCTGGTGATCCAGAAGAGAATGACCGAACTCTGAACAATGGACATTCCGAAGATTTTCTTCATCAGGTTCCGCTTGATCATCATGCCGTAGAGTCCGATCAGAAACAGCAGAATGAGAAAAAAATAGGCGTAATATCCTTCGATTAACTCAAGCATAGTCAGTACCCGATAGCATGGTCAGCAACCGATAATTTCGTCGTAGATGGCGATCAGGGATGTCATCACCGTAATAGTCACTCCCGACTCGATGATCAGGATACCCCAGTTCCGAAGGTCGGCAGGCTCAAGCCCCGGCAATGGAAGAAATTCATAGTTGAGAAATTGCCCTCCTGCGAGCAGGGCCGCCAGGCCGGTCCCCGCAAAAATCAGTACCCCCACGGCGCTGAAGATAATGGTCCTGCGGGAGGAAAAGAGGCGCTGGCTGATCTCGGTTCCCAGAGAAAGGCGGGCCAGAATAATACTGGCCGCAAGGAGCACCCCCCCTTGAAACCCTCCCCCGGGGCTGTAATGGCCGTGAAAGAAGACATAGAGGCCGATGATCTGGATCACCGGAACCAGCCCCCGGGTGGCCACCTGAATGATCGGGCTTCCCGACGGGGTTTTCATGCCTTCCTCCGACGGAGAATGAAGAGAACGGAGATCGCTCCGGTAAACACCACCAGGGTCTCCCCGAGGGTGTCGAATCCCCGATAGTCCGCCAGAACGACGGTGACGATGTTCGGGGTCCCGGCATGCTTGTAGGCATGCTGAATGTAGTAAGCCCCCGCCACCGGGGTGCCCGCGGGGTTGACCAGAAGCTGGGCCGGGGCATGAATATCTCCCCGGGGGGGAAGCCCTGCGGCCGCGGCCATGAGCAAGCACCCGAAGAATGCCAGGAGGATGATATGGAGTGCTTTCAATCTAGGCTCTTTCTGGATGTCCTGAGGATTGCCAGGATATTGAACACACCCACGGCGCCGGCACCTACCACGGCCTCGGTGAAAGCGACATCGATGGCTCCCATGGAGACCATGATGGAGGCGCTCATGAAGCTGAAAATGTTCAGAATGACCACGGCCGCCAGGAGGTTCCGAATGCCCAGGGCGCTCAGGGCGGCGACGATGAGAACAACATAAAGAAGGATTTCAATCTGCCATTGCATGGGAATCGCCCCTGTCTTTTTTAGGCCGGTACCAGGGTTTGAGCCCGATGAGCAGCGCCCGTCTGGTTAGAGCGTGGGTGGCCACCGGACTGGTCAGAGCCACGAAGGCGATGATGAGAAGCAGTTTGGCGCTGTTGATCGTCCAACCTTCGAATACCATCATTCCAGCCAGAAACATCATGATCCCCAGGGTGTCGACTTTTCCCGCCGCATGGGACCGGGTATAGAAATCGGGCATGCGGTTGAGGCCGATACTGCCCACGAGCATGAAAAAGACCCCGCCGAGCATGAGCAGAACAGCGAGAATATGAAAGAGCAGGGTCATCATAGTCGGCAGAACCTGGCAGATGTCTTGAAATACTTGGCCATGGCGATGACCCCGACGAAATTGAGAATGGCATAACCGAGGGAGATGTCGATAAACATGTCGATTCGGTCGAACATGAACCCGATGAGCAGGACAATGGTGATGATTTTACTGCCGATCGCGGTTGCTCCGAGCAGTCGGTCAAAAACGGTCGGCCCCACAATGACGCGGTAAAAAGGGATAAGCAGGATGATGCACAGAACCTGGGCGATAATAATGAAAAAGATATCCATCAGCGTCCTCGTCCGGAGGTGATTAGTTCTACGTCGGTGCACATGTCCTTGGAACGGCACTCGGAAAGATAGAGCCGTCCCACACGGGCCTCCATGTCGCCCGAGATCAGCGCCTTTTCGGTATCTTCGTTCAGGGCGTGGACCGTAAATTCGTCCCCGTCGATCTCGAGGGTGATGGTCCCCGGGGTCAGGGTGATGGAATTGCCGAGAATGACCCGGGCGAGAACATTGGGTTGTCTCGATTTGAAACGCACCAGCATGGGATTGACCGGCATCTGGGGGTGCAAAACAATGTAGGCCACATACAGCCCGGACTGGATGATCTGCCACAACAGCCAGAAGAGATAGATGATCAGACGGTGAATGATGATGTGATGCCTCCCGGGTTGTTCCCCCGGAGCCAGAGGGACCAGATGCATTCGGTAATTGAGCGAGACGACTAGGACCACGGAGGCGACTCCGAAAAGAATATGCTGAAGATCGTAATGCCCGCTCAAGACAAGCCAGACGGCCATGAGTATAACGGCCTGCAAAAAGAGACCGCGATACCGGAAATAAAACGTTCGGAGCCGACGGGCTTGTGTGCCTCGGTCCTGCTGCTCGGGATGCATGTCGCCGCCCATTTCCGCGGCATCTGCAAGGAACGGATATTCTGCTGCCTGGGATTCACGACCCTTTTTGTTCTCATTGGCCCTGTCCTCTTTGGCCTGAATGGGATTTGTGGTCATGTTCTAAATTCTTCCACCATTCGAATGGCTGCCCGCAGACATGATGATTTCAGCATATAGGCGCTTTCTCCCTCTCCGGCTCCCCCCCACCGGTCCGGCATCCCGAAGCAGTCGGCGACCCAGCGAACCGGCAGGATTCGACTACCCGAAAAGCGATCGAGCCTCCCGGGTGATCCGGATCACTTGAGCGCGCGCTTCATCCACCATCGGCACGTGCTTTCGGAGCGCTTCCAGTTCGGCCTCCTCGGCCTCATATAGGGTGCGGCTCTTGATCTCCTCGATTTCCTTTTGGCTTCGACCGGCGATATCCGCCAGCCGTTTCTCGAGCACGGCTCGGACCGCTTTTTCGGCGGTATCGGCCATTTCCTTCGCCCATCCGGCCTGGGATGCGAGATCTTCCGATATCTTGGGGCCTTTCAGCTCCGAAATGCCGGGCAGACACCAGCTGAAGAGCAGCATGCGTTTGAACATTTGTCCCCGGCCCCGCGTGGCCAGGCCGATTCGATCTTCCGCGATGAGCGGTTCGGGAAGCGGTACCGTGCGCGGTCGAGGGGTGGCCGGCACCGACGCTCCGAAGCGTTCCCCGGAACTCTGCAAGGTTCTGACATAATCCCGGCAGGCCGCCTCGACATCATCCGCATAGGCATCGACTGCGGTCCGCACCGATTGTTCAAGCTCCTGCTGATCCGCCGAAAAAATCCAGGAACGACGGGCCGAGCGGATCTGTTTGCGCAACCGGTCGGCAAATTTCTCGGCGGCCGACTTCCGTTCTCTTTCAGCAGCGGCGACCTCGCTCTGAAAAGCCGAAAAGCTGCTCCGGGCGGTCTCGGTTTCCGCATCCGAACGTCTCTTGACGTCCGCCAGCAATTCCCGCGTGGTTTTCAGGGATTCTTCCAGCCCTGCCCGGCGTCTGCTGAGGGCCTGGAGCGCCTCCGACAGCCAGAAATTTCCCCGCTTGGCCGCTTCCCGCAGGGCCGCGACTTCTCGTTTCTCCGAAGATGCGAACGCCCCGAGCGCGGCACTGAAATCGGCCAGGCCCGAGGAGCGGATTTTATTCTGATCTCCCGCCCGCGCGGCCCGCAACCCCTCGCGGGCATCGACCAGATGCAGTTCGTTTGCACCGGCGACCTGTTCCCGAAGGGTTTCGGCATGGCGCTCCCGCTCATCGGCCGCCAGTTCGGCGCAACTTGTATCGAGATTCCAGACCACGAACAGCTTTCCGATATCGGTTTGCAGTTCGTTCATGAGATGACGGGTGAATTTGGTAAAAAGCCCCGGGTATCGAACCACCAGAACGACGGTGTCGAGAGATTTCAGCGTATCGGCGCTGATGAGATCAAACCGGTCCTGACCGCCGACGCCCGGGGTGTCGATCAGGTCTACCTGACCGCCGAGCTGAAGCAGGTCCGCCGAGGTTTCGACCACCACCTCTCGGACATCCTTCGGCACCTCTTTCATGACCTCATATAGAGCCGATATATTGTCGAAACGGTGCTCTCCCACCCGCCAGCCGTCTTGCTTCCCCCATGTGATCCGGACCGGTATGGAGGTGAGCGGACCGAATGCGACCGGAGACAATTCCTGGCCGGCCACAGCGTTGATGAGCGTCGATTTTCCGGCCTTCACCTCTCCGTAAAAGGCCACCCGAATGCGCCGGTCGGCGAATTCCGCAAGCAGGGTGTCGAGGGCCTTCAGGCGCCCTTCCGGGAGCAATCCGGAATGGGCGGCCAGAGCATCGCGGATTTCCGCGAGCGCTTTGTTAAGCTCTGTTGCCAGCCTACCATAAGCCTGCATCTTGTTATCGGCGAGCGCACTGCTCTCAGACTGCTCCATTCTTCCTCCCTGAATCGCCGGTATCCGCTTGTATTTTTTTCGGAGCGTGGCACCCTGCGGGTGGCAGGTCATCCGCCCTCCGATTATTTCTGAAGCGCACTTTATATGAGAAATGGCTTTTTGTCAACGAAAAATCGCCCACCCCCTACCCTTCTCCCAGATGATTCTTATGATTCTGAAGTACTTCTAGCTCTACCGAACCCAGGGCTTTCCGCAACCCCCCCGAACGGAGGTGCACTACCATGGAAAAAGCGCATGTATATTTAAAACAGACGAAGGCAGGCCGCTGGATTCCGGCCGGTTTTTATCTGGTCAATTGGGGGCTCTGGATACTAACGGCCGTCACCGCAGGTGCCTGGCATCTGCTGTATTTGGCCGTTCTTCCGGTGCCTGCGCTGGCGATCTATCTGCTTCGGACGCGGCGGAACAGGCCATGAACGCCAATTTTTCGGTAATGCTCATCGGCAGCATTCTCTTTGCATTCCTGGTGCTTGCATACATCCGCTGGCGATTCGGCGGACCGGACGCGCTCTCCTTTATGATTCTGTCCGGCGGGTTCACGGCAATCATGGATTTTATCTCCTCTTTCGCAGTCCACAATTATGAATACCCGGGGCAATCACCCCTGTGGGTCTTCACCTTCATCTTCTTCGGCTGGATCGGCATGTGCGGAAGCTGCCTGTTTCTGGCCGAAGGCATTCTGGCCCGCCCCGATCAGGATATGGTCACGCAGCGGCGTCTGTGGTGGCAGGTGCCGCTGCTTACCGGGTTCGTCGCAGTGGTGCTGGATCTGTTTATCGATCCGGTGGCGGTTGCAGCCGGGTACTGGGTCTGGTTCGTTACCGGAACGGTCTATTATGAAATCCCCCTGCTCAACTTTGTGGGTTGGTTCGTGCTCATGTTTCTGGCGCCGCTGGCATGGATTCCAATGGTGCGTTACCGCCACTGGCGCTACCGACGAAAAGGGGCGGCTTCTGTCATTGCGCTGGTCCCGCTCTGTATCGCCTCCATCGTTTTATCGGTGATCCTCAATGGAGCGATTGCCGCTTTGGGACTCCGGTGAGAGGCCATCGTTCCGGTTTTCTCTCTGACCGCCGGTTTTCGATGCGTTCCATAATGAAGACATATCCAGGGTCATCTGCGCCTCATCAGCCCGGCAGCAGCGTCTTGAGTCCGTCCATGGTATCGATTTCCGCTACGGTTTTGTCATGGGGCCACCGGTGAATGCGCGGAAACCGAAACGCCACCCCAATTTGCACACCGCCTTTCCGGATGAAAGGATCACCATTGAAAACCAAGTAGCAGAAGGGGACCAGGTGGTCACCCAGTGGTCGGCCCAATCCACCCATACCCTTTATTTCATGTGCATTCCAAAGATCCAAAATTAGACGAGCATGAAGGGAACTTCTTTTACGGCATATCAGACGGCCAAGTGAATGAGCGCGTCTGGTGTTATGGCGCCCATGGGTTTATGAAGCAGCTGGGTTTGATTCCTGGTGTTTAAAAAGGTGCTTTCCTGGGGCGTCTGCACCCAGACCGCATCGGGACCCCTGAAATAGCCGACGGTATGTTCGAGGATGGTGGGAAAAGGGACCGGTTTTCAAAATACCGCATCCATTTGCAATTTAAAGTAACGGATCTTACCCTAGTATGAAAGGCAGAAGAGTATCAATTAATTAAAATAAGGAGGTAAACGGCATGAAATTTAGATGGATATTTTTTTCTCTGGTCGTATTCATGATGGTTCCGCTTCAGGTCGGGGCGCAGCACGGCACTCCCGGGGACTTCGGCAGGCACATGGACGACGGGGGGTTTACCGATCCGGAACATGAGGCGTTCCGAATGGGCGGCCCTGTTCAGGCTCGGATGCGCCATTATGACCGATTGTATGTACCGACCTGGGAAGATCCTTTTGTCCACCCGGGCCGCTTTTCGGAGGTGACGGGAGGCATGCCCTTTGTGGATGAAAATGGAGACAAAATCGAGGATATCGTTCAAAATACGCCACGATTCCATTCCTCCGGTTTCGGTCCATTTATCGATCAAAACGGCGACTCGATCCATGATCCCTTTCAAACCCGGGAGATGTACATGGCTCTCGGGATGAAGAACTTTGTCGATATCGATGGTGACGGAATCTGTGACAATTATGTACCGGGCCTCGGTTTTATGGGATATGGTTTTCACCTCTACGAAAATTTCGATGTTGATCTGGACGAGGATGTATTCATCCACCCGGGCCGGTTCTCAGAGGTGACCGGCGGCATGGCGTTTGTGGATGAAAACGGTGACGGAATTGTGGATGTGGTGCAGAACACGCCGCTGTTTCATTCATTCGATTTCGGCCCGTTTATGGATGAAAACAATGATACGATCCATGATCCATTTCAGACGTGGCAAATGTATCATGATCTTGGAATGAAAAATTTCGTGGATGCCGATGGAGACGGCCTCAGTGATAACTATGAATGGGATGCCGGTTTGAATTAATGGACATACCAAACCCAGGAGAAGGCATTATGAAACGGATTTCCGCAAGACGACACTAGCTAATCCATCGGCGGGCAGAAGTTTCAATTCAAACCGATCCGGTGACCGGCACAATTGCGTGCCGGCGAAACCGGAGAACAGGGCGGTCCCACACCGGTGCACCTCGTCCTCAGCCCGGCAGCAGCGCCTTGAGCCCATCCATGGTATCGATTTCCGCCACGGTTTTGTCATGGCGCCACCGGTGAATGCGCGGAAACCGCACCGCCACCCCCGATTTGTGGCGGGTGGAGGGCTGAATCCCCTCAAAAGCGATTTCGAAGGCCAGGACCGGCCGCACCGACCGTTCGATCCGGACCTGGGCCGAACCGAGGATGTGGCCGGCCGAATGCAGCGAAAGCCGAAGCCCGTTGATCGTTCGGACCTCGCCGCAGGCCATAGCCTTGATCTTGGCGTCGCTTCCCAGTCGGACCTGAAGAAGGCCTTTGCTCTCTTGCGTGCACAGGTAGGATTCAGATCCCCACCGGGCGTGGTCCGCATGGCCATGTGTAATAATAGCGCGCTTCACCGGCCGCCGGGGGTCGATGTAAAAATCTCCGGCACTGCAATACAGCCCCATCGGGGTGAGTTCCAGATTTTGGTTGATGGCCTTCATGATTCCCGTTCCGTTTCCGCTCTGTTTTGCGACCGATTACCAAACATAACGCCGGTCCCGAATGGGTCAAGGTTTTTCCAGGAGAGCGTAATGCAGATTTGCCGTCCCGGAATGAGGACATATATTGAAGAGATGAATCTTTCACACAAACAGAGAATTTGAACCATGAAAACATCTTATTCTAAAAAAGCGTTCTTCTCTCTCGGGGCCGGCATATTGACGGCATTTTCCCCGGCCTGGGGAATTGATCTTGCGAATTACCAGTGGGAAAATCGTATTCTTATGGTCTTCTCCCCTGCGCCGTTCCATGCCGAGTTCACGGCTTTCGAGCGGCAGTTGACGGAAAATGCCGCCGGGGTCAGGGACCGGGATCTGGTGGTGTTTCGGGTGTTCGAGGCGGGAGAATCCCGTTTGGAGGATCGGCCGCTGCCTGCGGCTGAGGCCGACGAACTGCGCCGACGGTTCAAGGCGGAACCCGGCCGGTTAACGGTGATTCTCATCGGAAAAGATGGCGGTGTAAAAATGACTCGCGAACGGCATGCGGATCTTCAGGAAATATTCGACCGGATCGACAGCATGCCGATGCGGCGGCAGGAGATGCGGGAGAAGGATCAAAACCGATGAAACTGTACCGTCTCCGCCGGGTTCAAAAATTATCGATCCCAATGGAGGATGCCTGGCGGTTCTTCTCATCTCCGCTCAATCTGCCGACGATTACCCCGCCCTGGATGAAGTTTAGGAACACCGGAGAAGTACCGGACAGAATGTTCCCGGGAATGCTCATCCGCTATCGGTTGACGCCGATTTTAGGAATCCCGATTTCATGGATTACGGAAATCACCCATGTCGACCCGCCGCACAGTTTCGTGGACGAGCAGCGTTTCGGGCCTTATCGGTTCTGGCACCATCACCATCTGTTTCGCCCGGCTGCTGAGGGCACGGAAATGATCGACACGGTTCACTACCGCCTCAAATATGGCATACTCGGCGGTCTGGCGGTGCAGTGGTTGATCGGCTGAGGGCCGGAATTATTCGATAATCGAATAATTCCGGCGGATGTAATCCTTGGAAAATGCGTTGAAATGCCACCATTCAATATTGAGCGGATGCCATCCGGCCCCTTTCATGGCGCTTCTCAGAATCCGTCGGTTTTCGACCTGATCCCGGCTCAATTTTCCCTCTTTTAAAAACCGGTCTTCCAGCTTCGGCTGTGCCAAGGGGCCGAAGTGGTCGAGCGGGGTGCCCATATCGAGTCTCTCCTCCGTCTCGACATCGTAGAGAGTGACATCCACCGCCGCGCCGTAATTGTGCATCGAGCCCCATTTCGGGTTTGCGACGTAGGGCTGCATGGGGGTGCCGGCGACCAGCTGCCACATCTTTCGCTGGACGGAACGGGGCCGGAGAGCGTCGCCCACCAGGATACGCAGGTTCGGGTGGCGCTCCTGAAGAATTTCATTGGCCCTCACCAGCTTCCAGGCAGCTTCAGGCCGAAGATAGGCGCGGGTGTAATCGCCGTAGATGTCGGTGCCCATAAAGTTGTCCGCTTTGGCGTATTTGAGATCCACCACGATCGACGGGTCGATCAAACGGACATCGATCAGCCCCTGCTGAAGGAGGCGCTGTTCGAGCAAAGAAAACCCGATCAATTCCTCTTGCGGTTCCGTTTCCGGGCGGCCGGGCGAATCACCCATGGGATTCGTCTGGGCGATTGCGGTTTGGCAAAAACTCAAAGCGACGGTCATCAGCGCTGCAGCGGCAAGGGATATGCCGCGAAACAATATTTTGGGATCGAGATTACAAATCATTTTCTCATAGGTCATCTTTTCCGAATCCGCGGTGTTGTTTCGAAAGCCATAAAAATCCCGCATTGTAAACGATATTGTGGCCGCCGTCAAAGAGAACGAGGGTAACATTCCCGGATTTCCGTACAAACACCACCGGCAGTTCCGCCTCTTTAAAAAACCGGTTTTCTTTCCCCTGCCCTGTCAGCCCGTCGGGAAGCGTTTCGGTGTCGTCCATGAAGCGGTAGTCCGCTTCCGTGATTTTGTCATCCTCCTCCGCAAGATCGTTGAAAGCGCGGACGGCATGCGAGGGCGGAACGAAGTGGTCCTGAATCCCTCCGCTGATGAGAATCTTCACCCCTTTGTCCCGTGCATTGGCCAGATAAGAAGAGGGACTTCGTATCCGGCATTCCTCCTTTGCTTTTTCATTCGAATGCGGGTTTCCGCCGCAGGAGGCTTCAATATCGTGTTTATAGTGTTCGGTATACTCGTACCGGGACTGAATCACGGTACCGTACCAGTCGTTCATATCGTACACCGGCACCCAGACCAGGGCGGCGGTGAATTTTTCGGGATAACGCCCCGCCATGATGAGCGACATCATGGCCCCGCCGGAAAATCCGGCCAGATAGATGCGATCTTCGTTCACCGGCGCATGGGATTTGGCGTATTCGAGGGCGGCGAGCACATCCCGAACCGCTTTTTCGGATCCGGTGGCGTCCGCATCATCGAACTTGCCGCGATAATTGGGATGGATGAATATCCAGTCATTTTTTGCGGTGAATACCGCGTAGGGAATCCCATAGTGCTGCAGGTAGTCGGCACTCCAGCTGTGAAGGACCAGAAGGAGCGGCTTCTTCTTTTCGGTTCCCGAATGATACCAGAGCGCGGGCTGATCAGGTTCTCCGTTTTCCCGAGGGATTTCTATCTCGACAACATCGGGCGCGGCCTCCTGCCATGCCTCCCGTTTGGGCAGCTCGCGCAGGGCAAGCTTTGCCACCTGCGTGAACGAGGTGTACTCCGGAACAAACTGAATGTCGGCGTTCTCTTTTCCCCAAAAGCCGAACAGAAAGAGCAGACCGAAAAAAGAGATAAAGCCGGTGCGGATCGGTTTTGAAAGTTTCATGCAATCAGATCTCTCAAAATAGGTATGAAACGAATGATCAAAACCGGGACCAGCGAAAGGGTGAAAACAGTGACTGCGAAAACCGGTATTCCAATCGCCGGGGAAAGCGCCGCGCCGAAGGCGCTGGTGTGATCGATGGTGAACCCGAAACGCCCGTCACGAAGCAGTTCGAGAACCAGGGCATGGGCCAGATAGACCCCGAAGACGCTCATGCCGATCTTCTGAATAAATTTCGGGGAGTTCATTCGTATCCGTTCATCACCTTCTTCCGTGGTTTCTCTGCGGGTGTGAAAGATGCTTTTCACCAACAGAAAAAGCGAAACGGTCATGGCGACGACGGTGAAGCTGAAATATTTGTAAAAAAAGGGGTGAAATTCACCCCGGTTCAGGCTCATCATATAGGTGCCGAGTATGGTGGCGGCCCCACCGAACATAAAGATGAGCAGGACCATAGAAAATGATCCTCCCGATCGGGCGTACCGGTCTTTGAGAATAAAGCCGAGAAGAAAATAGCCTGAAAGTTTCAGGGGTGAATAGTCGTCCATATCCGGATTGTAGTACGTTTCAAAATCGAGCGGCTGATCGAGAATAGGCAGAAGGGAGGCCCATAAGAACCAGAGCCCGATAAGATACCAGATGTGCCTGGCGGGTGCTGTCGTCAGAAAAGTGGAGGCAGCCGGTGCAAAGAGATAGAGGACGATCAGCATATAGATGAACCAGAGGTGGTAGTAAACCGGTTCGGTGAGCAGCATCGGAAAAAATTCGGAAAGGGCGAGATCGTCGCCCTTGATGTGAATGCGATAGAAAAAATAGATCCCGCTCCAGACCAGGAACGGAATCAGAATTCTCCGGACCCGGGTCAGGAGAAATCGCCGAAGGGGCTGTTTTCCGGCACCCGGAAGGATGAGAGACCCGCTGACCATGACGAACAGCGGGACACACCACCGGGAAAGGGAATCATAGATATTCCCGATCCACCAGTCCCGGGACCTCTCGAAGGGCACCAGGAAGGTCGCGGAGACGTGCAGGAGAATGACCCCGAAGATTGCGATTATTTTCAAGATGTCCGCCCACAGCAAGCGCATTTTCAAGCAACTCCGATTCAAGAAAAGGTATAGTCGTTGAATATTACTACGTATATTTCATTATATTCGAAAGAAACATACGGGAAAGCCTGTATTCTGATACAAAGAATGATGTATCGGATTGAAATAAATCATCCCCCGCCCCGCCAAAATCCGGAAAAACCCTCATTGAAATCAGCAGCATAAGCTGAAAGGTTGAAGATGTTTCAGCCGCTGCGGCATAACCATGCCGCCCTGATCCGCATCGATATCGACTTCTCCTGGAAGGCTTTGCAGACTCTCCGAATGATGGAGAATGGAAATAAAGATGGAGATACCGCCCTCTCTGAAATACCGCTTTTTGGCAAGCTGGAAGGCTATTCATCGGCATGTTGACCCTGATAAATGACCATGACTGAATTCGTCAAACCCTTTGCCGAATGGTGTGCGGCCATATTGGAGATTCTCGGGCTGGCCCTCATTACCGCCCTGGCCCTGTACGCCCTCGGTTACGCCCTCTTCAGGCTCATTCAAGGAACCGATGCCGGCACCATTTTTCAGGAAACCCGCAATCGCCTCATTCGCGGAGTTCTGCTGGGCCTCGAATTTCTGGTGGCAGCAGACATCATCAACACGGTGGCGGTGGAATTATCCCTGCACAGCGTGGCGGTGCTGGCCATCATCGTGCTCATCCGAACCTTCCTCAGCTTTACCCTGGAGGTGGAAATGACCGGCAAATGGCCCTGGCAGCAATAACCGCACCGGAAACATCAGAACTTATGAAATATTTCCCCGAGGCAAGGCGCTTTCTGCGGAATTACGAACTGATCACGGATGAGGGTCAGACGGTCACCAGCCGCACCCTGGCGGATGACGAAGAACGCCTTCGGGTGCTGGATCGGATTTTCGGGCTCCCTTTTCCGCCGGGGACGCGGTTTCGGATGTAATTACAATTCACGGATTCACTCCATACGCCTTCAACTTCATCTGAAGCGTCCGGCGGCTGATCCCAAGGATCTCAGCGGTTCGGGTGCGGTTGCCGTGGGTATCTTGAAGGGTTTGCAGGATCATCTCTTTTTCCATCTCCTTGAGGGAGGTGCCCGGTCTGAAGATGGGGGATTGGAATGATCGGGCATCTTCATCCGGATCTTTGAGGGCTTCGGGCAGGTCTTCGGGGGTGATCACGTCCCCCCGAGCCAGAATGGCGGCCCGCTCCACCGCGTTTTCCAACTCCCGGACATTGCCCGGCCAGGAATAGCGCATGAGAAGATCGGTGGCCCTTGGGGCGAAACCTTTGATGAGCCGCCGATTTTTTTCGGCGTATATTTTGAGGAAATGGTCGGACAGCAAAAGGATGTCTTCCCGCCGGTTCCGAAGGGGCGGAATCGGAAGGGTCACCACGTTCACCCGGTAAAAGAGGTCTTCCCGAAAGCGGCCCGCTTCGATTTCCGTCTCAAGATTCCGGTTGGTGGCCGCAATCACCCGAATATCCACCTTCACGGTCTGAGATCCGCCCAGCGGTTCGAAGGTCTGTTCCTGAAGCACCCGAAGCAGCTTGGGCTGTGTGGCGGCGGATGTCTCCGCGATTTCATCGAGAAAAATGGAACCGGTGTGGGCCTGGCGAAAACGGCCCTGTTTGCGCCGGGTCGCGCCGGTAAAGGCGCCCTTTTCATGGCCGAAAAGTTCACTCTCCAAAAGGGTTTCGGGCAGGGCCGCGCAGTTGACGGTGACAAACGGCTTGTCTCGACGGGGGCTGTTCTGATGAATCGCATTGGCGATCAGTTCTTTGCCGGTACCGCTTTCGCCCACGATCAAGACGGTGGCTTCGGTGGGCGCCACCAGCGAGACCGTTTCGAAAAGTCTCTTCATGGGGTCGCTGCGGCCGATGATGTTGGAAAAATCGAACCGATCCCCGATCCGCTCCTTCAGGTATCGGTTTTCCTGCTCCAGACGACGAAACTGGAAAGCCTTTTCGATCAGGATTTTCAACTCATCGATATCCAGGGGTTTGGTCAAATAGTCATAAGCCCCTGCTTTGAGCGCATCCACCGCACTGCCTACCGAAGCATAGGCGGTCATGATAATGATGGGAATCCCCGGACTGATTTCCTTGATTTCCTTCAGGGCCTCGATACCGCTCATCCGGCTCATGCGGACATCCATCAGAATCAGATCGTAAAACCGGTCTTCCACGGCGGAGACCGCCTGACGCCCGTCCTCGGCGTGGGTCACCGAATATCCTTCCGCCGTGAGCACCGCCTCCAGCATTCGGCGATGGGATGCGTCATCGTCAACGATCAACACCTTCGGGTTCATGGATTCCTTTCTTGCCGGGGGTCCTGGGGAATGCGAATGGAAAACCGGCTTCCGCGCTCTTTGCCCGGGGCGGGGCTTTCCACCTGAATCATTCCCCGGTGGTTTTCCACTATTTTCTGAACAATGGCCAATCCCAGGCCGGTTCCCTTTTCCCGGGTGGTAAAAAAAGGATCGAAGATCCGTTCGATATTTTCGGTGGAAATACCGGGTCCTTCATCCGCCACCCAGATCCGCAGACCCTCGCCCGTCTCATCGGGCGCCGCCCCGATTTCAATCGTGTCCCCCGCTTTTGCCTCCTGCATGGCGTTGAGAATCAGGTTCAGTAGGACCTGGGTCATCTGGCCCGAATCCAAATAGACAGTGTCGAGTTCAGGAGAGACCCGCTTGTTCAGACTGACTTCCCGGGACTCGGCATCTGCCGCCACCAGGCGAAAGGTGTGGTCGATCAGTTCGTCCGCATTCGATGGTGTCGGTTCGGTCTCCATGGGGCGGGCAAAGGTGAGCAGGTCAGTGACCACCCGGTTGATCCGGTCGACCTCCTTGACCATAATGGCGGCATACTCTCCTTGTTTGGGGCGGTCTTTCAGGGCTTTTTCCAGAAATTGCGCAAACCCTCGAATGGAACTCAGGGGATTTCGTATTTCATGGGCCACGGCGGCAGACATTTTACCGACGGCCGCCAGCCTCTCCGTCCGCCGGACCTGCTCCTGGAGGCGCTTGATTTCCCGCAGATCCCGCAGAATAATCACCGCACCGTCGCAGTTACCGGATCTATCCGGAATCGGGGTGACACTCAGGGCCAGAGGGATGGTTTCTCCGCCGGGGGTTCGGTGAAGCACCTCTCGGTCTAAAACCGACCGGCACCGGGTGAGGGTCTCGGCAATGCCGGTCAATTGAAAATCGAACAGGGTTCGAAGGTCCATCCCCTCGAGCACATCCCGATCCAACCCCATCAGGATCAGGGAGAGATGGTTGAAAGTGAGCACCCGGCCTTCGGCATCGATGCTCAGCAATCCGTTGGCCATGCTGTCCACCACCTGCTGGGTGTAGTCCCGGGTCTGCTTCAGGGTCCGATTCATTCGATGGTAGCTGTGGATTACGAAAATGAAAAAGAAAGCACCCGCGGCCAGAGCCACCAGAATGGCGGCCATGACAAATGCATGATGGAGATCTTCGCGGCGGGCCTCCTCGAAAGTCGTCATCTTGAGCCCGATCACCAGAACGGCGTCTTCGTCCAGATGAGACTCGGTGGAACGGCGCCGCAAGGTCAGGGCCTGGCGGAAAGCCATGTCGTTCATGCCCGCCGGCACCGGTTCGAACGGTTTGGCCAGCTCATACACCGGGGTGCCGTTCGGCAGCCGTCGGAATCGGCTCACCACCCGATCCGCCTCAGAAAAATCCGGCAGCCAATCGGGATTCGCCGATTCGATCCGGGCGCCGGAATGATGAATCACCCGCCCTGCAGGATCGAGTAAATAGATATAGGCGATGTCTTCGCTTCGGCCGGTTTCCACAATCAGCCGTTCGACGGAATCCCCATGCCACATGGGGGTCATCATCCAGGCCCGGGTACCGGCTTCGATCGCCTGCAGCAGGGCGACCCCTTCCCGGTGAACGAACCGAAGGGCATGGGTCCGAGCCCGATCCAGGTTCTGATAGGTGGAAAAACCGATAAACACCAGCAGAATCAGCACCAATGCGACGATGGCGAGGGCGGGAAGGTATAAGCTTTTGGGCCGCGGTAGCTTCATTCAATCATTTCTATTAAATTGAAGGTGGTTTTCAAAAAATAGCATCCCCTATGACCGGGTGCAAATTATTTTCATACCGATTTCCAAATTCCTGATGAAAGAAAGTATAATCCCATCTTCTCTCTGGTGGCACGACCGATTCGCCGGTTTCCGCCATTTTTGGGAGAATATTTCAGCCATGACATTTGCCCGATCCGCCATTATTTTTATTCAAAGTAGATATAAAAAGGAGGTCACATGGAACTTAAATCCAAAAACACCAAACTGCTGACCATCATCGGTCTAACGGCGGTGATTTCGATCATCCATTACGGCACCGCCGGGGAGCAGATGGGGCTGCACATTCTCCACCGGGAGTTCTATTTCATCCCGATTATTCTGGCCGGCTTCTGGTTCGGGCTTCGAATCGGTCTGGCGACATCGATCATCATCAGCCTGATCTATGCACCCCATGTCTTCATTTATGACGATGCACACAGCAACGCCGTCACGGTGTTCAGTCAGATTCTCATTTTCAACCTGGTGGCCGTGGTCCTGGGATGGCTGGTGGACCGGCAACGACAGCACCAGGAAAAGATGATCGGTTCGGAGAAGCTGGCGGTGCTCGGCCGGGCCGCCACCGCCGTGGGCAATGAAATGCGGGATATCCTCGGCGCCCTCAAGGGACTGTGCCGCGAAAAAGAAGCCCTTCAGTGCACCGAACTCGACCTCGATTTCAATCAGGAAATGAACCGTCTGGAGCGGCTGGTGGAGACACTCTCGATGTTCGTTCCCAGGGAAGAGATTCAGACGATTTCGAAAGACCTCAACGCCATTATTCAGGACCGGGTGGGCCATCATCAGGAGGCGGCGCGAGCCGCCGGCATCCACCTGACGGCCGATCCGGACGAGAAAGGGTGTCCCTCTCAGGTCAATGTGGCAAAAATCGGATGGATCCTGGACAAGCTCATCACCAATGCGCTGGAGGTCTCCTCTCCCGGCCAGACGGTCCGGGTTCGGTCTCGACGGCACGGCAGCCATTGCTCCGTGGAGGTGGAGGATGAGGGACAGGGCATCAAACCGGAGCACCTGCCCAAAATGTTCGTCCCGTTTTTCACGACCCGGGAATCGGGCACCGGTCTCTCTCTGGCCAGCGCCAGAAAGGCGCTTCGGGAAATGGGCGGGGATATCCAGGTCGCCAGCACCTGGGGAAAGGGAACCACCTTTACGATTCTGGCACCCCGGGAGAATGTCTCCCATCCGATGGAGGAAACCATTCTGAAGGAGACCGAAGAAAAGGCGTCCCCCTCCCCCTGATCCCTAACCGGCCTCGACACCCTTGAAGTCGCCGGGCGTCACCGATTTTTCGTCCGCTTGATCGCGCACCATTCGCCGCACATGGAACAGGCGTGGTTCGGATCGCCTTCGGCGTCCGGATCAACCTTTTCCAGATAGTCGCAGAATTTGGCGGGGTCAATGGCCAGGTTTTGCTGACCCTCCCAGTCGAATCGTTCCCGGGCTCTGGACATGGCCAGATTCCGCTCGATCTCCCGGGGGTGGTTTCGGGCCAGATCCACGGCCGCGGCGGCGATTTTCGAGGCGATCACCCCTTCCCGCACATCTTCAAGCGTGGGCAGGCGCAAATGCTCCGCCGGGGTCACATAACAGAGAAAATCGGCGCCGAACCAGGCGGCCAGGGCTCCGCCGATCGCACCGGCGATGTGGTCGTATCCCGCGGCATAATCCATCACCAGGGGACCGAGCACATAGAAGGGAGCCCCCTGACAGGTCGCTTTTTGCCGCCGCACGTTTTCCTCGATAAGATGATACGGCACATGGCCGGGACCTTCCACCATCACCTGCACGTTGGCATCCCGGCAGCGCTGCACCAGTTCGCCGAGCACCTCCAGTTCACCGAACTGGGCCGCGTCGTTGGCATCCGCCGTACATCCGGGCCGCAGGCCGTCGCCCAAAGACATGGTGATGTCATATTCCCGGGCGATTTCCAGAATCCGGTCGAAATGGGTGTACAGAAAACTCTCCCGCCGATGGTGCCTCATCCAGGCAACCATGATGGAACCGCCCCGGCTGACCACGCCCAGTACCCGCTTTTGCGCGGACGGCAAATGCTCCCACAGCAGTCCGGAATGGATCGTCATGAAATCGACCCCCTCCTCCGCCTGTTTTTGCATCACCTTCATAAATCGATCCAGGGTCAGCTCGGATGGATGGGTCAGACCGATCATGGCCTCGTAAATGGGAACCGTTCCCAGGGTGACATTGCATGCTTCCGTCACCCGCCGACGGAACCCGCCGATATCTCCGGCGATGGAGAGATCCATCACCGTATCTGCCCCCGCATCCACAGCCGCTTTCACCTTGATGATTTCATCTTCGAAATCGCATTGGGTGGGAGAGGTCCCTATATTCGCATTCACTTTGATGCGTGTGCCGGCGCCGATGGCGATCGGATCGAACCGGTGCCGGCGGTTCCGGCAGATGACGATTCGGCCTGCCAGCACCCGGTCGACCAGGATCTCTTCATCCATCGATTCGTGTATCGCGATTTGGGATAGAAACCCCGGTCGTTCGCCGTTTTTGAGTTCATCAATGAGTGTACTCATTTTCTTTTCTCCTCAGGCATATCGGTGATATGCGACATGCCGTTTTTCGAAACAGCGCCGAAAGACGCCTTTCGTATGAGCCGGTTCTAAATAAAAAAAGCAGGTACAGCCTTTCACTGCACCTGCTTCATCAGCATGCCGGGTTTTTTGGACCCGTTGCAGTGTTTCCTTTCGCTGGTATTATCCAGGTCAAGTTCGAAGGGTAAAGTCTCAGCCCTCCTCAGAGAGCACCCCCAACACTTGATTTTACCTTTTGATAAGAACCTTAGTTTTTTACATGGGCGCTGTCAACCGGTTTTAATACACCGATCGCATCCACCCGGTATCCTTGTTGATCAGGAGCTGATCCACCAGGGAGCCGTCCTTTGTCACGGTCTCCGCCTGAAAGGTGTCTCCCTGGTCTTCCACATCCCCGACCCTGAGATTGGGGTTTCGGCTGCCTTCCAGATAATTTTCCACAATATCCCTGGCCTCTTCTTTTTCCAGAGGCAGCTGCTGCTGATCGTAGGGGTTCTTTTCGCTCCGGTTCAGACATTCTCTCAGTCGCCGTTGAAGATACCCTCGATCAGGTGAAACACATCCGGCACACTCAAGTCTTCCGACATGCCGGCCGTTTCCCGCCATTCCCCGCTGATGAGAAGCGGAATCCGATCCCGCTCGTCCACCGGCGGGTACCCGTGCGATCCGTGAATCAGCCGGGTGTCCCGGGAAATATGGAGGGTGGACGGCTCCAGGAACATCTCCAGTGGGTCGTAGCCGGGCTTTCGGTGGATATCCACCCGGTTTGCAAAATCGGGAGCCTTGCCCGGATTCAGCCACCAGTAATAGCTGAACCACCGGTCTCGTCCGCTCACGGCAACCAGGTCTCCGCTGCGCGGGTGATCGATGCGCAGGTTCTGTTTTTCATCGGTATCCAGCAGAAAATCTATCCCCGCCAACTGCTCGAGCACCTGCCGGACCTCCGCTTTCCGGCCCGGCTTGATGTAAATATGGGCGGTTTGATGATCGACCATGGCGAAGGCCGGGCTCAGTTCCATGTCCAGGTATTCCCGGCCCGCGATGGTCCGCACGGACAGCAGACCGTTTTCCCGAAGCACCCGATTGAGGGCCACATCCCCCTGAACGGTATGAAAGGCATACTCCGACAAGACGATAAAGATCGTCTCCTCCTTCAATCCGAGCGCATCCACTCCCTGGACGATTCTTCCGACCTCCCGATCGATCCGACGCAGTTCCTCGGTCATGCTCGGGTCGTCCGGGCCCACCTTCTGAGAGCTGTAGTCGAGATGGGGCAGATAGACGAACATGAGATCGGGGTGAATTCGGTCCATCACCTCCACAGCCGATTTTGCGATCCAACGGCTCCCCTCGATCGACGCCAGGGGCCCCCAGAAGTGATACAGATTGAACGGATCGATTTTTTCGCTGATCGATTCATACAGCCCCACCGGTTTGGAGTAGCACCATTGAACCAACCCGTCGTCGGTGTGCAGCGGTTTGGGGGTGATGACCGCCTCGCAATCGGCGTATAGAGAGTTTTGAAAAAAGAGGACGGCGGTTTTCAACGCCGGGTCTTTTCGGTGAAGCCGCTCCCATATCTTTTCGGAGCGCACCAGTCCTGTGGCCTGCTCCCAGAAGGAGACATGGTGGTGTTCGGAAAAATAGAACCCATTGGAGACCACCCCGTGGGTCTCCGGATAGACCCCGGTGGTGAGGCTGGCCTGTACCGGCAGGGTCACCGCCGGAAAGACCGGCTTCATGGTCATCAGGGTGCCGCCGTCCGCCAGTTCGGCCAGGTTCGGAATCTTTTCCGGGCTTGCGAAATGGTCCGGACGCAGCCCCACCACATCCAGAACCACCACTCGTTTTCGTTCCATATCGAAATCTCCTTCCGCGCAGAATGATGTTGATTCAGGTCACATACAAAAATCTTGAAAACAGCCAGGCAGGCACCAGGCAGAACATCACCAGCAGGCCCATGGCAAATCCGTGAATCCCGGATACATACACCGCATCCAGCACCGGAATTCCCAGAATCAGGTATTTGACGGCCCGGCCGATGTGCGCCGGCGAGACCTTGAACAACCCGTATGCCAGCATCGGGCCGGTCCAAAGAATCAAGATGCCGAGATAGATCAGACTCGGCGTCCGCAGCACCCCGATCGTATTCATCCCTATAATCGCACCGATGGTCAGTATCCAGAGGGCGAGGATCAGCCATTTTCGAAATCCGAGGCCCCCGCTGACTTCATACCGGCTCAGCGCGGTCAGGCCGAATACATAGCCCAGGGTGATCACGGGAAACAGCCAATGGATGCCGCCCTGCCCGAATGCCGGACTCATGCCGAGGACCAGGTTGGTCGACCGGCAAAGACCCATGGTCAGAGGCCCTTCCACGGATCGCTTCTTGGCCCGGGCGTCATAGCCGACCACGAACCCGACCAGCAGCAAGGCGGTCCAGAACGGGGCCGGGCCGGCCAGGGACGCACCGAACAGACCCAAGGAAAACAGAATCAGCGCGATGGAAAAGGCCCGGCGCGGCGAAATCCGACCGGAGGGGATGGGCCGAAAGGGGCGCTCCAGGGCGTCGGTTTCCCGATCCATGTAGTCGTTGAGCACACAGCCGGCGGCGTAAATGGCGCTCGAGGCGGTCATGAGCCCCAACAGAGCGGTCCATCGAACCTGGAAACCGGCGACAATCAGGTATCCGGCAAGCACATCGGCGACAGCCGTAAAGATATTGGGAAACCGGGCCAGTTGCAGATACGGAATAACCCGCGATCTTTCGATTATGGCAGCTTTTTCCATTCGTAGGTGTAGCCCCTAATGGCCGCCCGCTTTGATCTCAATCGCACCATTTTTTTCCGCGATGGTTTCGCCCCAAAGTGTCGGCACAGCCTTCCGTCTCATTTAAACCGCTCTGAGGTGATCCGCTTTCGATTCATACAATATCTAAATTGAATCGGGAGGAATGCTTCAGAAAATCATAGGGATTTTGAAACACCACCTTCTGAACCTCCTTCTCCGAAAAACGGCCGCTCTTTCGCATCCGCATCGCTACTTTGGGTACCGCGAGCGGGTCGGAATAGCCCCAGTCGGCCGATCCGTTAACGATCATCCGGTCGGTGCCGTAGCGGGTGATCAAGTTGACCGCCCGTTCAGCGCTCAGTTTGGTGACATAGTAGACGGTCATGCCGACCCAGCACCGGGTTCCCAATGAGAGTTCAATGGTCTCCTCGGTGTTGTGGTCGATGACGATCCGTTCCTGGGCCACCCCCTCCTCCTCCAGAATATCGATAATCCGCTCGATCCCCCGCTTCTTGTTGTGGTGGGGGGAATGGATGATCATCGGCATTTTCCGGTCGTTTCCCATCCGCAGCTGAATTCGAAACAGCTCTTCTTCCGCTTCGGTAATCAGATCCAGACCGATCTCTCCGATCCCGACCACCGATTCCCGGTCCAGGTATTTTTCCATGGCCTGGACCACATCCCGGGCGATGGCGTTCCGGGCTTCTTTGGGATTGAGGCTGAGCATGACATAATGCTTGATGCCGAATTTCTCGGCCCGTGCAGTCTCAAATTGGATCATGTGTTCCCAGTAATCCTCGAACCCGGCCACCGAAGTCCGGTCGGTGCCGGCCCAGAACGAGGGCTCCACGCAAGCGACGATCCCGGCCACCGCCATGTTGTAGTAGTCGTCCGTCGTTCTCGAGACATTGTGAATGTGCGGTTCGATGATGCGCATGGATCTCCTCCTTGATCGGTGTGGGTGCGGAACAGGAATGGGTTCGATATCAGTCTTGAGGCGCACGCCGCAGTCGAAACAGATAGGCGACCAGCCGTTCCAGTTCGGAATCACTGATCATTTTCTCCGGAAACGCCGGCATGGCCCCGAACCCCTGCCGAACCTGGAGTCGGATCAAAAATCCGGGAAGCGCTTTGTTGTTGAGGGCCGGTCCGACCCCCGCCCTCCCCCGCGGATGACACTGGTGGCACATGGCCATGAACACCTGCTGCCCCTTTTCCACGTATCCGCGGGTGATTTCCACCGGCTCCCCGGTGGGGGCGCCCCTGCGGGGCGACCCGCATCCCGTCAGCCAGACCAGACCGCATGCCAGTACGGCTATGATCCATATAGTCGATTTCATTCCCCTTCTCCTTTCTTTCATTTCCGTGCCTGCGCATCCCACGCCGGTTTTCATTGCAAGCAGCAAGGCGATGGTTGGTCCCTTTTCAGCGCTTCGTCACCCGCCAGAGCACACCGGTTTCCGGTATCGGAAAGGCGCCCTGCCTGCTCTGCATCATGACCCCGAAATCGACAATGTAGAGTGCCGTGCCTTCCGGATCGAATTTGGCGTCCATCGGCCTTTCCAGGCCGTTTCCGCCGGTCCATGAGGCGGGGCCGCCACTCTCTCCTTTATTGACGGCAAAATCTTTTACCATTCCGTCATCCACCCGGACCCGGATCACCTTGAAGCCCACCGGCGCCAGCACCTTGCCGGTGGTGGGGGCCTGGTCTCCGAACTGGGCAATAAAGGCATCGCCCACATACCCGAAATCGGGATTGCGGGAAAAATCGAATCCGTTGGAAGAGGAATGGACCCCGAGCACCGCCACCGGTTTGGGCGGGGTATCGGGATGGTCCTGAATCAGAGCCGGCGGCTTCGGCTTGCCCGGCGGCTGATAGCGGCTGTGGTGGGTCAGGAGGGTATCGCCGTGGTAATCGGGCCAGCCGTACCAGGTATCGGGTTTCACTTCCCAGAGCAGATCGCCGGCTCCAAAAACCGGTCGGCTGCCGCGGATGTCGTACTGGTTTTCTGTACTGAACAGCCGGCCGTCCGGCGAAAAGGCGAATGCGAAGGGGTTTCGAAACCCCCAGGCCACCAGCTCCGGATTTCCGCCCTCGGGTCTGATCCGAAAGACCGCTCCGTTGCAGGGCACCGCACCTTCGATGATCTGCCCCTTCTGGGTCTTCTCTCCGAAGGGTACGAAAGCGCCGGTGACCACCTTTTCGTCAGTGCCGGGCTCGAAGGGGTTTTGGGTCGTGAAATTCTCGCCGGTGAGGGTGATGTCCCGGCATGGAGTGTCATGGAAATCGGGATACCGCTGCAGCCAGCCGAATTTATAGTTGTCGATGCCCACCACCGCGGAATTGGTGGCCGTTCCGACGCCGAAGTAGAGCCAACCGTCGGGGCCGATCTCGGGACCGTTGGTGTGGTGATCCCCTCTGCTCGGCAAATTTTCCACCAGCCGGGTTACCTCCCCTTCTTTGGTGATTCGGACGATGCGTCCGCCCTCCAGTTCACCGCCTTCGGCGATATAGAAGGCGCTTCCGTCGAAATCGACGCCGGTCCAGGGGCCATTGTCCTCCCCCGCAGCAATTACGGTAAAACCGTTCCCGTCCGGATCGATTCGAAGCAGGCGCGGCGTGGTCCAGACCTCGCCGTAGGAGTACCCCGCCTCCACTACATAAACACCGCCGTCGTCATCGAATCCGACGCCGGTCGGAAAAGTGAACCCGGTGGCGACCACTTCGGCCTGATACCCGTCCGGCAGCGCGATATCGGCCGGATCGACTTTTCTCGGCGGATTGAAATCGGTCTGGCCGCCGCCGGAAGAAGGCTGCAGGGCATAGCAGCCGAAAAGATGGGTGCAGATCAGGATGACGAGAAAGACGCGGAATAGAAAGGGGTGCATTCTGTTCTCCTTTGGTGTAGTGGTTCTTCCGGAACACCCGAACGCGGTGCATCCATACATGGGGGCCTTGATCATCGTTTCGGCCAAGCTTGAATGATAGGCAGGCCACCCCGTGAATCTTTTTTCCGGGCCGGGAAGCTGTCTGAGCGAATGCGAGTTCTTGCCGGTCCGGAAAAAAGATTCACGGGGTGGCCGAAACGGTGATCATGGCCAACATGGGTCAGCTAATTCTAAAACATCCCTAATCGAATCCCGGCTTCCGGGAAATACGCAGAAGCGGGTATTATAGAAAAGAATCGACTGTATTCCGAATAGAATGCTTGCTGGAAAGAATGCCTGAAAGAGGAGCGATGAGAAGGCGGTCAGCCTTACGGAAGGGATCGGTTTTTTTGAAGAGGAAGGGTATTTTGTCCCCTTCCGAATTCGGGAGGGGACAGGAATTCGATTACCAGCCATACCCGTGATGGGGGCCGCGACCGCGCCGGCCATGGCGGGGGCCACCCATCGGGCAGTTATACCCCATGGGGCAGGGACCCTGTCCTCTGCCCCATGCTTGCCGCATCTCGGCCGGGGCCTGGTTCTG